>DHNI01000047.1:0-795 GCA_002409455.1 Firmicutes bacterium UBA5420 | reverse complement strand
ATGACTGGTAGATCGGCCTCAGGTATTTGTGCATGTACGGGCAAAGCGATTATCATGGCGATTACCGCCACCAAAAACGCTCTGGGCCAGCTATTACTGTGTTTGTACATTTGGAATTCCTCCCATTGTTGAATTTTGTCTTCGATGATTGGCTCACCTAGGTCAGGACAGCATTGTAATCAGCCTCCTCATTGGTTTCTCAACACCTTCTGAATGGTAGTAGCACAAGCCCGCGTGCTTTGAATAAGAGACAAAAGCCTGTCGGGCGAAAAATCTGTGGTTGGTCCGCTTATGCTCAAGGACGCTAAAACTTGATCATTTCGATCCATAATTGGCACACCAATAGCCGTGACCCTATCATCCAACTCGCCAGTACTGATGGTGTAACCAAGCTCCTTAGTCTTGTTCAACTCTTTAGTGAGGCTCTCCACATCTGTTATGGTCGCATCAGTAAACGACTCCAAGCCTTCCTCTAGAATCGAGCGGATGCGAGAGTCTGGCAAGAAGGCCAGAATTGCCCTGGCAGAAGCTCCGGCATGCAATGGGCTCCGGCGGCCAACCTCAAAGGTAACTCTTAACGGATTCGGACTATCTACTCTTGCCACACAGACTGCTTGATTTTCCGCATTAATTGTCAAAAAAACGGATGAGTTTGTCTCCTTTGAGAGCTTTTTCATAAACGGTCTAGATAAGTCAACTAGTTCCTCGGTGGGAAAAACTGCGGATCCTAGTTCAAACAAAACGAGTCCAAGCTTGTATCTTTTGTCAAATGGATCTTGCCGCAAAAAACCTCTG
>DHNI01000171.1:8976-9185 GCA_002409455.1 Firmicutes bacterium UBA5420 | reverse complement strand
CCAGCCAAGCCAGCTGATAGAACTCAAATGGATGCTCTGGTAGTTACCTATGAGAAAGATGCCATCAATGTATTTGACCGGGGATACCTTGATTACAAGCAATTTGACCATTACTGCAATGACCGGATTCTATTTGTCACGAGGCTAAAAGAAGATGCGATTATGGAAGAAAGACGATGTGTAGGAATTGTCCGCATCATATACGGCGG
>DHNI01000171.1:6308-8738 GCA_002409455.1 Firmicutes bacterium UBA5420 | reverse complement strand
TCCCCAGCCTCTTTAGAGAGGCCGGGGAGTGAGTTTAGAGAATCTATTGAAGCCAGCTGTCAACAACATCCGGGTTTGTATCAAGCCAGTCCTTTGCCAACTTTAAGGCAGATTCATCCGACTCTCGAATGATGTTCATCATTTCATGCAATTGATCTTGGGTTAGATAAAAATCTTCCAAGAACGCTACTACTTCAGGCTCAAAGTCATCTCTAAAACCGGTACGAACAATGGTGTTGATTGTTTCGTCTTCACCGTAGGCACCTTCAGGATCAGCTAAGAACTTAAGATCATAAGCATCAAACTTCCAGTGAGGTACCCAGCCGGTAACAATAATCCACTCTTCAGCTTGAACAGCTTGGCCCAGTTGGGCTACCATTGCCGCGTCACTGGAATCCAAAACGGAGAAGTTCAGGCCATAAATATCAAGGGCATCATCGGTGGCTGCCATGATTCCCGCACCGGGATCAATCCCATAAATCATGTTTCTAAATTCACGGGCATAATCGTTGAGTTCAGTTATATCATCAACCGGAACGTATGCCGGCACGACTAAACCAATCCGGGCACCTTCAAAGTTGGGACCTAGGTTTTCTAACTGGTCTCCAAAACGATCCCAATAGAATCCGTGTGTTATGGGCAACCAGCCGGACACAATAGCGTCAAGATCTCCTTGGGCCAGACCTGTCCACATGATGCCCGCATCAACGGAGACGAGTTCCACGTCTAAATCAAAATGTTCTTCTAATACAGCGGCTACAAGGTGAGTCTGACTAACTGCACAATCCCACTCCACATAACCAAGAGTAATGTCTGCTGCTTGAATTGTGAAACTCGCCATACTAATCACTAATAGGGCAGTTAATACAATGATACTTTTCTTGTCTAACAAACTATTCGCTCCTTTGTTTCTCTAACTTCGGTCCTAAACTTTGTGTAATTCGATCAAGATAGATAGCTAGTATAACCACGACTAAACCGCTCTCAAACCCGATTCCCACTTGCACCCGCTGGACTCCTCGTAAAACCGCTGAGCCTAAGCCGCCGGCACCAATCATGGCCGCGATAACAACCATGGAAAGGGCCAACATGATTGATTGGTTTAGACCCGCTAGAATTGTGGGTGTAGCGTGGAGCAATTCTACTTTGAACAATAATTGCAAGGTAGTGGAGCCAAAGGCCTGGCCTGCTTCGATTAGATCGCCAGGCACCTGTTTGATTCCTAAGGCAGTGAGACGCATCATGGGTGGTGTAGCAAAAATAATGGTGGCAATCACTCCCGGCACACGTCCTAAAGAGAAAAACATCACCGCGGGAATTAGATAAACAAAGGCCGGCATTGTTTGCATGAAGTCCAAAACCGGTCTCATAATCCGATTCACTACATCATTTTTTGCCATTAAAATTCCCAAAGGCACACTAAAGCCAATAGTAATAAGCTGGGCCGTAATAATCAGGCTCAGTGTCTGAACACTGGCATCCCAAAGCCCTAGATTATAAATTAAGGGAAAGCCTAATAAAGTGAAAACGGCCAAACCACGACCGGCAAGTTTCCAAGCCAAGGCCGCTGCCCCGAGAACGAACAACCAGAAAGGAATCCAGAGTAAGAGTGTTTCCACACCCATCACCCAGGAATAAATGCGGTCATCGAGCCACGAGAAGATAAATCCTGCGTGCTCCAAAAGCCATGCTACGAATAAGTCAATTGTATCTCCAACAGGTATTCTAAAACTCACCTTACATCCCCCTCCGTGCCAGAGCTGCTACTACCGAACCTCTGACAATGACGCCCTGCAAAACACGGTCACCATTCGTCACGGCTATGGGGCTTTGCGTTTCTTCCAAATCATCTAGGAGATCCCGCATGGATGTTTCCGGTTCAACTGTGCAAACATCGGTGCGAATTGACTCTGTAAAATCACGTTCTTCTTTTTTGGCCAGAACCAGGTCTTCCGGTAGTACATAACCTAGTAAACGCCGTTGGCGGTCTACCACTAGCATATTGGAAAACTTGGTTCGCTCCATTTTATATAGCGCTCGGTCGATTCCGTCGCGTCCGGCAACTAAAACGTCCTTCGGTCTTTCCATAATTGCCTGGGCAGTCAAAATCTTACTGCGATCCACGTCTTCTGTAAATTTCACCACATAATCATTTTCGGGATTCTTTAAAATATCCTCTGCGCAACCTTGCTGCACAACTTTACCGTCCCGCATGATCGCGATGGTATCACCTAAACTTAAAGCTTCGTCAAGATCGTGAGTGATAAACACAATCGTTTTATTCATTTTCCCCTGTAAACGAATCAATTCTTGCTGCATATCTTTGCGAATCAAAGGATCAAGAGCACTGAAGGGCTCGTCCATAAGGAGAATATCCGGATCAGCTGCCAAGGCCCGGGCTAAACCAACTCTTTGCTGCATACCGCCACT
>DHNI01000171.1:4555-6060 GCA_002409455.1 Firmicutes bacterium UBA5420 | reverse complement strand
TTCTGCTTTTGCCATACCCTTGATTTCTAAGCCAAAGGCTACGTTGTCGGCAATTGTCCTGTTCGGGTAAAGGGCGAAGTTCTGAAATACCATGCCCATTTTCTCCCGTCTCAGTTCTCTCACCTGAGCCCGATCCATCTGAGTAATATCCTCACCATCAACAAGAATCTGTCCCGCTGTGGGTTCGTGCAAGCGGTTTAGACAGCGTAGCAAGGTTGACTTACCGCTGCCTGATAACCCCATAATAACAAAGAGCTCACCCTTGGGAATGGATAGGCTGACACCGCCTACTCCCACAGTTAGATTGGCCTTCTCCAGAATTTCATCTTTGGACTGGCCTTCATTCAGCATCCTCAAACCCCGCTCAGGGTTCTTACCAAAAATCTTCACTACGTTCTTTACTTCGATTTGTTCCATTCGTCCTCCCATCTAACACACTTGCCAATTATAAGGGACAATTCGTTGCTGTGTGTCAGAATGGGCAAGTCTTTACCCTATCTTTGCACCGGGCAAATGGGATTAACTTCATATAAAGTCCAATTTTAAGGGCCTTCAGGACGATTGCATCTACGTTAGTTGCGGTTGTGTATTTCTTAACAAGTAAAGTTTTTAACATCTAAAAATCCACCTATCCAAAGCGGAGCAGGTGGGTTTCAACTTCCACTCTAGTTAGTCAATGAATGGTCGATCTTTACGTTAGATTAGCTTACAAGGATCTTGTGGTCAGGGTTGTTGTATTCTTAATTCAGCCCGAACCTGGGAGTTAGCGTTGTCCACCGATCGGCAATTCCTATATAAGGGTGATGACCTCGTGCGGGCGAATCGGAGAGGCCACCCGTGGCATTTCCCTACTCCTCTGGCTCCCTATGTTCTACATTCTGTTCATCCACCCAATCCTCTTCGGTGAACACCATACCATTCCTGCCCTCTACTTTACGGTTAGGACCTGCTTTGTAGAACATGCAGTTTAGCGGGCCATAGCAGAAGGTCTCAAAGCGATGCTTCTTCTTGCCACGAGGATTCCAGTTATCGATAATGATCTCCACAGGCATCCGGCAACCCCACATACAGGTAGTGCATTTTGTGGAGTACGTCCTAGCGGCAAGCCTGCGGTGACCACGCCATCGATACGTTTCTAATTCCGGGCAGACATCTTCCCACGGTGGCGGCTTAACATTGGCCCGGGTGGTCTCCTAGAGTTTCTTCAGTTTTGACACCTTGTAGAATTCAACTGGTTCAAGGCGCTCGTCAGCAACAGGAACGCAGGCACCGGATATTTTATCACCGATGCTAAACTGATGCTTTTCATTGGCAGCCTTACCAATACCGATGGAGAATTCCCGTTCTTCCTCACCGATACTACCTTGTAGGAACAAAGCATACCCCAAGTAATTATGGCTGGCTTCGTCAAATGAGCGAACCAACCTTATTCTGGGCTGGACGGATATGATGGTACCTTTGAAAGTTAACTTGTCCATTGGGTGAGTCACCTCGATTTCGTGTTT
>DHNI01000171.1:0-4302 GCA_002409455.1 Firmicutes bacterium UBA5420 | reverse complement strand
TCAATTGCGACACCATAACGCCCTGATACTAACGTAATCGAAGTGTGAGAGAGATCCGTCACAGGAGGCTGTGATGGAGAGAGATATCATTCAGCCAAAGAGTCGCAGTAAATTACCGCCTGCGGTAACATACATTTTCAGCTGCTAACCAAGTATCGTTCATTGATTATGCAGTGTGTCAAATCGTGTTCAAGTGCTTCCATAAGCTTTATAGCTTGCTCAGCATACTCTTTCACAACGCCGTAATCCAATTCCTGTTCACGCCCACCATGTGCAATATTGTTCCGCCGATTCACGAGGTTGTTCAGATGTCTCTTCGAATCTCGAATCTGATTGGCCTCGATGGATAGGCTATTGCACAAATCCTCCAAAACATTGAACCGAAGATTTGCTTTCGTATCTATAGTTTTTTCTGAGAACGACAGTGGGTTAATGATCAGCTCTAGTGTCTTTACAGCAAACGCTGTTACCTTATCCACTGATTGATTTCCTGACAAAGTTTTCAGATGTTTCTTTATGGAAAAGGCCAAGACTGACGGATGGACGTCTTGGACTGGTAACTGCTGCGCTTCCAAAAAATCCACATAGTTAAGTAGGCTTTCCTTGGTATAACCTTCTACATGTGCATAGAGTAGCGGAATTGCCATCAAGGCAGCAGTTTGTTCAAGGGCTGTTCCAGAAACATCAAGTACAACCCGTTTAATCTTGGTGATGGCCAATCGCCTGCGTTCTAAATTCGATGCAAGCACTTCCTGAAATTCCTGTGCAGTCATCTGTTCTCGTCCTCTTTAGTCAGAATATCAACTGCAACTGCAATTCGCCCAAGCAACCTTGCTTTCGTATTGGCCCCAGCTCCGGTATTCTTCAAGAATTCAGATGAAGTTTTTACCTCGAGCAACTTATCTTCTAGGATACTTGGATCGATCCTTTTCACATATTCTAGATGGCGTGCCACTGCAATCGAGAGAGCATCAAATACATAAACGGAAAAAGGCCCTCTATGCTTACCGTCTTTGAAATAGTGCCATGAATCGTCACCAAAGATGCGTGTAATAATGTCAAATGTATCCCGAAAGACTTGTCCCTCAATATCCATGTCAAACTCTACGGTTTCTTCCAAAACTTCGCGAATGTATGCCGTTATGAAAGGTTCAACATCATGACCGAAATTTTCTGCATTATTTTTCAAAGTAAAGAAACGCAATACAAGACCCCGATCATACATAGCGTTTTTCTGATTATCCGAAATACCGAGAAAATCTCGGTACGCAGGATATTCTGCCAGTTCATCAACCCAGCGCATAAAATCAGGATCTGTGGCTCGGAAAATGCAGTTTCTCACCTCTTGCGCAGAAAGATCCGCCCCGCCAGTATTCAAACGCTCAAATACTTCGTATTTCATTCTTTCTGAGCTACCTACCTTTATCACTTCCACACGACAATGTGCCCGCTTTATCGACAAGCGGGAGCGTAGGCTTAGCTCCTCATATCTTAGTCCATCTAGCAGTGGGGCAAGAGTTGACTTCTTATTATCAAAACTAATCCTCGAGGGCGCAACCAGCTCATCACTTAGATCTTTTAGCACTCCAATATATTCAAGAATGGTGGACATTCTTTGAAGACCATCAACTAATTCCCAAACTCCCTGTTGATCTTCGGCGACAAAAATGGCGGGTATCGGAAACCCTAGTAAAATGGACTCAATAAACCGTGCTTTCTGATCCTCACCCCAACGGAAAAGTCTCTGATATTCTGGAGAGATAATCAGTTCTTTATTCTCATATAGGGATGCCAGCTCACCATAGGTCATATCCAGCTTGTCTGTTCGGATGTGATTTCGCTCGCGGTCGATTAGCGCATCTAACTCTTGTGATTGATTCATTGGAGTCCCCCCAACTCTATCTATTTCGTGAAAATCAAAACTTCCTCTGTGCGCTTCTTGGATTGTTGGTGTCGACTAGCTCTTTTGTTTATCGCAACCAAAGAGCTCCCCTTGAAAACGAACCGTGAATCAACACTCCAGTTGTAATGATGTCCCATTTCCACAAAAATGCTAGGAAGGTCATTGTGAACGTCTTTGTAATATGAATCTTGAACAACAAGAACGCATTTCCCATTATCCTTTAAGACTCTGTCGATTTCACCCATAGAGGCAAAAACAGAGTCAAAGTACTGCGTATACGTTTTGTAGTAATATGTTTTTGATGCTCTGGAGCCGTGTTCCCTAACATCCTTAAGAAACCCGAGACATGTTGGCCCCCACTCAATTGTTGGTTCGGGAGTTTTTCGGTGGATTTTCGGAGTTCCAATCATCTCAATGCGCATCTTTTCATTGAGTTTCTCCATGGTGTATCCAAGAATAGCTAACTCAATGCAAGTAGCCATAGCATAGTCAATTCGCGTACAATACGGTGGAGAGGAAATCACTATATCAATGCTTTGCTTGTCCAAAGGTTGTGCTTCAGACGATGCAACTTCCAGCCTAACATCAAGCCCATTTTGCAGATATTGGCTTGATGAAAGTGAAAGTGCCATCTCGGAGATATTTTGGACAAACAATTGGTGCAGATGCCGCTTTTTAATCGTTACTTTTTCTGCTTCCGTTTTTGGTTGTTTTATCCAAGTAGGATTAGAGGAACGGAATTCAGCCAAAATTAGGCGTACAGCTCTAAATAATCCGATGTAGAAAAAGCTAGCTAGGCTGGATATATGATTGACTGTTCTTATACCGCCATTACGATAGCCTTTATTGTCGACTAAAAGTTTTTGTATGGCCCACTCAAGCTTCCGAATATACAAAGCTCCATCTTTGACCAACCAGGTTGTCAATGGATCCGACCATACTGGGTGCTGCATTCTAAAATGATCTGCTTTCTCTATAAGTTCATCGCATAATGGGCCTATACTATTTGCAACGCTAGGATCCAAAGTCTTAGCCTTTGATAATATGATCATAGCAGGGTTTATGTCAAAACCTACAACAGAAAAACCCGCCTCTTGAGCCACATTGGTCGTCGTCCCACTGCCATTCCAGGGATCCAAGACGATGGATTTTGGGTGCGGATCTAAATAATTCAATGTATCCGCGACAAAACCAGGTGAAAAACCTGCGTAATAATCATACCAGCCCGTTTTCCCCTGTCGTGATGATGCATCTCGCTTAGGATTTCTAATACTTCTTTCCACAGTATCACCCTAAAATTGGCATTAATCTGTACTAAAATATGAAATTGGCATGCCAATCAATATTTATGTTATCTCAAGAACAGCATATCACAGACTTTTTGCATGGGCAAGTCTATTTAATTGTTTTTTCTGAATATTCGTTTTATCGCCATTGGGTACGGATAGCACTAAGTTGACAAGGTGGATTTAGTTTAATGCAACGCTGATGATTATGCATAGAAATTGCGGTAGACGTCTTTGTACAACAGCTGAGAGGAACGGATGCGTCCGATTCTCTTTTTAGTCGTTTCCGCCGTAAACCTACACTAGACCTCCTCCATGGTGTTGCGGATAAACTAAAAACTAATAAAAGGCTCTTCTGCACACTCTTCATCAGCACCATTCGCTTCCTCGATCCCAACAAAATAAGCGACCGCTTGTTCATCAATGGCACCGCGAATGGAAGTGGAAACATTTCCAGTTGTCGAACCAAACCACTCCTTGAAGTGAGCCAAGAATCCTGAATCAGGAATCGAAATACACTCAATGCATGAATCAAGATACACTTCGGAAACCCCATCTAAAATATCCTCTTCTTCATGTAGCTTGAACAGCAAATCATGGAATTTACTCAGCGCTTCTGCAGCTTCTTCGGCCTCTACAATGGTGGTAAAGTACCCATAGATCGCTTCTCCTAAATCGATGTGCTCGCTTGGCTCCATAAACGAAAAATGGCCGATATAGATCACACAATCATCCCCTTTTTTAAAATTCGTAGTTCGATCGAACTCTTCTGGTGCACAGGCTAACAACGTGCCCAATTTATATTCCGTGCAAGCGACATACCCGATAATATAGCAGGCCACACCATTCCTGCTGCTACGAGCTCCGTACTTTTCTCCAGTTTTTTCATACTCCCAAGCGAAAACGGCCGCGTTGATTTCCCCTATGGATGCACTAGTCATTACATGAATGTCCTTCGTCTTCTTGACAACCGAAGCTAAAGCTCCTGCTTCGTAAGCCCCCTTAGCTCCACCCCCTTAAAACAACAGCAACCTTACGCCTTGCTTCTCATAATTGGTCTCCCTTCCTTGCGCGGATAACGAGCTGCAATCTCCCTACTTTGCATCCCCAGTC
>DHNI01000073.1:21823-21989 GCA_002409455.1 Firmicutes bacterium UBA5420 | reverse complement strand
GCATAAGTGAATGGAAATAATGGCAAATTAAGACCGAGTTGAGGTGGTATGATGCTCCTACTTGGTCTTTTCTTATTGATTATGTCCTTGCTCTTGATCCGCTTCTCGGTAGAGTTTAGGCTAGTTGCAGAAGGCCTAGATATAAAACCGCGCGTTAAGTTTGGGA
>DHNI01000073.1:0-21703 GCA_002409455.1 Firmicutes bacterium UBA5420 | reverse complement strand
CCGCGCGTTAAGTTTGGGATCGGCACGCACTTGCTGGCCATTCCCCAGGGGTTATTGACAAGAACGAGCCAGATGATTAGACAGAGAAATTTTGGCACTACGGAGGCTGCATTACGGGGCGCAAAGATGGCACTACGACTTTTAGATAATGTTTTACAAAAGGTTGATCTATTGCATCTTGAGGTATTAATTGGCACAGGTGATCCCTTTTGGACCGCTGTAGGGACTGGTGGGGTCTGGGCGCTTCTTGGCCCCTTGCTCACGGGGCTGAGCTGTGACAATCGCCTCCAAACCCGGCCGAAAATTCGCATTCAGCCAGACTATGGCGACCCGAATGTCCAGGTTGATCTACACTGCATATTCCAGTTCAGACTGGGTCAGATTATAATCAACGAAGTTAAAAGGGTGATGGTTTGATGGAAGATAAACATCCCATAGAAGGACTTATGCAAACTGCGATGGAGAGCTTAAAGACCATGGTGGACGTTAATACCATCCTCGGTGATCCTGTAGAAACGCCCGATGGAGCAATTATTCTTCCCGTCAGTCGTGTTAGTGTTGGATTCGCAGCGGGGGGGAGTGAATTCACTGGAGCAAATTCCAAGAATGCAGAAACAGACCACCCCTTCGGTGGTGGCAGTGGGGCAGGCATTGCCCTTAATCCTGTGGCCTTCTTGGTCGTAGGTCGGGAGAGTGTGCGCCTTCTACCTGTTAGCCAGAATGCTATCTACGACCGCCTCATTGATGCGGTACCACAGTTCATCGATCAGATTCAAGGCATGGTCCAGGGGCGGAGCAGTACAAACGGAGTGCTTCGCACCACCTACAAGGTATAGTTAGGGAGCAGCGATTCTGGGATTCCCTCCAAAGAGTAGACCTCGGTCAAACCTCTTTGGGGGGATTCCTCTTTTTTCTTGCGGTTTTGACTGAACTTGGGTATCATTGGACTGAAAGGGGCGTAAGGCGTGGAAGAACGACTACAAAAAGTGATGGCTCAATCAGGAGTTGCCTCTCGCCGGGCTTGTGAAGAACTCATTAAAGAAAACCGGGTACAAGTAAATGGAAAGCCTGCGCACTTAGGTCAAAAAGTGGATCCTATGAAGGATCATATCTCCGTAGATGGGAAACCTTTGGCCCAGCAAGAGTCGAGACGCTACTTGATACTCAACAAACCCTTTGGCTATATTACCACCAGCAAGGATCAGTTCGGTCGTAGGAGTGTCCTTGACTTACTACCTGAGGTGACCGAACGGGTTTACCCCGTCGGGCGTTTGGATTACGATTCTGAAGGCCTGGTTTTTTTGACCAACGATGGCGATCTCGCCTATCGAGTGGCCCACCCTAAGTTTGAATTGCCCAAGACATATTTAGTACGTCTAAAAGGGATCATCACCATGGATGCGGTATATCGCCTACGAACAGGCGTAATCTTAGAAGACGGGCGCACAAGCCCCGCCCAGGTTGAAGTTTTGAAGCCCCAAGATAATGACTCCGTATTGCGAATCACCATCACCGAGGGACGCAACCGGCAGTTGAGACGGATGTGTGACAAGGTGGGGTTTCAAGTACAGCGCTTACAGCGAACAGCGATTGGGCCTTTGACCATTGGCAAGCTCGCGGTAGGTAAGCATCGACCCCTAAGTGGCAAAGAACTCCAAAGCCTGAAAAGGGCGGTGCAGTTGTGAAGACAAGGGTGGTAGTGATTGGGGCGGGGGCAGCAGGCCTTGTGGCTGCTGGCTTCTTGGCTCACAGAGGTGCAGAGGTGCACGTCTTAGAAAAGATGAAACGTTCAGCGTCAAAAGTACGTATTTCTGGTAAGGGCCGCTGTAATATCACCAATGCCATGCCTATTAAGGAGTTCATCTCTAGCTATCCAGGAAATGGTCGCTTTTTGTATAGTGCTCTACATCGTTTTTCTAACCTCGATTGTATTCAATTTTTCGAACAGCTTGGCGTCAAGACCAAGACAGAACGTGGACAGAGGGTATTTCCTGCATCGGATGATGCCCACGAAGTCGCTAATGCCTTAGAACGTTTTGCCCAAAGCAATGGGGCAAGAATCCATTTTGGCCACAAGGCACTTTTTATTAAACGTTCTGATCAGGGAGAAACCATGGGTGTTGTTAGCACACATAACGATAAAGAAACATTTTTTCCTGCTAAGTATGTGGTGGTGGCCACCGGTGGCCTAAGTTATCCAGGTACAGGCTCCACAGGTGATGGGTACGCCATTGCAGAAAGTTTAGGTCATAGCGTCATCACACCACGGCCGGCCTTGGTACCTGTCCGCGTAAAAGAAACGTGGGTTCAAAAGCTTGCAGGATTAAGTCTGCGTAATGTGCAAATGACAGTGATGGATCCTAAGGGAGGACAAAAGGCATTCTTTGGCGAATTAATGTTTGCCCATTTTGGCTTAACTGGGCCCATCGTACTTACCGCCAGCGAACAAATCGGGGTATGGCTGGCAGAAAGTGGGTTGCCAGTTCACGCATACCTCGATCTTAAGCCCGCATTAAATGACGAGCAACTTGATAACAGGCTGCTGCGGGATTTTGAGGCATTTTCTCGTAAGCAGTTTCATAATTCTCTAGGCGAATTGTTGCCTAAGAGTATGATTCCAGTTATTGTGGATCTTGCGGGAATTCCTCCCGATAAGGTATGCCATCAAATCACTAGGGACGAGCGCGCAGTGCTCCGTAAGCTTCTGAAGGCTCTGCCCTTGACTATTTCAAAGACACTCCCTATCGCAGCGGCCATTGTGACGGCAGGAGGCGTCGATTGCCGAGGGATCGATCCGCGCACCATGGAATCGAAAAAGGCTAAAGGGGTATTTTTTTGCGGTGAAGTCTTAGATATCCATGGGGTCACGGGTGGGTTTAATTTGCAGGCAGCCTTTTCTACAGGGTACTTGGCGTCACAGGGCATAAAGTTGTAGCAAGGAAGGGGACACAACCGTATGAAGATTGCCATAGATGGTCCTGCCGGGGCAGGCAAAAGCACGATTGCTCGATTGGTGGCCAAAGATTTGGGCCTGCGCTATGTAGACACGGGGGCCATGTACCGGGCTGTCACCCTCGAGGCGTTGAGGCGAGGTGTGGATACCACTGACGAAGAAGCCCTCGTGCGAGTGGTTACCTCAATTGATTTAAATATTGTCTTTCAGGGCGATCAAGGAAATCTTGTTTATCTGGATGGGGAAGATGTTACGGAGCTCATTCGACAACCTAATGTTACCGCTTTTGTTTCTGAGGTTTCCACACACAAAAAGGTGAGAGAATTCATTGTGGCGTTACAAGACCAGATAGGTCGGCAGGGCTCAGTTGTGATGGATGGCCGAGATATCGGAACGGTGGTTATGCCTGATGCGGATTGGAAGATTTTTCTGCAGGCAACTGTAGAGGAGAGAGCGAAACGTCGCGCCAATGAGCTTGAACGGCGTGGCCTTTCCGTGGATCTGGAGGAGCTAAAGGAGCAGATTCGCAGGCGAGATCATCTTGACTCCACCCGCGATAACTCACCCTTAAAAAGAGCAGACGATGCCTTGGAAATAGATACCACATCCTTAAACGTTGCTGAAGTGGTACAGAAGCTACTTGGCTTGATTAAGGGGGAAGATGTAGATGTACACGTTTCTGGTAGCAATCATTAGATTCTTTGTCTTACTTATATGTGGCTTAGATGTTGAGGGCCTCGAACATATTCCCCAAAACACCGGCGCAATTGTGGCAGGTAATCATACAACCTGGTTTGATCCGCTCATTCTTGCGATAGCTATAAAAAGACCCATTCATTTTATGGGAAAGGCCGAATTATTCGAACATCCCATCCCAAGGTGGTTTCTTTCCAGCCTTCATGCTTTTCCCATTCGCAGAGGGCAAGCTGATCGCCGGGCGATCCGCATGAGCCAGGATAAGGTAACGCAAGGACATCTCTTGGGCATGTTTCCAGAGGGTACTCGTAACAAAACGAATGAAGCATTGTTACCAGTTCAGGGTGGGGCCGCTTTAATCGCTTTAAAGACGGGGGTTCCAATCATTCCCGTCGTGGTTTCTAGAGCCTCCTTGCGCGGCTGGCGCAAGCCTTTCAAAGTCACCATTGGAGCTCCAGTTGACTTGGGGGGCCCGAAAAAGGCGACCAAAGTCGAAGTGGCCCGTGGAAGCGAAACGATTTCTGCCCAATTTAGTTCTTTGTTAAGCAGGAATAACAAAGAATACAGAGAAATACATCCAAAGTGAGCACTTGTTTAGAGTCCATCTATTCGAGGTATAATAAGGGAGGAGGAAAGGTGGCAGTGGAAATTGTATTGGCAGAGGGCGCGGGCTTCTGCTTTGGCGTCAAGCGGGCCTTAGACTTGACAGCCAAAACCATCCAAGATGTTGGTCCGGCCAAACCGATACACACTTTAGGTCCACTTATTCATAATCCACAGGTTGTAGCTCAGCTCCAGGAGCAAGGGGTTGAGGTCATGGAACAACCTGATGATACGAGTTCAGGAGTAGTCATTGTTCGTTCACATGGTGTTGCACCAAAGGTCATGGAAGAGCTCGAAGAGCTAGGTTACGACGTTGTTGATGCCACTTGTCCTTTCGTGCACAGGGCTATGCGTTGGGCAAAACAGTTGAAAGATGAAGGGTATCAAGTTATTATTGTTGGGGATCGGCTTCATCCGGAAGTACAAGCTATTTTGGGATATACTGATGAAACCGCACATGTTGTGAGTACGCCTCAAGAAATCCGCAAGCTGCCGATAGCTAGTCGCGTCGGTATTATAGCGCAAACCACCCAATCAGTGAGTAACTTTAAGGCATGTGTTAATGAACTGGCTGGAATGGTGGAGGACCTTAGAGCTTTTGATACCATCTGTACTGCTACCGAACAGCGGCAAACTTCTGCATGGGAATTGGCCGCCCAAGTGGATGTTATGGTTGTGATTGGAGGCCGAAACAGCGCCAACACAAAAAGGTTGGCAGAATTATGCAAGGAGCAGGGCACGGCAACATATCATATTGAAACACCAGAAGAGTTGGAAAGCCAATGGTTTGTTGGCGTCAGGCGTGCTGGAGTTACAGCCGGAGCCTCTACTCCAGATTGGTTAATTGAGGGGGTACTTACAAGAATGAGCGAATTTACCGAAGAGAAGGTAGCACAAGCTACCGAGGAAAAGGTAGCCGAAGCTATCGAGCAAGAAAAAGTAGACGTTCCTGAGCCGGAAGATGTTCACGCAGACGAGGCACAGGAGCCAGAGGTTGAAGTCGAGGCTGAAGTTGAAGAGGCTGTAGAGGCCGTCGAAGAAGGCATAAGTGAAGACCACATGAGTGAATACGATGTCAAGTTGCCTACAGCCGGAGCTGTGATTGAAGGTAAGGTAGTCCAAATCTCCAATGACGAGGTATTGGTCGACATCGATTATAAGTCTGAGGGACGTATTCCTTTGAACGAGCTCAGTTTCATCTCTAACGCCAGTCCCGCTGATATTGTCAGCGTCGGTGAAGAGATCTTGGTGAAGGTTCTAAAGGTCGACGATTCTGAGGGCAATGTTCTGTTGTCCAAGAAGAGGGCTGACGCAGATCAATCTTGGGAAAAATTAGAAAACCTGTTTGAGACGGGTGGAACCTTAACAGCTAAAGTTATGCAGGTAGTTAAGGGTGGGCTTCTAGTTAATGTGGGTGTGCGTGGTTTCATTCCAGCCAGTCATGTTTCCCGGGGATTTGAAGACGATCTGCAGAAATATATCGGCCAAGAACTTGAGCTAAAGATCATTGAGCTTGATCGTTCTAAGAATAACGTAGTCTTTTCGCATAAAGAAGTGTTGGAAGAACAACATGCCAAAGCCAAAGCAGAAGCTTTTGCCAATCTGCAAGAAGGCGAAAAGGTAAAGGGTATTGTTCGTCGTCTGACCGATTTTGGTGCGTTTGTTGATATTGGAGATGGCGTAGAAGGATTGCTCCATGTCTCTGAAATGGCCTATAGTCGAGTGAACCATCCGTCAGATGTTGTTTCCGAAGGCGATGAAATTACCGTAATGATCCTAGGCGTTAATCAAGAGCGAGAACGAATATCTCTTGGCTTGAAACAAACTATTCCCGATCCATGGTCCACTGTCACTGAGCGCTATGAGGTTGGTGACAAGGTTTTGGGTGAGGTAACCCGTGTGGTAGACTTTGGTGCCTTTGTTAAGCTCGAAGACGGAATTGAAGGTCTAGTGCATATTAGCGAGTTGTCCCATAAGCATGTGGCCAAGGCTGAAGATGTTGTTCAACCTGGTCAAGAGGTAGAGACCAAGATTATCAGTGTTGATGCCCAGGCGCGTCGCATTGGTCTTAGCATCAAAGAGCTTGAACCAAAGCCAGTCGCACCGCCCACTCCAGCACCATCCAGAAACAGGCAGCCCCAGCCCGACCTCTCTGAAGGTACAGATAGTGAGGAGCTTACTACAAACCTGGGTGCCATGTTTGGTGACTTGTTCAAGGATAACAAAGACGAATCATAGTTTGAAGAAACATTTCCTGTAGACTTCGGTCTACAGGATTTTTTTTTGGACACACTAAGGCCAAACGCTTCCCAATGTGTAGGGAGTGTATGGGAGGGATTTCGATGCCGACTGGCACCGCTTTATTGCTTATTGTAGCCGCCCTGATCTACTTTGGTGTGGGACAGCGCTTGCTAGACCGCATGCGCCTTACAGATACCCAGGCCCTAATTGCCATTGCTTTGATGATTGGAGGAAGCTTTGTTACCATTCCTCTAAAAACAGGGCGTACAAGTGTAAGCTTCAATCTTGGAGGGGGATTAGTACCTCTAGCTTTGGTGGTTTATCTCTTGATCAAAGCTGACACGGCTAAAGAGAGGATCCGCTCCATCGTGGCAGCCCTGATTACGGGAGGAATCGTCTATGGCGTAAGTCAACTTACAGATTTTGATCCATCGAGTCCGGCGCTTTTTATTGATCCACTGTGGTTATTTAGTATCGTGGCTGGAATTGTGGGTTACTTATCAGGCCGATCTCGGCGAGCATCGTTTATAGCTGGAGTGCTTGGTCTTTTTACGGTCGATGTGGTTCACCTTATTCAAGCGGTAACCAATAACATGGCTACCCGAGTAGTACTTGGCGGAGCAGGCGTCTTTGATGCCATGATCCTAGCTGGGCTTATAGCCGTAGCGTTGGCAGAATTCGTCGGCGAGACTCGAGAGCGTCTTGAGGGAGGCGGTGAGGAACTGTGAAAAAGTATCGAATCTTTGCAGTAGCATGTGTAGCGTTAATGGTCATGCTTGGTACAACACTTGTTCAGGCAGACGAGCGCACCGATTTAGGGTATTACACCCTCCGTGATGAACAAGATGAGATGATTACCATGACTGGTAGAGAACTTGATCCAGGCGATCATTATATCGCGGCTGACAATAGGCTTTTCGAAGTAACAGGAATTGACGGCGATACGGTAACGGTTCGTTACGTTGAAACGATTGAGCTTCCTGCGGTCACAGGTGAGCTCTTAGGTGCCCAAGTGGGTACAGCAGATGGGAACCAAGGTGTGATCGGGATTTATCACACCCATAATGACGAATCCTATGTGCCATCGAGTGGCACCGAGTCCAAAGATGATGGACGGGGCGATATATTGCAGGTAGGCCAGGCATTAGCGTCAGCCATGGAAGATGCGGGCCTAACAGTGTATTGGTCCGATAATAGCCACATCCCCCACGATGGCCAAGCTTATATACGCTCGCGGCGTACAGCAACAGAACTGCTACAAAGAAACCCCGATACTCTCATTGATGTGCATCGTGATGCCACCCCACCAGAAGTGTACGAGACGGAAATAGAAGGGGTACCCACCACAAGGGTGCGTTTGGTGGTAGGTAGGCAGAATCAAAATCGCGAAGCCAATTTAGAATATGCTAAGCGAATCAAAGCGATAGCCGACGATATGTATCCCGATCTTGTGGAAGGTATCTTTGACGCACGGGGTAACTACAACCAGGATTTGGGACCTAAGATGATTCTTCTGGAGTTTGGGGCCCACACCACAAGCTTGGAGCAAGCGGAGCAGGCTGCGGAGTACTTTGCTAAAGTGATTCCGGCAGCAGCAGGCTTAACGACTGCAACACAAGGCGCAGCCGAGAGCCAAATTGGAGGTGGGGCGAGTCGCGCGGTGGTTTGGATGATTGTAGTTGTCGCGGTCGTGGTCGTGGGCTTTCTGCTGATTAGCCAGGGGAAAATCGGTTCCATTGCAGGATTTTTCCGTAGGGAAGCTGGACTCGGACGAGACGATGAGGATGATCGAGAGTGAAGTACATGCTTACCCTAGTAGTTGCTACGCTTGCCGGATTTTTGGCACGCTTATATATGCTTCGCCGTGATTACCGGCAATACCCCAGTTATCCCCAAGGATGGGCAATTCATCTTTTCTTAGGGTTTATTGGGGGGGCCATTGGAGCTGTGATTGTACCTGCGGTTTTGGAAGGAGACTATTCGGCCATTTCCTTTCTACTCCTGGCGGCAAGCCAATTTCGAGAGGTACGCAATGTAGAACGACAGACTCTAGCTTCCATGGAGGCCACGGAGATGGTAAAACGGGGAACCGCTTATATTGAAGGTATCGCCAGGGTGTTCGAGGCCCGCAATTATCTAGCGATTTGGGTCGCCTTGTCTGTGGCTATTGCCTCGGAACTTCTCGTTTCCATTGGCCTATGGCGTGTGGGAGTTAGTGCTGTGGTGGGTGTCATTTTGGCCATGGGGCTAGTCAGGCTGATGCAAGGAGATCAAATCTGCGATATCGCGACCGTTGAATTGAGTGAAATCAAATTCGACGGAGGCCTTGTACTCATCGGGGAAACGGTCATGATGAACGTGGGGCTGCCCGATTCACGCAAAGTCTATGAAGAAAGGGCTTTGGCTGGAATCATTCGGCCCAATGGGCCCAATGCCAAGGCCACATTGGCCAATCTGGGGCAAATGCAAGCCATCGCCCATGATGTTTCTTCTATGATCGGCGTCTATATGGATGTGGGCGAACAGGAGTTTATCCCCATGGTTCGTCGTAGTCCTTCCACAGGCAGTCTGCACGTGCTCATGGTGCCCTCAGAAAGGGATGAAGATGCCTTTTTGGCTGCAATCCGCAGGGTGCCCATTTTGGAAGGCGCCATACGAAAGCCTTTAACGTCTGAAGCAGGCAAAATGATCGACTAAGGGAGGCATATGGTGGACAAGCAAATTCTAGCCGTAATTGCGGTAGACCCTACAACGGTGGGGGGCGGAGCCCCTATTTTCTATGCCCGCGATAAGGACGAACTAGCAGAGATCGCCCTATTGATCAGCAGGATATTTGGCGCTGCCGCCCATGATTTGAACAATGATGTGATGATCATCGTCAAACATTGACTCGCCTCAGCGGGAAGGATTACCACTTTAGATAGCGAAACTATCAATTCTAGGATGGGGAACTGAGGAGAGATTTTCATGAGCAGACCAATTGTCGCTATAGTGGGTAGGCCTAATGTGGGCAAGAGCACCTTGTTTAATCGCATTACAAGAACTCGAACTTCCATTGTTCAAGGTGAGCCTGGTGTAACCCGTGACCGCATCTATGGTGATGCAGAATGGTTGAATAAACACTTTACTCTGATTGATACTGGTGGAATTGACTCGGAAGATGACATTATCACCAGGAAAGTCCGCGTGCAGGCCATGGCCGCGGTAGAACAGGCCGATGTAATCGTCTTTGTGGTAGATGGCCGCGCCGGTTTAACAGGTATAGATGAAGAAATAGCCGATATCTTGAGGCGCCATCAAAAGCCCGTGGTATTGTGTGCAAACAAAGTAGAATCCACTTTAAGTTCGTGGGAGGCAGCCAGCGATTTTTACCGTCTTGGCTTAGGCGAACCGATTTTGGTCTCTGCAGAGCATGGTCAAAACATTGGCGATCTTCTAGATGCCGTGGTGGAGAATTTCCCGGAGGATGCAGATCTAGATGAGGACGAATCGTTAAAAATTGCTATTGTCGGACGTCCTAATGTAGGAAAATCGTCTCTAGTAAATAAGCTTCTAGGTGAAGAGCGGGTGATCGTATCGGATGTGGCGGGTACAACGCGAGACGCCATCGACACGAAGCTGATCTACAAAGATCAGCCCCTCACCTTAATTGATACAGCTGGCTTACGCCGACGAAGCAAGGTGGACGAGGATCTCGAATACTATAGTGTAGTTAGAACTTTAGGCGCCGTGGAACGCAGTGATGTTACGGTGATCATGATCGACGGCACCGAAGGTCTCACGGAGCAAGACAAAAAAATTGCCGGTTACGCCCACGAAAAAGGCCGCGGGATGATTCTTGCCGTTAACAAATGGGATCTCGTTCCCAAAGAGACCAATACAATGCGCGATTTTGAACGCGCCCTCAGGGCCGAGCTTCAATTCTTGAGTTATGCTCCCATCGTTTTTATTTCTGCGTTGACAGGGCAAAGGCTATACAGTCTCTTAGACTTGAGTTTGGATGTGAACGAAGCTCGGAGCATGCGCATATCTACAGGACGATTTAATGAAATTCTGCAAGACGCTATGGCCATGAACCAACCTCCTAGCGATAAGGGCGTACGCTTGAAGATTTTTTATGGCTCCCAAGTACAAGTGAATCCGCCGGTCTTTGTGCTTCACGTGAACCGCAAGGATCTAATGCATTTTTCCTATCAGCGTTATTTGGAGAACCGAATTCGGCAAGAATATGGTTTCATGGGAACTCCCATTATGCTGATTTCTAAGGAGAGGGATGAATGAAGTACATACTTATTTTAGCAGCAAGCTACTTGCTGGGCAGTATTCCCTTTGGGCTGCTTGTGGCAAAATGGTGGGCTAAAGTAGATGTTCGCGAACATGGAAGTGGCAATATCGGGATGACCAATGTGCTAAGGACTGCTGGCTATCCCTGCGCGTTTTTGACCCTTGTCGGCGATATGGGTAAGGGTATTGCGGCTGTTTTACTCGGGAGATACTTTATTGGTGATGCCACATTTACGTTGATTGCAGGAATCCTTGCCGTCATTGGCCACAATTGGCCCATTTTCTTGCGTTTCAAGGGTGGAAAAGGGGTTGCCACTATAGCAGGGGTTCTTATAGCCTTTCATCCTTCTGTGGCGGCGGTCTTGGCTGCTATCTGGCTCATTGTGCTCGTTTTCTCTCGTTATATTTCCCTTGCCTCCATTGTGGTAGCTGTTTGTTTACCTATTGCACTTTTCATCTTTAGGGCGAAATGGATCGAGGTTATTTTGGCCATCCTTGTTGCTGGGGTTACGATTTTCAGGCACCGTAGTAATATTGACCGCTTACGCAAGGGAACAGAGTTTCGCTTCGGGCAAAAGGTAAATTAGGCGAATCGCAGAACTCCTAGTTGTGAAAAACGGCTTGGAGTTTTGTTTTTCCTCCTGTTATATTTCCAGGACAGAAGTAATATAGTATACTGTCCAACCTCGTGTTAGATGGAACGCCTAAATTCAGGAGGGAAGCCTAAATGGAAAAGTTTAATGTTTTTTCCCACATTGCAGAGCGCACTGCCGGGAGCATCTATGTCGGTGTGGTTGGTCCCGTGCGTACTGGTAAATCCACATTCATAAAGCGTTTTATGGATTTATTTGTGATGCCCAATATCACTGATGTCTACTTAAAAGAACGCACCAGGGATGAGTTGCCCCAAAGTGGTGCGGGGCGCACCATAACTACAACAGAACCAAAGTTTGTACCCGATGAGCCGGTAGAGATCATTGTTGAAGAGGCCACCAAGGCGCGGGTTCGCCTCGTAGATTGTGTTGGCTACACGGTGGCAAGCGCCAAAGGCTATATGGATGAAGAAGGGCCAAGGCTAGTGCGAACACCCTGGTTCGAGCATCCCATACCTTTTCAGGAAGCAGCTGAGCTGGGTACACGCAGGGTGATTACGGAGCATTCGACCATTGGCTTGGTCGTTACCACCGATGGCTCTATATCAGATCTGCCTCGCAGTGAGTATGCAGAACCTGAGGGAAGGGTTATCGAGGAACTACAGGCGTTGGGTAAGCCGTTTGTGGTAGCCCTCAATTCGATTCATCCTAACAGCCCTGAGACCACCGCTTTAGCAAATGAACTAAGTGCCGCATATGGAGTACAGGTTTTGGCCATGGACTGTCTAAGGATGACAAAAGACGATATCTTAAGGCTGTTTGGCGAAGTCCTCATGGAGTTCCCCTTGAGGGAGTTCAACGTTCGCCTTCCAAAATGGGTCGAAGAACTCGCGGCAGATCATTGGCTACGCCAATTATACGAAGATGTGGCCTGGGAGTCTGTGACAGAGCTAAAACGAGTCAAGGATGTAAAACAGATAGCTGTCAAACGCTTTGCAGATTCCGAGCACGTGCAGCTGGTCACAGTAGAAAACCTCGATTTGGGAACAGGAAAGGTGACGTTGAATATCGCTCTGCTTAACGAGCTGTTCTATAGTATTTTGGCAGAAATGACAGGCCTTGAAGTCCAAGGCGACCATCACCTCATGCGTCTCATGCAAGATTTGACAGTGGCAAAACGCGAGTATGATAAGCTATCAGCAGCGCTGCAACATGTGCGCCAGACTGGATACGGAATTGTGATACCCAGTCTTGAGGATATCACCTTCGAGCAGCCAGAATTGATCAAACAGGGGCGCAACTTCGGAATTAAGCTTACCGCCAGTGCCCCATCCATCCACATGGTGCAAGCGAGTATTCAGACCGAAGTGACGCCACTAGTGGGAACGGAAAAACAAGGTGAAGAGCTGATCCGCTCCTTGACCGAAGAATTTGAAGATGATCCCAATGCTCTCTGGGACCGTGATTTCCTTGGTCGCTCCCTGCAGGATATGGTACGTGAGGGCATCAACAGCAAACTCTATCGCATGCCCGAGAATGCCCAAGAAAAACTACAAGAGACATTAAGTAAGATCATCAACGAAGGAAGCGGCGGGCTAATCTGTATCATTCTCTAGCTTCGTGTAATAACTTCCAAGGTGGGAACAATCTGTTCCCACCTTTTTTACTCGCTGTTAATTGCCCGCTAATGCACAATGTGCTATGGTTAGGCTAGTTGCATTAGGGGGCAGAAAATATGGCAATTATTGTACAAAAATACGGCGGTTCCTCTGTTGCAGATACCGAAAAGATTATGGCGGTAGCGCGCCGCGTTATCCATACAGTGCAGGACGGCTTCCAAGTGGTGGTTGTTGTCTCCGCTCAGGGGAAAACTACCGATGGCTTAATCAAACAAGCACGCTCTATTTCGAAGAATGCGCCTAAGCGCGAGATGGACATGCTCTTAGCCACGGGAGAACAGGTTTCTATCGCCCTTTTAGCCATGGCCATTGATTCCCTTGGCCAAAAGGTGATTTCGCTAACTGGACCACAGGGCGGTATCATGACGGATACCCAGCATACGAAGGCCAGGATTCGGGAGGTTGATGGAGCAAGAATCAACACTGAATTGGCACAGGGTAAGGTAGTGATTGTCGCCGGTTTTCAGGGTATGACGAACACAAATGACATTACAACCCTCGGTCGTGGCGGATCTGATACCACAGCGGTGGCAGTAGCAGCTGCCCTCAATGCTGAAGTGTGTGAGATCTTCACAGATGTAGATGGTGTCTATAGTGCAGATCCTCGCCTTGTTTCTGAGGCCCGCAAGCTCGACGAGGTGGACTATGGTGAAATGTTAGAACTAGCTTCTTTGGGAGCTATGATTCTACAACCACGGGCGGTAGAAGTGGCTTCTGTTTATGGGGTTCCTATTCGTGTTCGTTCGAGTTTTTCTAACGAATCTGGCACAATGATTAAAGAGGTGAATGTAGTGGAACGGGAGATCTCAGTTACGGGCGTTGCGTCTGACGAAAATTGCGCCAAAATAACCCTTGTGGGCATTCCCACCGATGTAAGTGTCCTCCACAATGTTTTTTCGTCTTTAGCAGCAGAAAACGTCAACGTTGATATGATTGTCCAGGCTGGAACGGCCACGCCAACGGCAGACTTGACATTTACTGTCACAAGAGAAGAGTTGGATACTGCTCTAGACATTATTGCCAAAATTCAAGGAGACCAAGATTGGGGCGTTATCTGTGATGAAAATGTGGCTAAAGTGTCGATTGTAGGTGCAGGTATGATGACCAATCCTGGTGTGGCTGCAAGAATGTTCGAGGCTCTAAATGAAGAGAGTATTCCTGTATTCGTTGTCTCAACGTCGGAGATTAAGGTATCCTGCTTGGTTCCGCGTCCCCGTTATCAAGATGCAGTCAAGGCTTGCCATAGAAAATTCGAACTCGGTACCGTAAATTAGCTTGCCTTTTCAGCGCGAACATGGTATTCTTTTATTGCGTCGGGGCGTGGCGCAGCTTGGCTAGCGCGCTACCTTGGGGTGGTAGAGGTCGCAAGTTCAAATCTTGTCGCCCCGACCATGTTTCAAACTTTGAAACCTACAGCGGTATGTTGTAGGTTTTTTTAACAGAGGGAGGGCGATACAGTTGTGTTTCCGTAAGTTTACTGTATCCGTAGTACTTTTCATCCTACTTCTGTCTAGCGCATCCATGGCAGCAACTTACATAGCTGTAGAAGTACCAGAACTGCAAAATTCCGCCCCACTCGTGGCCGATCTATACAGCCAGGGTGAGTCTACTTTGCTCCTTGGGCAAGGTCATAGCGTTTTTGTGCTTGCAGAAGACACCATGGTTCCATTGATTGAGGGCATCCTCGGTCATATCTCGGCCATGGCGGTAGGTGATGTGAACGGTGATTTAAGAAACGACCTCGTTCTAGGCACAGATAGTGGGGGGGCTCTTTACTTTTACACTGAAAAGAGCGGAATCTGGGAGCGGCAGGGACAGCCGCAATACCTATGGGACACCATTCGCTTGGTAGAAATCCATGATTTTAACAATGACGGATGGGGAGATGTCCTTGTCCTCACCGGTAAGGGAGAAGCCCATGTTTTGCTGTCAGTAGAAGGCACGCTCTATCCTTTTTGGAAGAGTAAGCCAGGCGAGGTCGTTGTCGGCATAGAAGCAATTGATATCGATCAGAACGGGTATCCTGAGCTCATTTATGCTTTTCAATCGGGCTATATTGCCGCCTTGGGCTGGGAGGATCAAGAGTTCACCGTTCTGTGGGAGAATTATCCTTGGGGTTTGATTGAAAGCCTTATCGTCTTGACACATCAGAGTTCACCTGAATGGCTGGTGGTGACAAGCCAGAAGATGCTGTATGGGTGGCGCTATCGAAATGGCGAAGTGGTATCGAGCAGACTTTTTGAGGCAAATGAACTGGGTGAACACCTTTTCTATTTTGCAGGGCAAGGTTTGCTCAGTCTCTCGCAAAAAACAGGTATCTCGCTGTTTGAGTTGCAGTCTGCATCCGTCAAAGAGCAATGGCGTGTACCGGGCCTACTCGGGGATAATGCATTTTATTACCAAGGTGATTTCTATTTTCGAGATCCACATGGCATCTATTATAAGCTTGTAGAAGGGAACAATCGGTGGCGGATTTTCTTACATAATCAAGAGATTACGGAATCTGTAGCTATTTTAAACCATGATGGCGAACTCTTCTATCGGTTGCCTGACTTGGCACAGCGTTTAGGCGCAGTGGAGATTCCCGATAACAGCTGGTATTATGTGCTTGGAGGTCATGAGATTGTGTTAGATCCTGAGCATAATCGAATCAGCTATGATAACGTAGTGATCCCAATGACTAATCCGATCCTAGAAATGGATGGCTTGCCCTATGTGTCAGCTGAGGTATTCCCTCTGTTTGGGTGGAGGGTGGAGCTTGATTCTTCAAGGCAACACGTAGTTTTCCAGCAAAACTGGGGTTGGTGGTTGTAGCTTTTTTCTCTAGAGGCAGGAAAATGTAGCAATCTTGTTGAATGTAAGGCGTGGTATAAAAAGATTTTAAGATTTACTATACAAAGTGGATGCTTAACTTTGTCAAACTTTAAGGTGAGTGTTTTCATTGACCAGTTCATTAAGAGGAGGAGAATTTGTGAAGGAATACGGAACCGAGTTCTTACGAAACGTGGCCTTAGTAGGTCATGGTGGTGCAGGAAAAACCTCTCTGGCTGAAGCCATGCTCTATGTCGCCAAGGGCATTAATCGTCTAGGTAAGGTGGATGACGGAACAACTGTAATGGACTTTGATCCAGAAGAAACCCGTCGCCAGATTTCCATTAATACGGCATTGGCTCCGGCAGAGTGGAAAAATCATAAAATTAACATACTAGATACCCCTGGGTACTTTGACTTTGTTGGTGATGTAACAGCAGCATTGACGGTGGCCGATTCGGGAGTTTTGGTCGTTTGCTCCTCTTCAGGCGTCGAAGTTGGCACCGAAAAGGGCTGGGATGCCCTTGAAGAGGCCGGTTTACCACGGGCCGTTTTTATGAATAAAATGGATCGTGAAAATGCCAGTTTCAATAGGGTTGTCTCTGAGCTTAGAGATCATTTCGGGCCAAAGCTTGTGCCAATTCAGTTGCCGATCGGTGAAGCAGAGTCTTTTGCTGGCATCGTTGATTTAGTGAAAATGAAAGCATTTATGAAAGACGGCGATTCATTTAAAGAAGTGCCTATCCCTGCTGATATGGAAGGGGATGTGGAAGTTGCTCGCGAAGAGATGATTGAGGCGGCATCCGTGTCCGACGATGAGCTGATGATGAAATATCTCGAAGGTGAATCCTTAACAGATCAGGAAATTGAACAGGCGGTAGCTCTAGGAACCCAAAATGGAGAGATGGTACCCATTCTGTGTGGTAGTGCCCAAACATCCTTCGGAATCTCAGCCCTTTTGGACTACATGATCCAGGCTATGCCTTCTCCTGCCCATCGAACCATTTCTGCAACCATTGCTGATGGCAGTGAGGTGGAAGTTGGTACAGCTGATGCGAGCCTTTCAGCCCTTGTATATAAGACGATGGCTGACCCCTATGTTGGAAAGTTGACTCTGTTTAGAGTGTTTTCCGGAACCATGCGCTCCGACAGCAGCGCCTATAACGTACGTAGCGGACGGGACGAGAGAATCGGACAGCTTTTCCTGGTTACCGGTAAGGATCAAGTACCTGTTAGCAAAATTGGCCCTGGTGACTTGGGGGCAGTGGCGAAGCTGCAAGATACAACCACCAATGATACCCTCTCATCGAAAGACAAGAAAGTTAGCATTAAACCAATTGCTTTTCCGAAACCTACCATGACCATGGCAATTCAGCCTAAGACTAAAGGTGATGAAGATAAGATCGGATCTGGGCTCAGCCGCTTATCGGAAGAAGATCCAACCTTTACGGTGGAAAAGAGTCTTCATACGGGCCAAAACCTAGTGAGCGGCATGGGTGATCTCCATCTTGAGGTTATGTGTAGTCGCTTGCATAAGAAATTTGGTGTTGAAGTAGAACTTGAAACCCCAGTTGTTCCCTATAGGGAAACGATTCGAGGAACTGCCGACGTAGAAGGCAAACACAAGAAGCAATCTGGGGGTCGTGGTCAATTTGGGCATGTGTTCTTAAAGCTATCACCTGGCGATCCCGAAAATGAGGAACGCTTGGAGTTCGTAGACGATATCTTCGGTGGCTCAGTGCCGCGCAACTTCATTCCTGCAGTGGAAAAAGGTTTACGTGAAATTCTCGATGAAGGGCCCCTAGCAGGGTACCCCGTTGAGAATGTTCGGGTGTCACTTTATGATGGTTCCTACCATGCGGTGGACTCCTCTGAAATGGCCTTTAAGATTGCGGCCAGTATGGCTTTCAAGAAGGGCTTTTTAAGCGCTAGTCCTGTTTTGTTAGAGCCGATTATGAGTGTTGAGATTACCGTTCCCGAAGCCTTTATGGGTGATGTGATGGGGGATATGAACAAGAAGCGTGGTCGCATTTTGGGCATGGAACCCCGAGCAGGCCAGCAGGTAATTCGTACCCAAGTACCCATGTCAGAGATGTTTAAGTATGCTATCGATCTGCGCTCAATGACACAGGGCCGTGGCACATTTACCTCGGAGTTCAGCCATTACGAAGAAGTTCCCGCTAATATTGCTGAACAGGTCATTGCTGAAAGCAAAAAGCAGGAAGACTAGTGGTTGATTATTACGCAATCACAAGATATGCAGTCCCAGTTCTGGGCTGCATATTTTTTTTTGCCCAGCATAGGTTGTATGGGGTGATCGTTATGGCAAAGAAAAACGGTACCGAAGTAAACGGTTTTCACCTACGACCTCTGGCAATTGTGCAAGGATTTATGCTTTCCCTAATACTCTTGCTTCTTATCTCTCTGGTGCTGGCCGCCATTGTATATTTTTCCTCTTGGCAGGCGAACCCGAGGTTGCTTAATATTCTTGCCCATTTTGCCGTTTTTGGAGGCGCAATCTTGGCCGGTTGCCGGTGCCACAAAAAAGCATGGTTACACGGGATCATGATTGGAGTTGTGGTCTTTTTTATCTTTAGTTGGGTGGGTTATGGTGGCTCGCTTTTCACAACATGGCTGTGGTGGAAAGGTCTTCTCAAAATGGGATTTGTCTCTATGCTTGGAGGTATTTTGGGAGGACTGTTTAGCACGAAATGAGTGTCGCAGAAAAATTCCCCTGAATCACAAGGACTATTTCTCTCCTTAGCGAAAGTAGTATTATGTCGAAATTTGCTGATGGAGGAATGGATTTGCGCGCGGATTTTAGAAGGATGTATGTCTTTGTGCTTTTGCCACTGGTTTTGATGATGGTCTTGGGCATAGCGACCTTCGGGTATGCTTGGGCTGATGCCACGATTAATCCTGCAGAGTTGATCAGGGATACCGTGGTTTTTGCAAATGTTACAGAAGATACGCCAGCCTATGATAATTATGCTAGTGGCCGTAAGAAGATTGGTGAGTTTAGTGACGGGGAAATTGTGGAGGTTGTCAGAGATCGGGCCTTTGAATGGTACCTAGTGAAAGCTGAGAACGGCAAAGAGGGATGGGTATCTGTGGACAGCCTTTCCATTCCTAGCGATCCAGAGACGAATACGGAACAATTGCCCACAGCAACATTAGAAGCGTTTGTGAACATGCGTGCACTAACCTCCAAGACCGACCATTTAGTATGGGTTGATATCGATCGCCAACTTACTCATGTCTTTACCGGAAAACAAGGGGATTGGACTCTAAAGCATACGATGCCTTGTTCTACCGGGAAAAATGTTTCTCCCACACTACGAGGCCTACATGAAATCGCGGAGCGAGGCGAGTGGTTTTTCACAGAGCGATTAGCTCGTGGTGGGCAGAATTGGGTTCAATTCGCCGGGCCCTATATGTTCCATTCCTTACCTATGGACAAGGATCGGAACATCATGGACTATACTCTCTTAGAACGACGATCTTCTGGTTGTATTCGATTATCTATGGAAGATTCTGTGTGGTTTTATTCTTTTATTAAGCGAAGATCGACAGTCTTTGTAAACTAGCATACTCCGCCCCATCACCTACAGATGGGGTTTTACACTAGATATGAAGGGAAAGCAGATGCATGACTCTACGTAACCGTTTGAGCACTCTAAATCTACCTTTGCTCAGTTCTATGTTCAAGTTTGCCTTGCCTATTATGGCAATGAATCTTCTTCAGTTAGCCTTTAATGCAGCCGACATGATCGTTGTGGGCCGCTTTGATGGTAGTCTTGCCTTGGCCGCGGTGGGGGCTACAGGTTCTTTGATCAATCTAATAGTGAATTTATTTATGGGTTTATCTGTTGGAACAGCTGTTGTTGTAGCGCAGGACTATGGTGCTCGCAATAACCAAGGCATTCGCCAATCCGTTCATACCTCCATTGCCATAAGTTCGATCACGGGGCTTTTTGTCGCCCTCTTGGGAATTATACTGAGTACACCCCTACTGCAGATGATGGGTACACCAGGGGATATCATTAGCCTTTCTACTTTGTATATGAAGATCTACTTCATAGGAATGCCCGCTAGTATGGTGTATAACTTTGGAGCTGCGATTTTACGTGCAGTGGGTGATAGTAAGCGTCCTATGTACTTCTTGACAGTATCAGGTGTCGTGAATGTCATCTTGAATATTGTCTTTGTGGCGGGATTTTCTATGGGGGTATCGGGTGTGGCCTGGTCCACTGTGATCTCGCAATATTTGACCATGATATTAATTTTAACCTCCTTATCAAAAAGCGAGGATGCCATCCGCTTTAACTGGAGGAGGCTACAAGTTCACAAAGGAAAGCTAGGTCAGATTGTTCGTATCGGACTTCCGGCTGGTCTTCAGGGCTTACTCTTTTCCATTTCCAACGTGCTGATTCAATCCGCGGTGAACTCGTTTGGTTCGATCATGGTAGCTGCAAGTGCCGCCTCAAGTAATGTGGAGAACCTAGTAGGTACGACTACGAACTCTTACTATAACGCGGCCATTACCTACACTGGTCAAAGCATGGGCGCAAAAGATTATGACCAGATCGATGAGATAGCCAAGATTTCTACTGTCTTTGTCTTTGCTACCTGGCTTGCCCTGGGTGGCGCGATTGTACTCTTAGGTCGGCCACTGCTAAGCCTCTATACCACCAATCCGGAAGTCGTTGGCTTGGGTATGCAACGCCTAAAGATTATGATGGCTGTCTATTTCTCCGCCGGGATTATGAATGTTTTTCCTGGCCTGACAAGAGCTATGGGATACTCGATTCTTCCCATGCTTTCCACACTGGTTGGGGCTTGTCTACTTCGCATTTTGTGGCTTGTCACTGTCTTTAAGTGGTACCCCACGATGATGATGCTTTTCGCGGCCTATCCGGTCACGTGGACTCTTGCAGGTCTAGGACAAGTGGCGAGTTTCTTCTATGCACGTCACCAAGTTCGCAAGCAAGCTTTGACACCAGAGCCCCAGGAACTCAACGCCTGATTTTCCACGCCTAATTGGTGCATGAATTGTGGGGTCTACTTTTCCATTTCATGATAGTGTAGGTTGCGAGGGGGTGTTCATGTGGATACGCTGAAGCACTTAAACGCAGCACTGGGGTTCATTGAAGAACACATAACTGACGAAATTGACATGGGCGAAGTAGCGAGAATGGCACTTTGCTCGGAATATCACTTTCGACGAATGTTCCCATATCTCGCAGGTGTTTCTCTTTCCGAATACATTCGTCGTCGGCGCTTGACCTTGGCTGCCTTTGAGCTCCAGGAAAAGGATGCAAAGGTCATTGATGTGGCTTTGAAGTATGGATACAGTTCACCTGATTCCTTTAGTCGTGCGTTTCAAAATGTGCATGGCATTTCGCCATCACAGGCACGCTGTAAAGGGCGAGCTTTGAAAGCGTTTCCACCCCTCCAGTTCTATTTATCTATTAGGGGAGGTAGCGAATTGCAGTATCGCATAGTAGAGAAGAAACGTTTCAAAATTGTTGGCATCGGGAAGCGAGTTAAGATCATGTTTGCAGGGGTGAATCCTGAAATTGCCCAAATGTGGGAAAGCCTTGATATGGATATGATTCGTGAACTAAAGGAACTCTCTGATCAAGAACCTTCAGGGTTGATTCAAGCTTCGGTGAACTTTGACGAAGGACGCATGGAGGAGAAGGGCGGTTTAGATCACTACATTGGAGTAGCCACTGTTAGAGAGTGTCCTGCGTATTTCACTGAACTTGAAGTGGAAGCATCAAGCTGGGCGGTCTTTACCAATGTTGGGCCCTTTCCAGAGACGCTACAGACCACCTGGG
>DHNI01000082.1:1197-5850 GCA_002409455.1 Firmicutes bacterium UBA5420 | reverse complement strand
CCACCTGTATTGGAGTAAACTTCGGTATCCAAGACAAGCATGTTCACATCTTCCCCCAAAGACAGTACATGATCGACTCCTCCGAAGCCAATATCGTAAGCCCAGCCATCGCCGCCAATAATCCACTGGGATTTCTTCGTAAGATGCTCTCGTCCTTTAAGTATCTGTTCCACTAATGGATTACTTGTCTTTTCGCGCTCCAAAAGCTCGACGAGTTTTCTACCCGCCTTGCGTTCTTCTAACCACTCTCGGCACGCCTCCTTGGCACCTTGGGACAGCGAATTTTCGGTGACAAGTTGTTCTACCAAATCGTTCAAACGTCCCTCGAGGTGCTTGCCCCCGAGGCGCATGCCAAAGCCAAATTCGGCATTATCTTCAAAGAGGGAGTTAGCCCAAGCGGGACCCTCCCCCAGGGAATTCACGGCATAGGGGAACGAAGGAACACTTCCCCCATAGATGGAGGAACAGCCAGTGGCATTAGCAATTAACATACGCTCGCCAAAAAGCTGTGTCAAAAGCTTAATATAAGGGGTTTCTCCACAACCAGGACACGCTCCGTGAAACTCAAAGAGAGGCCTCCGAAACTGACTGTTCTTAAGCGTATGCCAGTTCACGTAATCCTCTTTGCTTGTGATTTGTTGAGCATAGATCCAATTATCTTTCTCCTTGGCAATCTCCTGATCTGCAGGTTTCATAATGAGTGCCTTCTCAGGGGCAGGGCAAACATCGGCGCAATTGCCGCATCCTGTGCAATCTAGAGGGCTCACTTGAATGCGATAGCCAAAATGGTTAATGCCCTTACCGATGGCCTTTTTGGTTGCAAAGCTCTGGGGGGCTTCCTCCATCTCCTTTTGATCAAGTAAGAAAGGACGAATCACAGCATGGGGGCAGACAAAGGAACACTGGTTACACTGGATACATCTTTCTAGTTGCCACTCAGGAATGGTCACAGCAATCCCCCGCTTTTCATAAGCGGTGGTGCCTGTAGGATAGGCCCCATCTTCCATGCCCACAAAGGCGCTCACGGGCAAGTCGTCACCTTCCATGCGCTGCATCGGTAGTTGAATTTCCTCCACAAAAGGTGGAGCCCCCTCGGCATCGTCTTCACGGTCATCGCTTAGATCAGCCCATGCGGGGTTAACCTTGACTTCCTTAAGAGCAGTTGCCCCTTGATCAATGGCGGCTACGTTCATGTCGACGACATTTTGCCCTTTACGCCCGTAGAGTTCCTCCACGGAATCCTTAAGAAAGGCGAGAGCTTCATCCACTGGAATCACCTTTGCCAATGTAAAGAAGGCCGATTGCATCACCATGTTAATCCGGTTGCCTAGACCGAGCTTACCTGCGATGGAAATGGCATCAATGGTGTAAAACCTGACATTTTTTTCAGCTAGACTCCGTTTTAAATGATCTGGAAGATTTTCCTCCAACTCCTTGCCCTCCCAAGGGCAGTTTAGCACAAAAGTCCCCCCTGGCTTGAGACCCTTGAGCAAGTCATAGTTATTCACAAAAGCCTTGTTATGACAGGCAATATAATCAGGATGATCGACCAAATACGGTGCCCTGATCGGCTTTGCTCCAAATCGTAGGTGAGAGACAGTTGTCCCCCCCGATTTCTTGCTATCATAGAAAAAGTAAGCTTGTGCGTAAAGCTCGGTGTGTTCCCCAATAATGCGAATAGCACCTTGGTTAGCCCCTACTGTGCCGTCGGAACCTAGACCCCAAAACTTGCAGCTAATGGTTCCTTCTGGGGTGATATCAATGGGCTCTCCCATAGCGAGGGAGCTATGACTAACATCATCCATAATCCCTATTGTGAAGCGGTCTTGAGGACTCCCTTGCTTGAGATTTTCATAGACAGCCACAATTTGGGAGGGTGTGGTATCTTTAGAACCTAAGCCATAGCGCCCACCCACAATCTGTGGTGCCGGATGCAAAAGCCGCAACGCTTTCACCACATCAAGGTAGAGGGGCTCACCGTTCGAGCCAGGTTCTTTGGTGCGATCCAAAACCGCAATCTTCTTTACTGTCGGTGGAAGAGCCTGCAAAAGATGATGTTCTGAAAAAGGCCGATAGAGGCGAACCTTCACCAGACCCACCTTTTCACCCTTTTTAGCCAAGTAGTCTACCGTTTCTTCAATTGTATCACACACCGAGCCCATGGCTATAATAACCTTGTCAGCCCCGGGGTGGCCATAGTAATCGAAAAGCCTGTAGCTTCTCCCTGTCAGCTCTCCTAGACGATTCATGTAATCTTCAACAATCTCTGGAATTGCCTCATAAAAGGGATTTGCCACCTCTCTGCCTTGAAAGTAGATATCTGGGTTTTGGGCAGTACCCTTTGTTACCGGACGCTCAGGATTTAAACCTCGCTTGCGAAATGCTTCTAGAGAGTCCCAATCAATTAGCTTGGCCATCTGGTCATATTCTAAAGATGCAACTTTTTGATATTCGTTAGAGGTACGAAAGCCATCAAAGAAGTGCACAAAGGGCACCTTGGCCGACAGGGTGGATAGATGGGCAATACACGCCAAATCCATAACCTCTTGCACGTTAACGGATGCCAAAAACGCAAAACCAGTCTGGCGACAGGCCATTACATCTTGATGGTCGCCGAAGATAGACAGGGCGTGAGCGGCCAGGGCCCTGGCGCTGACATGAAAAACACAGGGCAAAAGCTCCCCCGCAATCTTGTACATGTTCGGAATCATCAGTAGCAAACCTTGCGAGGCTGTGAAGGTTGTAGTAAGGGCACCAACGCTCAAAGAGCCGTGAACTGCACCAGCCGCACCAGCTTCCGATTGCATCTCGACCACTTTGACTACATCGCCGAAGATATTCTTGCGACCATGGGCACTCCACTCATCGACCCATTCGGCCATCGGCGACGAGGGAGTAATGGGATAGATAGCACTTACCTCAGTAAAAGCATAAGCTACATGGGCTGCTGCTTCGTTTCCATCAATGGTGATAAACTTTTTCATGCTCAAACCTCCGTCTATTTAGGCGTTCAACCCTATTATTTGACAAATGTCCGTTCTCATACAGAAAGGGCACAAGAATTCGGATTGTCGACATGCCGAAGCGGGGGTTATACCATCTATTTCAGGACTTAGGGACGAAATTCACAAACGTGTAATATTTTCTCGAAATCGCCTATAAAAGCCATTTCACGAGGAGGATTACTAAGGAGGGTTGCGTAATATAGAACTTGAACAATAAGAAAAGGAGGTAGTATCATAGTGATCGCCCTAAATAAAGATTCTTGGGAAGAACATATTCCCAACTCCAGTGGCTGGGCAGTGGTCGACTTTTGGAGTCCGAAGTGTGTACCCTGCATGAATCTTATGCCAGATATGGAGCGCCTCGCTGAACAGTATAAGGATAAGTTAGACTTTTACTCCTTAGACACAACCACTGCACGGCGTTTATCCATGGCACAAGGTGTCATGTCTTTACCGGTTATTGCCTTTTACCACAATGGGGAAAAGAAAGACGCTCTTAGCGGTGAATTCGGAGCTGAAGATGTAGAAAAGAAAATCCAAGAAATCATTGGCTAAGGCCTATCAAAGGAGGTGAGTGTATGGATTTGAAAGTGGGTAACATTTTCATTAAGGATCTGCAGTTTGGCCCCAGCACCGAGGTAAAGGATCATACTCTTTTTGTGAATAAAGAAGAGCTCACAAACTATTTGCTGGAAGACGAGCACCTAAAGTCGGTAACATTAGACATCGCACGTCCAGGGGAGTCCGTACGCATTATACCTGTGAAAGACGTTATCGAACCGCGCGTCAAGCCTGAACAAGACGGCGGAATTTTCCCAGGCATGGTCAGTAAAATGTTCACAGCAGGTCACGGTACAACCCATGTGCTTAAAGGGGTTAGCGTAGTAACAACGGGTCAAATTGTCGGCTACCAAGAAGGTGTCATCGACATGACTGGCCCAGGAGCAGAGCTTACTCCGTTCTCGCAACTCAATAACCTTGTGATTGTAGCTGAGCCAGCAGAAGGTGTCGTAACGTATCAGCACGAAGCAACGCTGAGAAAAATGGGGCTTCGGGCAGCAAATTATCTTGGAGAAGCAGGGCGCAACATAACACCAGATGAGACACTAACCTATGAGCTACTTCCCTTACACCAATATCACGAGAAGTATCCCGATCTACCGAAAGTCGCTTATGTGTACATGCTTCAGAGTCAAGGTTTGCTCCACGATACGTATTTTTATGGAGTGGATGTCAAAAACATGGTTCCAACCTTCATGTATCCAACAGAAGTAATGGATGGAGCCATTGTCAGTGGTAACTGTGTATCTGCTTGTGATAAAAACACCAGCTACCACCATCTCAACAGTCCAGTAATTCACGACCTGCTCAAGCGCCATGGTAAAGACTTGTGCTTTGTGGGTTGTGTAGTTACAAATGAGAACGTAACGCTCCTTGACAAACAGCGTTCTAGCGATTTGACAGCCAGATTGATAGAGTATCTCGGCGTTGATGGCGTGATTATTAGTGAAGAAGGTTTCGGCAACCCCGATACAGACCTAATCATGAACTGCAACAAGATTGAGAATAAAGGCATCAAGACCGTCTTGCTTACCGATGAGTACGCTGGTCAAGATGGTACATCCCAATCTTTAGCAGACGGAAGCCC
>DHNI01000082.1:500-978 GCA_002409455.1 Firmicutes bacterium UBA5420 | reverse complement strand
AATATCGACCCTGTAGATGTGATTGCTGGAGGTTTTAAAGGAAGTCGCCGAGACGATGGTTCCATTACTGTAGAATTACAGGCAATTATGGGAGCAACCAACGAACTGGGATTTAACAAACTAACAGCTCGCGAATATTAATCAAAAAAAGGAGGAATTGGTCCATGATCGATCTAAACGGCAAGCTTATTGCTGTCATTGGCGATCGAGATGGTATTCCGGGTCCAGCTATTGAAGCCTGCGTTAAAGATACAGGCGCCAAAATAGCTTTCTCCACCACCGAATGCTTTGTTTGAACGGCGGCAGGAGCAATGGACATGGAGAACCAAACTCGAATCAAAGAGTTGGTTGAAAAGAACGGTAGAGAGAATGTAGTTGTAATTTTAGGTGGAGCAGAAGCAGAAGCTTCTGGTCTAGCAGCTGAAACAGTTACAACTGGAGATCCTACCTTTGCCGGTCCATTGACAGGAGTTCAGTT
>DHNI01000082.1:0-265 GCA_002409455.1 Firmicutes bacterium UBA5420 | reverse complement strand
TGGGAAGACCAGATCAGTATGATGGAAATGGTCCTAGATGTAGATGACATCATCAAGGAGGTCACCACCTATCGCGACCAGACTGGGGTGTAATGTATGGATAGTAAACGAATTGTTCTCTATATAAATCAATTTTTTGGACAAATTGGTGGAGAAGACATGGCCCATATTGAGCCCCAAAGTTCTGACAAACCGATTGGTCCAGGAGTAGGCTTATCCAATTTGCTTCCGAAGAACTGCTCCATCGTTGGTACCATTATCTGTG
>DHNI01000126.1:19156-23059 GCA_002409455.1 Firmicutes bacterium UBA5420 | reverse complement strand
TCACATGACAGGGGGCGAAGGCGAAATATGTGATGAGGTGGTGGTTGTAATGCTGGTCTTAGGAATCGATCCAGGGCGAGACAAATGTGGGCTAGCCGTTGTTGCAACAGATGGCTTTACCCGAAAACAAGTGGTGCCCCGGCGCGAGTTTTTAGGAGTGGTAAAAGAGTTTGTTAGGGAGTACAATGTTGACACAGTAGTCTTAGGTGATGGAACTGGATCAAAGGAGTTTTGGCGAGAGCTTAAGGGGGTACTTCCGAATCTCACCATTGTCACCATTGATGAGCAGCACTCCACAGAAGAAGCCCGCGAGCAGTACTGGCAGGATCACAGACCGAAAGGGTGGAGGAAGGTGCTTCCCAAAACAATGCAGGTGCCGCCTGAACCTTACGACGATTATGTTGCAGTTATCTTGGCGCAGCGGTTCTTTGAGCAAGAGTAACCTCTTTCCATGCATATTATTGGGAATCAACCTTAGGGAGGGTTTTAGGTAACACTTGGAGAAACACAATCTGATAGCATCGTTTTGTTGAAGGGGGGAGAAACTGTGCTACAGAAACGTCAGCTTATTGCCATTTTCTACGTCTTTTTCTTGGTCATGCACGGCGTTGCAGGCGCTAGTTCTCCTTCTGCCTCCTCGAATGTAACGCAGGACTGGGCGTATTCTGCTATTGAAGAACTAGGTCGCGGCCGAGATATTTCTGGGTTTGATATTCCAAAGCAACCAAACCGCAATCAAGGTGCCCTTTTGGTAGCCCGACTACTACAGCACTTAGGCGGCGAAGACCACATGCAGTCTCGCCGTTTTGGAGTTAGCCAAAATGTGTACCTAGATAGTATGATTTTCAGTTATAACCAAAGGGTTGAGCCAGAGAAGGCTTTAACAACCAGTCAGGTTGAACTTCTTTACCGGTTGGTTCTTGAATTCGGCGATGAGCTTGAGATCCTGGGCTGGTCCATTCAGGACTTTAAGCTACTCTATGCCCAAAGCTTTGCTGAGCCGCAGGGCGGAATGTTTACAGAACGCAAGCTCTTATACTCTGAGCAGGTTCTTGCTGCTGCCCGCAGGGGAGGCGAACAGCAAGTTGCATTGCCCGACTCTGGAGAGCAGGTGAGAGCAGCCCCCTTTATTACCGAAATCGTTCCTGAGCCCATAGGTCCTCGCAGCCTGTGGACGGGACAGTTTTCATCGGTGAGATCCTTACCCGCATCGTCCAGTTTTAGTGCAATAGAACCGATAGTTGAACCTAATCCTCCCATTCAAATAGGCAGTGTTGAAGTGAGCGGCGGCCTGCGCCCCAGTGCAATAAGTAATCTACCCTTTGAAGGTGCGGATTCCGCTTCTGCCATACCTGAGAGTGGGGTCGGTTATGGAATTTCTATGCGGATGGGAGATGTGTCCCTTAATACGGCTGTCGATCTTGGCCTCGATTCCCAGCTCGGATCCCAGACAGCAAGCACATCGGTGGGCCTTAGCTGGGATTGGGCGGATCTTTTTACGCTCAGTGCAGGGGTGAGACTTCGAGATACGATAGAGGAGCAAAACGAACAAATCAGGCCTTTAGTTACCTCTCTAGGTGTAGTCGTTCCCATAAATAGGGGTAGAGTACATTTGGGCATGACACAAGAATGGAATTTGTCCGAAGTAGAAGGAAATGTACCGAACGATGATGAATTAACTATGAGTGCAGCCGAACTTGGCTTGAGTTATGATTTTAAAAATGATAGTTCTCTACGTTTCAATTACAGATTCATTGATTTTAGCAAGATGGAACCTGGAACAGAAGCGGAAGCAGCTTTCTCGATAAAGTTCTAAATCCTGGAGGGATGATAATGAAAAAGAGTGTTGCCTCGATCTTGGCTTTGGCTTTGGTACTGACGCTTATCCCCCCCGTGTTTGCTAACGTGACGCCTTTGGGGTCTTTGGTCATTGTAGAAGAAATGCTCTACGGAGAAGTGCAAGTAGGTTCATTACTAGAACGCATTGAGCGGATTGAATTGGACATTTATGGCAAGGTGCAAGAAGGCGCAGTTCTCATGCGTATCGACCGTGTCCTCAGCTTTTTACAGGATTCTGAGGGTGACGGTGGATTGCAGTTGTTACTTAACTTGGCTGAATGGGGATTTTCAGCGACCTTAAGTGGAGAAAAACCCATGGTGGAAAGACTCGACAATCTAGAGCTTGTTCTTTATGGAACGGGCCAGGCTGGAAACATTTCGGAGCGGGCTGAGCGCCTCATGCTTGATGTTTGGGGTACCACCAGCCTAGATGTGAAACAGATTTCTCTGCCGGCACAGACATTGGTGAAGGTGGCACTTTCTAGCACGGTGAATTCTGGTGAAGCTAAGGTTGGCGATACCATACTGTATCGCGTAGTAGAGGATGTCATGGTTGACGGTCGCGTCGTGATACCTGTAGGTTCTAGCGGACTGGCGAAAGTATCGGAGGTCACCGCCGCAGCCCGCCTCGGTAAGGATGGTCGGGTCGTGTTAGACTTTGGTAGGATTACGGCACTCGACGGCACGCAAATTCAGCTGAAAGTGGATGAAAGGGCTACCGAGAGGAACCGGTCTCTAGAACTTGCTGCAGGGGCCAGCATGGCAGGGGTCATCCTACTTGGCCCAGTGGGTCTAGTGAGTGGTTACTTTATTAGGGGCAAAGATGTGCAAATTGATGCTAATACCGAGTTTTACGTTGAAACCACCCGAGCTGTACCGACTTTGGGTTTCTACTTTAGACCTGCCCTTAACCGGTGAGCTTAAAAATTATAGTGTTCTTGAGAACCGCGGTCCGTAAGGTTCCACGGTTCTTGTTATGTGTAGGCCAACAATGTTATCATTAATGATCTGAGGTGTCGGAGTAAGATGAAGAGTTTAAGGACAAGCATGGTCATGGGCGTGCTGCTGCTTGCAGTTATGATGTGCGGCGCGCCAGGTGATGCCAGCGAATATCTATTGGATGTGGGCGATGTTCTACGTATCTCTGTCTGGGGTCATACAGAACTTACGACAGATGTGGCAATTCGCCCCGATGGCTATCTAACCTTCCCCTTGGTTGGTGATCACTTTGCGGCAAATAAGACCCCCCGCCAGCTAGGGGCAGAACTGCAGGCGATTCTAGGCGAGTTTGTAATTAACCCTCAGGTTACAGTTATTGTCAATCAGTTCCGTACACTCCAGGTACAAGTGTTGGGTGAAGTAAGGACATCCGGATACGTTCAACTGAAGGCGGGTTCACGCCTCATGGACGTCCTAGCCTCAGCTGGAGGCCCCGACAAGACGGCTGATCTTAGTCGCGTTACGATTACAAGTTATGTATTTGATTCAGCAGGGCAAGAACAAACCCAAGTGCTGCAAGTCGATGTAAATCAATTTCTCGAATCCGGAAGCCTTAGCCATAATCCCTTAATTGAGAGTGGAGATATGATTTTTGTTCCTACATCCGGGCGAGCCACCATTTTCGGTGAGGTACGACAACCAACAAGCTATGACTTGGGCAGTGGACTTGATGTTCTGGATCTTTTGGCCTTAGCAGGCGGAGCTCTAGATACCGCAGATTTAGAACAGGTTGTGGTTACAAGCCAGAAGGACGGCCAGCCGGTGGAGCAGATCATCAATGTGCAAGACTACATGTCTGGGCGCAGTAAGGCAGTTGCCATTTTACCCAATGACGTGGTTTTTGTTCCCAAGAAGCAGCAGGTGATGGTTCTGGGTGCAGTGAGCAGTCCTGGTATTTATACTTTACATAGTGAAGCACATCTTATTGATATTTTAGCCCGTGCCGGAGGGGTATCAGCCTCAGGCGATCCCTCCACGGTGGCCATAACTCGTAGTGGTGACTCGGGCCAAGAAATCCTGGTAGTGAATGCGGAACCCGGCTTAAAAGGACAAGCTGGGGGCGAG
>DHNI01000126.1:7734-19052 GCA_002409455.1 Firmicutes bacterium UBA5420 | reverse complement strand
AAGGACAAGCTGGGGGCGAGAATCCCCGTCTATTCGCGGATGATCTCATTTTCGTGCCCGATGGGTATCAAAATGCTTTAGTGTTAGGGCAGGTAAGAACCCCTGGTTCGTATATCGTGCGAGAGCAGACCCGGCTGCTCGATCTGTTGGCTGAGGCTGGAGGAACGGCTGAACGTGCAGGTGACGAGCTTACCTTAACGCGGGATGGTGTAGTAAAGACTATTGATCTTGGAGCGCTAGAGCGCTTAGGTCTGCAAAACGATAAGGTATTACCAGGTGACATTTTGTATGTTTCTGAAGGCCGTAGACAGGTATTAGTGTTAGGTGAAGTACAGAGCCCTGGCTATTATCAGTTCGGCCATGGTGATCGCTTCTTAGATGCTATTGCTATGTCTGGTGGATTAACTGATGAAGCCTTGGAAGAACAAGTATCTTTGAGTAGGCAGTCTTCTGATGGCACCGAGATTACCATGATCGACTTCCGTGATCTAATGAATAATCGCTATTTGGCCGATAACGTACCTTTACAGGGTGGTGATGTCATTATAGTTCCGAGAGCTGAACGCGGCGTCATCGTGTTAGGCGAAGTCAACCACCCAGGATATTATCAATTCCAATCTGGCGATGGTCTGTTGGATGCGATTATAATGGCCGGAGGTTTTTCGGAAAGTGCCGATGAGGAACAAGTATCTCTAACTCGCTATAGCGAGGGAAATACTGAAGTTTCAATCATAGATTTTAGCCTCTTGATGGAAAATCGCTTCTTGGCAGAGGACAGACTCCTTCAGGGCGGCGATGTAATTATGGTGCGCAGAAGCGACAGAAGCGTTCTCGTTTTGGGTGAAGTGCGTAATCCCGGTTACTATGTTTTCACCAAGGGACAAAGTCTGATGGACTTGATCGGGCGTGCCGGGGGCTTTACAGAAGGTGCAGAGCCTGCCAGGGTTGTGGTTACCCGGGAGACAGAAGAGGGTGTGCTCACTGAGACGATAAGTCTGGACTTATTGGCGGGGGAAACCGACAATCGACCTTTACAAGGAGGCGAAATCATTACCGTACCTGAGGCGAATCGCATGGTTCTTGTCTTTGGTGATGTAACGAGGGCTGGAGCGTATACTTTGCCGCAAGGCGGACGTCTTCTGGACATATTGGCCTTGGCAGGTGGCTTACAATCGAACACAGGTAACGAACAGGTTATTGTAACTCGTCAGGGCGGGGCCGAAGAGCAGATCTGGGAAGTCGATTACTCCAGTCTGATGATGGCACAAGTTGAACATAACCTGCCTTTAGTAGGTGGCGACGTGATCTATGTTCCGGCCTCGAAAAGTCAGATTTTGGTGCTAGGTATGGTCAAAAACCCGGGAGTATATTCTCTACCTGTGGGTGCGAGGGTTATGGATGCCATTGCCTTAGCGGGGGGGCCACTTGAGAGGGCTGCTTTGGAAAGTGTGGGCATTTACCGCGATGGTTCCTTAGAGGGATCGGACATTGTGGCCATGGGCCAAGATAAGGTGCTCTTCACAGGTGATGCCTCGGAAAATCCGCTTCTAAGCGGTGGAGATATCATCTATGTGCCTGAAACTAAGAAGGCCGACTGGACGAAAATCTTTGGTTTCCTCGGCGGTATAAAGACGTTTAAGGACTTGTTTGAAATAAGCTTTCCTTGGTAGGGGGTGACGACATTGGAAATGGAAGAAATGGATCTACGGGAATATTGGGACATCATCGTTAAAAAACGCACACTAATAGTCATTGTTTTCCTTGTAACGGTTCTTGGAGTCACCGTTTATAGCCTGATGGCTACACCGATTTATGAGGCTTCTGCAACATTGATCGTGCGGGATTCGTCTGCCGGAATGCAGTCCGTGCTCTTTGAGGGCATGGGGCGCATGAGTGGCAATACCACGCAAAACTATATCCAGATCATGAAGAGTCGTAATATTCTAAGCCAAGTGCGGTCATTAATGGGTTTAGATGAGGTCAGTCTAACTAGCCTAGAACAAAGGCTAACCATTCAACCGGTTCAAGGAACTGATGTACTGAAGATCAGTATGCAATCGGTGGAGCCAGAAGAAGCTCAACAATTCGTCAACACCTTGACAGATGCCTTTATTGAATGGAACTTGTTGTATAAACAAGAGGATAGGCGAAGTGCTCGGGAGTTCATTGAAACACAACTTGCTACGGTATCGGCAAATCTGGAACAGGCCGAGGAAGAACTACGGATCTATAGAGAGCAGGAGGGCTCTCTCGCCCCGTCTCAGGAAACCATCGCTGGTATCAATCAGCTAGCTTCCTTAGAGGCCGATTTGGGTCAGGTACGCATACGGAAAACGGAGATTAGGGAAAGGATCGAGCAAGCCCGTACACGATTAGCTGATCAGGAAGAAACTATGGTCTCCTCGACTACAATTAGTGAGAATCCCTTCGTAACACAGTATCGTTCACGTTTAGCTGATTTGGAGATCTCTTTGTCTGGTGCTCGAGAAAAGTATACGGATCAGCATCCATCTATTCTGACCCTACAGGCTGAGATCGATGATGTAAAGGATAAACTTACGGAGCAGATAGAAAGAGTGATCGGCACTGAAACCCGGACCATCAATCCAATACACCGCGATTTGTATTCCAGTGTGATCAGCCAGGAGGTTGAACTTATGGCGCTTGATGCTCGCGATGTGGCCCTACAAAGTTTGATTGTAGACTATGAAGCTAGGCTCAGTCATTTGCCTGCTAAGGAACTTGAACTCGCACGTTTGACGCGAGGGGCTAAAGTCTTAGAGGAGCTTTATGTGATGCTACTCACTCGTAATGAAGAAACCCGCATCGCCGAGGCTATGCAGACAGCGGATGTACAAGTCATTGACGCCGCAACCGTACCGGTGAATCCCGTAAAACCGCGGGTGAAACTCAATATTGCCATTGGCGCAGTTTTAGGTATTTTTCTCGGAGTAGGTTTAGCCTTCCTATTGGAGTTTATAGATAACACGATTAAGACGAAGGAGGATGTGGAGCGCTTACTTGGAGTTCCAGTTTTGGGGCAGATTCCAGATCTTGAAGTGGTCGATGGCGGGCAGAATAGACTCCTCCAGAGGAAAAAAGGACGTGGGTTGCGTGCGTAGATTAAAGAATAATGGTTTGAATGGAGAACGCCCCCTTATTGTTCACGGCGATCCTAAATCAGTTGGCAGTGAGGCTTTCAGAACCCTCAGGACGAATCTCCGGTTTGTCAGCCCTGATCAGGAGCTAAAGACTATATTGGTGACAAGCGTTGGACCAGGGGACGGAAAATCAACGGTTTCAGCGAATCTAGCAGTGGCTTTTGCCCAATCGGGTCAAAGGGTGGCATTGGTGGGTTGCGATCTTCGTAAGCCGGTATTACACAAGATTTTTCCTATGGATAATGGTGTAGGTCTGACTGCTTTGCTTACTGGTAACGCCGTTCTCGATGAGATCTCCGTAGCAATTGAGGAAGTGCCTGGCCTAGATGTGATTCCATCGGGGCCCGTACCACCCAATCCCGCGGAACTACTGCAATCGAAAGCTATGGCTAATGTTATTGCGGAGCTACGAGAAGGCTATGATGTGATTCTTTTTGATGGAGCTCCTGTTATTGCAGTAACGGACTCCGCGGTCATGGCTAACCAAGTGGATGGTACAGTCTTGGTTATTCGAGCTAATGAAGTACCGAATGATGTAGCCCTTCACGCCAAGACCCTTTTGGAACAGGCCAAAGCTAGACTCCTTGGTGTTGTCTTAAACGGAGTACGGCCTCAAGACCAGAAGAACTACCAGTATTATTACTATTATGATGATGCGGAGCGAGCTCAATGATTGATCTGCACACTCATATTTTACCTGGCATTGACGATGGGGCCGTGGACTTGGATATGGCGTTAGCCATGGGTCGTTGCGCCGCAGCGGGAGGTATCACCACCATAGCTGCCACACCCCATTTCTACGAAATTCCCCAGTGGTCTCTGGTCAAACAGAAGGTGAAAGAGCTGCAGAAAGAGTTCATTAAAGCTCAGATCGCTGTGGAACTCGTGCCGGGGGCAGAGCTTCTGATGGATATGGCTCTCGTGGACATGGCGGCTGGGGAGATACCCACCTATGGCGATGCAGGCAAGTATTGCTTAATCGAATTTCCCCTTCAACAGATTCCTTTGTACGCTGAGCAGGTACTCTTTGGGCTGCAAACAAAGGGCATAACTCCGATTATTGCCCACCCAGAGCGCTATGGGGCAGTGGTGGAGGATCCCAATTTGGCCTTGGGCTGGCTGAAAACCGGGTGTCTGATTCAGATGAATACGGGAAGCATTTTGGGACGTTTTGGATCGTCGATCAAAGAGACAGCAAAGATCATGCTTACCTCGAATATGGTGCAAATGGTTGCCAGCGACGGTCATGGCAGCGAGCGCCGCCGGCTCAATCTCTTTGAGGCCTTTGAGGCTCTGGTTGAGATTGTGGGACGAGCTACGGCTAAAGATTTAGTTGAGACAAATCCCCGTAATATCTTGGATGGTGATTTTCAGCTTAAGGTACAGCCAGTGGAATATCGGAAGAAAAGACGATTCTTCTTTTCTCGCTTAGCATAGAAGTTTAATAGATTGGCACCCTATTGGAAGGGGAATTATAATATTGATCCAATGGGCTATGGTTGGAGTGTATGTCTTAAGCATGTTTCTATTTGCGAACCATGAGGCCTCCGGTGCAAACTATACGGGGACGTTCCTCGCGAGATTGCTGCCACACTTAAGTGGGGCTGAACTTAGGCAGTTGGTTGTGGTCGGGCGGAAAATTGGGCACGTTTTGGCATACGGAGTATTGACCTTGATTGTCTATTTTGCAGCCAACAAGACAAAGCGGCTACGCCGGGCGGCGTTGCCTGTTGCTGTGGTATTCGCCCTAGCCGTGGCTATGGCTGATGAGGGCTACCAAAGTAGTCTAAACCATCGCACCGGTACCTTCGATGATGTTCTGATCGATGGTTTCGGTATTGGTCTAGCAACACTGAGCCTATGGATTGGTACATGGTTAAGAAAAAAGCACAAGGAGGTTGCGGAAGATGTTGAAGACGAACGTAGATAAGCTTGTGAAACTCTCGGTGCAGGGACAGATTACTCCCCCGCTACGCAACGGGGCCTATAGGGTGGATCGGGAAGGGGTTCCCTTTGTTTTGCCGGGCACAGGAGGAATTAGTTACAATGTGAAGGTGGGCCATTCGGCCTTTGGTTGGGCTGGAGATCATGTTGAACCTTGTGTTTCAACTGCGGCCACCATTGATGAGCGGGGCAGTAGCAGGAACCAAGCGTACAACACGTTAGCCTGCGTGGGTAACGAGGCAGTAGTAATCTCAGGTGATGCCAAAGGGGCCAAAGGGGTCGTGACGGGCATGCATGGTGGAATTGAGCATGTGATCATGGACTTTGCCGATGAGGATCTAGAGAAAATGGTCATCGAAGACAAAGTGTTGATCAAATCCTTCGGGCAGGGGCTAACATTTGCGGATTACCCCGGTATTACAATTCGCAATTTGGATCCCAATCTCTTAGGAAAATTGGGGATCAAAGAGGAAAATGGCAAGCTTGTGGTGCCAGTGGCAGGAAAAGTTCCGGCCAGGTTTATGGGATCTGGTCTTGGGAGTGCGTCTACTGCTTCAGGGGACTACGATATTACCACAACAGACCAAGAAGAGATTAGAGCTTTAGGCATTGACCAGCTCAAATTTGGTGATTTTGTGGCCTTAGAGGATTCAGACAATCGCTTTGGGCGTAGCTATCGCCGGGGTGCTATCTCCATAGGAATAGTAGTGCACTCCGATTGTCTACTAGCAGGACATGGGCCGGGTGTAACGACCCTATTAACGGCCATTGATGGAAGTCTTGAAGTGACAGTTGATCCTGATGCCAACATTGGCCGCATCCTTGGTATCGGTTGCTATCGCTAGGTAGTGAAAACTGGAACGAATGAAAAGGAAAGGCCCCATTTAAGGGGCCTCAAAACTTATACCGTCTTCTTGAGTAACGCTTGACGTTCATCAGAAGTCACATGGGGCTGCTGTGAGGTGGATGCAGGACACGCTTGAATGCCTGCAGCTTTGCGTAGTATTGCGTTCTCCAGTCTGAGGCGCTCAATTTCTGCCAGCAATGTCTCCAAGTCATGGGAAGTATTCTGCATTCGGAACCGTCTCCTAATCAGGGGTTTCCGCTAGTTTCGTCAAAAGAATTCATTTTCCTGCAAAAAGGTAGAAAATTAAAAGGATTTTTAGCGATTTATCAGCAAAACTTCGGTTTTGGCCAACGCTTCAGTCACTAACCCATGGACATCGAGCTCTTCTTCTGCTTGTAAGACCTGTTCGATCCTTGGCTTTGTAGCTGGATGTTTTGGCACAAAAACCGTACAGCAGTCTTCGTAGGGGAGAATTGAAGTCTCATAGGTGCCAATTTTCATCGCAAGATCAATAATCTCTTGCTTATCCATACCAATAAGTGGCCTGAAAACGGGTGTGGTGGTCACTGCATTAATGACATGGATACTCTCCATGGTTTGGCTCGCTACTTGTCCTAGGCTATCGCCTGTAATCAGAGCTAGTGCCCCTTCGCGCTCCGCAAGCTCAGTGGCAATGCGAAGCATAAAACGGCGCATCAAGGTGATGGATAGTGTGGGGTACGAACTTTTCTGCAACGCCTTTTGAATCTCTGTAAAATAGGCAATCCAGAGCTTGAAGGAACCCCTGGCATTATACGGTGCTAAAAGCCTAGCCAGTTCCGTAACTTTAGTTTTGGATCGTTCAGATGTGAAAGGGTAGGAGTAAAAATGCAATCCTTCGATCCGAACACCTCTTTTCATGGATAAAAAGCCGGCGATGGGGCTGTCTATACCCCCTGAAAGGAGCAAGAGGCCTTTTCCTGAAGAACCGGCTGGTAATCCACCGAAAGAAGGAATGACCTGTGAGTACAGAAATGCCCCTTCTTGGCGAATCTCCACATTGAGGATGAAATCGGGGTCGTGCACATCGACGGATAAGTGGGGAAAGCCACGTAATAGATGACCTCCTAGAGTGCTGCAAAGCTCTGGGGAGGTCAAGGGAAAGGCCTTATTCGGCCTTCTTGCTTCTACTTTGAACGTGCTTCCCTTTGTATCTTGGATCACCAATGACGCTCCCTCTTTGATCGCTTCTAGATCAAGTGCGCGTTTGAGGACGGGGGAGACAGAAACAATTCCAAAGACGCCTTGCAGCCGTTGGGCTAGCTCCGCCCAATTATCGTTGGTCTCAAGATAGATGCGCCCGAAGGTTTTGGTGATACGACCATGGGGAAGACCAGCTAGCGATGAGCGCATATTGGCTAATAAGATGTCTTCGAAAGTTTTGCGATTACGTCCTTTGAGGCTAAGCTCGCCATAACGGACTAAGAGCAAGGGGTACATAAGCATCTCCTTAGATATAAATGTTGCGGATTTCTTCCACAGTGTCCTTTAGACTATAGACTACGTATTCTATCTGGTCAAGGGTAATGGTTGGCGCTATGCTGAAGCGTATGGCAGAGAGAATCTCATCTTGCTCTAGGCCAATAGCCTGGAGTACATGGGATGCCCCTTTCTTCTTGGATGAGCAGGCAGCACCCATGGCAACAAAGATGCGCTTTTGTTCAAGAAAGTGTACTAGAACTTCACCGCGAACTCCCGGGAAACTAGCATTCAGCAAGTGGGGGGCACCATCTAGGGGGCTATTGATCCGTGCGTCTGGAATGGTCTTTATGCCATCAATCAGCGCCTGGCGGAGACGTCTAAGCTGCGCTACATTGGGTTCAAGGTTGTCGGTGACTAACTGGGCCGCTTTGGTGAATCCAACGATGGCGGGAATATTCTCCGTGCCGGGCCGCAGACCATCTTCTTGATCTCCGCCAAATAGAATCGGCCGCAGCTGGGCTTGCCGACTGGCGTAGAGCAGCCCAATTCCCTTAGGTCCAAAGATCTTATGAGCGCTAAAGCTACAAAGATGCGCCTTGAGCTCTGGGATTCTTACCGGCAGATGGCCCAATGCTTGCACCGCATCTACGTGGAAGATGATCTTGTGTTGTCGTTCTTTGTTTTCTGCTTCGATGATCTTGCCAATTTCGTTAACCGGGGCGATTGAACCAAGTTCATTATTGACGAGCATTATGCTCACTATCTTAGTATTGGGCTTTAAGTGCTTAGAAAATTCATTTGGGTCTATCTGCCCGAAACCATCTACATCGAGGTAGCTGACCGACCATCCGAGTTCTTCTAGGTGCATCACTACCTTGAGCACGGAGGGATGCTCAATGGGTGTAGTGATAATGTGGCCAGGATTGCGTAGAAAATAGGGCGTGTTGGCCACGCCTTGAATTGCCATGTTGTTGGCCTCGGTTCCGCTCGCTGTGAAATAGAGTTGAGCGGGATTAACCTGCAGTAGGCTCCCTAGCTGCTTACGGTTGGCATGGAGCGTATTTTCTGCAGCAACACCCCTTATATGGGGCGAAGACGGATTTCCGTATTGTATGGACCAATAAGGCTCCATAGCCTGCACTACCTCTTCAGCTACGGGGGTGGTGGCGCTGTTATCTAGGTAAATTTCATTACGCATGAGCGTGCCTCCTTGTGCGAGGTTAAGACCTAGCGTTGCTTATTTCTAGTAATCCCTTTCATTTCCTCTTTTCTACAACCTAATTTCACTTCTGGATCGGGTCGTAGAATCTTTTGACAAAAATGGGGTCAAGTGGTAGGGAAATCATGTCTGCTGGCGAAATACAGAGAAGGTTCAGGAATGGACTAGGCAGTGAAACGGGGGAAGAAAATGAAGCGCAGATTAGGGTTGTTAGTGCTGGTCGCATTGCTTCTTACAGGCTGTGCGGGCTATGAGCGTGAGATGATTCCGCCTAAGGTGACTGTTGGCGGGGGAAATACGGTAGCCGTATTATTCTTAGACAATTTCACTGGTGATTATGCTCTATCCCATGAGGTGGAACAGCAAATCACGCGGACGCTTTCGGAATATTACAGAGTGATCGGTCCAGATGAAGCGGAATGGGCGCTGGTTCGCCTTGGCCTGCTTAGGGGCCAATCTCCCAATCGAGATGAAGCCATCCGCCTTGGCCAGATGCTCGGGGTCGATGCTTTGGTCATAGGTGAAGTGTCAGGTTATTTTGCCCCTGTCACGCAGACACAACCATACCCCACGAAGGAACGATATGAAAGGGACGTCAAGGGATATGAGTGGGAAATAGGCCAGAATACGAAGGCTATGGTAAGCTTTCTCGGCAGAGTTATGGATACTCGTAGTGGAAATGTGATTCATAGTGTGAGAGTTGAAGGGGAGGGTTCTACGGACAGTAAAAAGACGATTGGATGGTTCCGCGATGGCACTGCGCCAAGTTCTTGGAATACGCCTTCTCCGCACCGAAATGACATTCCCTACGTGAGGGAGTCCGCTATACGTCAGGCAGTCGGCAAGTTTACGCAAGACCTTATGCCTACGTATCGCTGGCATAAAGTTGACTAGCTCTCAAGATTAGGCTACAATCAAATAAACAGACTCATCAAGAGTGGTGGAGGGACTGGCCCTACGAAGCCCGGCAACCGGTGGAGAGAATTTCACAAGGTGCTAAATCCAGCAAGACTACCTGGTTGGTGGTTTTGACAGATGAGGGATGGATCAGCGTTTATTGAATCCTCTCTCGCAAGGGAGAGGATTTGCTTATGGAAAGGATGGGCAGTATGGCAACAAGGAAATACTTATTCACATCAGAATCTGTGACGGAGGGGCATCCAGATAAAGTCTGCGATCAGATCTCCGATGCCGTTGTAGATGCAATTATTGAACAGGATCCGAAGGCGCGGGTGGCTTGTGAAACAGCGATCTCAACGGGGTTGGTTTTGATTCTTGGTGAAATCAGCACCCAGTGCTATGTGGAGATATCACATATTGTACGTGAAGTCATTAGGGATATTGGTTATGATCGGGCAAAGTATGGTTTTGATGCTGACACCTGTGCGGTACTCACGTCCATTCAAGAACAGTCTCCCGATATTGCCCTAGGTGTGAATGAGGCGGTAGAGAAACGTTCTGGTGACTTTGACTCTGATTCCTCTATGGGGGCAGGAGATCAAGGAATGATGTTTGGATATGCCACTGACGAAACTCCAGAGTATATGCCCATGCCCATCACATTGGCTCATAAGCTGTCGAAACGTTTGGCCGATGTGCGCAAGAGTGGTCTAATTCCATATCTAAGGCCGGATGGCAAGACTCAAGTATCCATTCTCTATGATGAAGACGACCGGCCCCTTGCGGTTGACAATGTAGTGGTTGCAGCACAGCATCACCCTGAGGTCGATCAAGCCACCATTTTTGCCGATATTCACAAACATGTGATTGAAGAGATCATTCCTAGGGAGCTCTGGACGGACAAAACCAAGGTTTTGGTAAATCCCACAGGTCGCTTTGTGGTGGGTGGACCCCTAGGTGACGCAGGACTTACAGGCCGAAAGATTATTGTTGATAGCTATGGCGGCTTTGGTCGCCATGGAGGCGGAGCCTTTTCAGGCAAGGATCCGTCGAAGGTTGACAGGTCTGCTTCGTATGCAGCCCGCTACGCGGCGAAAAATGTTGTCGCGGCCGGTTTAGCCAGGAGGGTTGAGGTGCAAGTGGCTTATGCAATTGGAGTGGCGAAACCCTTATCTCTTTTTGTGAATACCTTTGGCACCGGTACCATTCCTGATGAAGCGATCGAAGAGCTGATCCGAGAGAACTTCGACCTGCGTCCGCAGGCCATTATCCGGAACCTGGATCTATGTAGGCCTATTTATAGACAAGTTGCAGCCTACGGTCATTTTGGACGGCTTGATCTGGATCTACCGTGGGAGCGCCTCGACAAAGTAGAGGCATTGCGAAAATAATCTTCGAAAAGCAGGATGTCGCTGTGGATGTCCTGCTCTTTCTTTGGCACTAATATTCAGAATAAACCCAATTGACAGGAAACTATAGACAGTATATAATCTAGGCAGGGTCTATCCTCCAAGGAGGAAATCAATGGCTAGACATAAGTTCTTAGTAGGCATCATGTGCTTAGCTGCACTTCTTGCTTTTGGAAAAGGGATACAGGCATCAAATGTGGTTACGTTTCAAGTGGAGGTGCTACCGGGCCTGCGAATCTCCAATCCAGACACGTTAACCTTTTTACCTGTGGCACCAGGGCAAACGGATATTCAAGAGTTGAACATTACGGTTTGGTCCAATATGAACTGGGAGCTTTCAGTAAAGGCCGTAGGCTATGGAGTAGAGGGCGGCCTTC
>DHNI01000126.1:941-7451 GCA_002409455.1 Firmicutes bacterium UBA5420 | reverse complement strand
CGCCTGACGGGTAGCTATGAAGACGCCCCCGGCAACTATTCCTTCCAAGTAGAATTCACGGTGGTGCCATCACTATGATGCGGGTAGTGGAGAGATTTGCTTTGGGGCTGATAGTTGTTCTCCTAACCTGTGGCAGCGGCCAGGCCACAGTGTCCGTTTCTCCTGTGATCATCGAAGCAGCCCAGGTTAGGGCAGGGCAGGCCTTTGCCATCGTCTGCCAGAACTGGGGAGAACAAAGCATTGAGCTGCAGCTTTCCCTAGCCCTTTTCGACCAGGATGAAACAGGCGGTGTAGTGTTTCTCGAAGATGGGGAGGCGGTACGAAGGGCTACGGAAATGTTGGCCCTTAATCATGAGGTTCTCATTTTGGAGCCTAAGGGACAGGATATTGTTCAGGTAGAATTAACTCGGGATGACTTTGACCACCTCTACGCCGTTCTTTTTGTCAAACCAACACAAGGAGGCGTGCCAACGCGTTTTGCTGTACTGTTCTTACTCTCTACTTCAGAAGACAGGGCGAACGTTGCAGTATCATCTTGGATGCAGCAGGGAGAGGCTTTGGCCTTCACAGTACATAATAGTGGACTTCGGCATGGATTATGGGAAGGTGAACTACACCTCTTTGATGCATTCAATCAGTTAGGTGAAAGGCGCAAAGTCACAAGTGGAGTGGTGTTGGCTGGCCGTAGCCGCGGTGTGCAGGTTCCGCTACCACGCTGGGTACACAGGGTGGAACTCATCACCGATCACTCGGTGCAGTCTCCATGAGAACCCTTGCCCTAGTGTTGATGTTTGTTTTGCTGCCAGCTGGTTTCGCTAGGGGCGAGGTGCCAGTTCTTAAGCATGTTGTTGATCCCGTGGTCTTACCAGCCACAGCGACGCAAAGGCTCGATTTGTGGATCGATGCTTCAGGCCCTTGGCAGTTTCATGCAAAATGTCCAGATAGTCTCCGATTTCTGGATCAAGACGGTTGTCTTGTCAAGGAGGGCCCGATTATAAGTGGCAACAGTTCGTTGCAAAGCTCCCACGTTTTAGAAGTGCACTTTGACCTTGCGGTGCTTTCCGCGGGAAGCCATCGTCTCCAGATGCAGGTATGCTTAGAAGGGGCCCAAGGAATCTTGGGCCTTCCCATTTTTCCCCATACCTGGATTTTGCCTTTGAATCATGCTGGAGTTACGGTGTACAGGGAGGGTAGAGGGACATTGTCGATCCCCTCCGAACAGTGGTTTTTATTAGAACCAGGCGATCGCCTCTTCTGTGATCAACAGGAACTCTTTATGCCCAGGTTAGGGATCCAATCCCAGGCTGTTCAAGTAGAAGAGACCCAAACGGGTTTGTGGTGGACACCAAGTTTTCTGCATGTAGAGACAGGCGATTGGGGAGATCTGACACTCAACATAGAGGGGCCCAGCCCAGCTGGGGAGCTTCTGGTTGGCTCCAATTCCTATCTGCGTCTCGATCGCAGTTGGTTCCTAAACGGTAAGCCCCTAGATGTGTCTAGGGATGGAGAGGATAGCCTGTGCATTCGCATACCTGCTTTGCCCCCAGGTGTGCATGAAGTGCGTGGTTCAGTACAGGCCCTCTTGGCTCCTTTGACTGTTCAGGAACTTAGTGCTTTGTGGCAGGGTAAGGAGGCTACCTGCAGGGTGCAAATTGATCGCGATTGGTTTGAGCTTGATGCAGTACAAAGGTTGCAGGTAGACAGCACATCTCCGTTGTTGCTCCCTAGTGGACATGTACACAGGATGCATGGGCGAGGAGATCTTTTTGTGGACGGTCGAGAACTGAATGTGCTTATCCCTTTAGATGATCCCGCGCAGCCCATTTGGACGGGTCTTCCTCTGGCCACAAGTGTCGTGCACTCACCGCCGACGAACGGTGATTGGGATTTTGTTCTACCGGTTTTTCTGTGGGATCGCGGGTTCTCGTGGCGCCTTGTGACACAGTCTGGCCCCTGGTTTCTGGATGCCACGCCTGAACGGCAACGTCTACACATTGAAGGAGGGTCTAGAACAACACGTGTGGAGGTTGTTACATCAAAGCAGATTGTTTCCGTCACAAATGCGCCGCAGGGAATTCAAGAGGCAGGAGATTGGAGCTGGTGGGAGACTGCAGATTTTCGCAAAGGGATCTATAACCAAGGAAAATGGCTCTGGTCAGTTAATCTACCGAAAGACTCGGGTCCTATGCCGGCCCTTGCGGTTCAATACAGCAGTGATACTTTTGGAGCGAGTGTTGGGCCTAAGGATCTGGCACTTCGCTTTTCATCGGATGCTTGGGCTTGGGGGGCAAGTCTCAAATCGCGCAGGGTATGGATGGAGACCTTTCAGCCTCTTTTGCGTCTGGACGTAAGCTCTCAAGGAGTGATGTTTGCGTACCAACGTAGTAGTCATGAGGATCTACGAGTGCAGTGGCGGGCAGGGCATCTTCATTTGGAGCTTAAGGGAGGGTCATGGGAAGCGTATCTGAAAACTGGATCGCAAGCATCTTTAGAGGGGGGAGTGCGCTGGCAAAAGAGCTTTTCACAGGAAAACGTACTTTCGGCTTTCCATGCTGCTCTCCAGATCAAAAATGAGATGATGTTCTTAGAAACTAGGGGACAGCTTGGGTATGTCTTGTCGCCACGTTGCACACTGTATGTTGAGGGAGGCGCACGCACAAGTTTCTCCTGGAAGGAGCAACTTGCCAAGTTGGATCTTTGTTATGGCGCCGGAGTGATGATCTATCCCATGCCCCAAGTTGTGGCCCAGGCTGGATGGAATAATGAACAAGGGTGGCACGCAAAAGCAGGTGTGGTTGTGCCTTTTGTTGGCAGGAAAACGTCGGTTGACTTCGAATAGGAAAAGTGTGCTAACGTTTGCAAAAGACAAGGAGTGGAGAAATGCTAAGGGAAGCAGTGTATCATGTGGCCCATGGAAACTATGCCTATGCCGTGTCCGAAGACACGTTACGGATTACGTTGCGAGCGGCAAAGGGCGATCTACAAAGCGTGACAGTGTTGTACCAAGACCGCTATGGAGGATCGGAGCCTTTTGCCGCCACCATGGAGATGGTTGCAGAGGACGAGATGTTTTCCTTCCATCAAGCCGATGTGCAGCTTGACACCAAGCGCTTTGGTTATGTATTTCTGTTAGACGATGGAAAGCATCAGGTTTTTTATACCGAAAAGGGCTTTTTCGACGATGTTCCTCCCAATACGCAGTTTCACTATCCTTATATTGCCCTTAAGGATCTGTGGGAACCTCCCCTGTGGTCGCAGGGAGCCGTGATCTACCAAATCTTCCCAGAACGCTTTGCCAATGGTGACTCCACCAATGATCCCCCTAACGTGGAACCTTGGGACGCTTTACCAACGGTGACTAGCCAAAAAGGCGGGGATCTACAAGGAATTATCGATCATTTCGGGCATCTTGTTGATCTAGGGGTTGATGTACTCTACTTAACCCCCATTTTTCAGGCACCAAGCAATCACAAATATGACACAGTCGATTACTATACCATCGATCCTCATTTTGGTGACGAGGAGACGCTACGAAGCTTGATCAAATTGGCTCACGAGCATGATATTAAGGTGGTCTTTGACGCGGTTTTTAATCACAGCGGTTTTGGCTTCTTTGCTTTCCAGGACGTTCTAGAGCGTGGAGAAGAATCCCCTTATGAGCATTGGTTCAATATTGAGAGTTTCCCGGTAAAGACGGATCCTCCCAACTACGAAACCTTTTCCAACCAGATCGCGACTATGCCTAAGCTCATGACACATCAAGACGATGTTAAGGAATATTTTCTTGAAGTAGGTCGCTATTGGATCCGCGAATTTGGGATTGATGGCTGGCGGCTCGATGTGGCTAACGAGATTGATCATCAGTTTTGGCGGGAGTTTCGACAGGCCATTAAGGCTGAAAACTCTGAGGCCCTCATTGTAGGTGAACTATGGCATGAGGCGAGTGAATGGGTGCGGGGTGACCAGTTTGATTCAGTCATGAATTACTCTTTACAATACGCCTGTCTTGATTTTTTCGCTACGGGTACAATTCGGGCGCGATCCTTTGCCAACCGTTTGGCTAAAGTCCAGGTCAACCATATCCAGGCCGTGAACTTGAGCCTGTTTAACCTCCTGGGAAGTCATGACACAGAACGGTTTCTGACTACTTGCGGCGGTAGTGTGCCGAAGTTTGCCTTGGCGGTAGCGTTCCAATTAACCTATGAAGGAGCTCCCATGATTTATTATGGCGATGAAGTAGGTATGGAAGGTCTGACGGATCCAGATTGCCGGCGGGGCATGCTGTGGGATCCCGAGGAGCAAAATCTCGAGCTTTTGGCATGGCATCAAAAACTCATCGCCCTACGCAAAGAGCACGATGTATTACGCTCTGGTCGTTGCCGTACGGTGTGGGCTGATAGTGTCACCAATATCTATGGATTTGTCCGTTTTCAAAGCGGTGATCAGGTGCTTGTGCTCCTCAATAATCAGGCTAAGAGACAATCCGTTGATTTACGCAAGGTAGCCTGGCCGGTGGCGGTGCCAAAGCAAGTGCAAGATTTGCTGACGAAAGAGAAGTTTGCTTTAGGTGAAGTGGTACTCGAACCCTATGGAACTAGAATACTGGGATAGTAAAAAGGGGTCATCGAAACATCCGATGGCCCCTTTGCAAACAGGTTCTTTAAAAAACGGGTACAACTGCTCCTTCGTATTTTTCCAGGATAAAGCTACGTACGGCATCACTTGTTAACGCTTGCGCCAGTTGGGCTAAGGTACTGTTGTCCACATCGTCCGACCGCACGGCGATTACATTTACATAAGGAGACTCTGCCCCTTCTAGGAAAATGGCATCCCTCGTTGGATTTAAATCTGCCTGCAGGGCGTAGTTTCCGTTGATCACCGCGGCGTCAACATCAGCTAGACTGCGGCTCAATTGGGCGGCTTCAAGTTCAATGAAGCGCAATTGCTCCTTGTTTTCGCGAATATCAAAGACAGTTGGAGTAATACCTGCTTCTGGGTGTAGTTCAATTACACCTGCAGTTTGTAGCAACAACAAAGCCCGTCCTCCGTTTGTGGCGTCATTGGGAATAGCGATGGTGGCCTTTGGTGGTAGTTCTTCAAGGGCGGCATACTTTGTAGAAAAGACGCCCAGGGGTTCCACATGCACTCCCACCAACTCCACAAGGTCTGTTCCGGCGTCTTGGTTAAAGGACTGTAAATAGGGAACATGCTGGAAGAAATTCGCGTCGAGCTCGCCTTCGTTCAAGGCCAAGTTAGGTCGTACATAATCAGTGAACTCCACAACTTCCAAAGAGATTCCTTCCTGCTCCAGGATGGGAACAACAAACTCCAAGATTTCAGCATGGGGTACAGGGGTGGCCCCGACTTTGAGAGTGGCAGCAGAGCCCACCTGCGTGCTTAGCAAAACAAGAAGTAGTAAGCTTGTAATTATGAGGTTTCTATTCATTTTTTTAGCCTCCTAGTTATGATGATATAATCTGTAGGCGATTTTGTCGCCAAGCATTTGAATGCCTTGCACTAAGACCACAAGGATAATTACAGTTGTCAGCATAATATCGCCACGAAAACGCTGATACCCATAACGAATGGCTAAATCCCCCAAACCGCCGCCTCCAATGGAGCCAGCCATGGCTGAATATCCCACTAGGTTAACGGCCGTGAGGGTGATTGCTAGAACGAGTGCAGGCATAGCTTCGGGAATCATGACTTTATAGATTATTTGTGGGGGCGAGGCCCCCATACTTTGAGCCGCCTCGATCACCCCATCATCCACTTCTTTTAGAGCTCCGTCTACGAGCCTGGCTACAAAGGGAATAGCTGCCACTGTCAAAGGTACAATGGCTGCTACAGTGCCAATCGAAGTTCCCACTACCTTGCGGGTGAAAGGGATAATGGCGACCATGAGGATAATGAAGGGTATGGAGCGGCCAATATTAATCATTCCCCCCAAAGTGCGATGGAACATGGGTTTTTCTAGAATATGGTCTGGGGCTGTCGTGGTCAAAAGAATTCCCATTGGTAAGCCAATGAGGGTGGCAAGAATTGTGCCCAATCCTACCATAATCAAAGTATCAAACGTGGCATCCCAGAGCATAGAGAGCATTGCTTGATTGATCATCGGTTTAACACCTCCACTTCTACTTGGTTTTCTCGAAGAAATTCCATGGCCTGGGCAACTTGTCCAGCATGCCCTACAAGTTCTACAATAAGCATGCCAAAAGGCTCATTCTTCATCTGATCGATGCGGCCAAAAAGAATGTTGACATCGACTTTGTGCTCGCGAATCATCTGGGAGATAATGGGCTGATGAGCCTTATCACCAACAAAGGTTAGCTTAAGTAAAGTATCTAGTGTACCCTGCAATTGCTCCGGGGAGAATTTCGAGGCCCAGAATCCTTGCAGCATTCTTCGGGTAGCCTCAGATTGGGGGCGTGTGAACACGTCGATGACTGGGCCCGCCTCTTGCAGTATGCCATTGTCTAGAACGGCTACGTTGTCGCAGATCTCCTG
>DHNI01000126.1:0-726 GCA_002409455.1 Firmicutes bacterium UBA5420 | reverse complement strand
AGCAGATTGAGCACAGATATTGTGGTTTCCGGATCTAGGGCCGAGGTCGCTTCGTCACAGAGAAGCAGCCGTGGTTCGGTAGCTAGGGCTCGGGCAATACCCACCCTCTGTTTTTGACCACCACTTAGCTGACTAGGATAGCTTTCGAGCTTATCGCTGAGATCGACTAGATCCGCCAAGTCTATTACTCTTTTGAGGATATTTTGCTTCGCATAGCCAGCAAGCTCCAGAGGAAAAGCAATATTCTGAAAGACCGTGCGAGAATTGAGTAGGTTAAAGTGCTGAAAGATCATACCCGTCTTTTTGCGAGCTGCCCGTAAGTTTTTGGCATCGAGATCATTCATCCGAGTGCCATCAACCCAGACCTCACCCGAATCGGGCCGCTCGAGCATATTGATGCAGCGCAGCAGTGTAGATTTGCCCGCTCCACTTTGTCCAATTACTCCAAAGATCTCTCCAGCAGGAATAGCTAAGTCAAGTCCACTCAGGGCATGCACAGTTGTCTTGCCGGAGAACGTTTTCGTCACATTTTTGAATATAATCATGGAGCTCCCCCTTTGCACAAAAAAACCTCTTCCCAAGAGAAGAGGTTTGACTATCTAGTAACCTAAATAGAACGAAAGCAACTCTTCCCTCATCTTTCTGAACATACTGTTCAGCTGGAATTGGCACCTTGTGTGCAAAAATACCACACTGGTTGCCGGGCTTCATTGGGCCAGTCCCTCC
>DHNI01000170.1 GCA_002409455.1 Firmicutes bacterium UBA5420 | reverse complement strand
TAGAGTTTGCCCCAACAGCCATTCCGAGAACAGGGAGTGTCAATGTCTTCTTCTCCCCTTACAAACTCGGCAGCGTTATCGCCTAAAGCTGCCACCGAATGGGTGGGGTGCCAGGAGCGAAGCACACCGGGACGCTGTCTAAAAAGATTGGTTAGAAGCCCCACGCAAGATGGTTCCAATAGGACATCAAAGACATTGTAGCTCTCGTTAATCCGCTCCCAAGTATGTGTTGGCATAACCAAAAGACCTGGCTCAAGAAATTCACTGAAGGCATCGAGGACGGCGTCGGCGCCCCCTTCAACCTTTCCTAGGGATTTCATCGAAGAATGAACCAGTAGGGTATCGCGAGCTTGAATGCCGAGCTCTTCGATGTGCTTTTTGAGTTGTTTCTTCGTGTACATGCTCCACCTACTCAAATTGATGTAAATACTGGCGATAGCCATCGGGGTCTTCCAAAATAAACTCCAAGTTTACCACACCCTGATAATCCATGCGTTTTAGGGATTGAACCACGTCCACATAATCAATTGTGCCCTGACCTAGGGGCAAGTGTTGATCAATCACACCATCATTGTCATGGAGGTGCACATGGAAAATCTCATCTTGGAGCAAATGGAAAAAGTCAGCAGGCTTATGGCCGCACACAGCAGCATGACCCACATCGAACGTGACCCCGACATTCGAGCGGTTTACCCTTTTGATGAGCTCTACCATGTCCTCCGGACTACGATAGATCTCATGGGGATACACCAGATTCTCTAAACAAAGCAGGATATCCGGCGCGTAATCAGCGAGATCCTTCACGGCCCGAACCATAAACTCCTCTTGCCTGGCGAGGGCATCAGCCTCACGTTTTGGTGGATGTTCCTCCCTCGACCACTTGCCCTCAGGCATACCCAAAATGCCAGGTGTGGGGTGAATAACCAAGATAGACGCTCCGATAGCATGGGTGAAATCAATGCTCTCCTTGATCTCCTCGAAGGATGCCTCACGCACCCTAGAGTTTAGGCTACCTAAGTTGACATCATTGGCAGGGGAGTGTACGGCAAAGCTTGCACCGAGCTCCACCTTGATGCGCTGCAGACAGTCTACATATTCCTGCTGCACTTCAGGCGCCAAATACGCTGCTCGATAAGCTGCTTCAAACCCATCCAAACCCGCCTTCATAGCCTGCCTTGCGTATTCATAGTCGTGCTGCTGTGGTCTAAACCACGTGAAATACCTCATCACAAAAACCCCCTTCAGGTCTACGGCTGAATGATGGTTCCGGCCTCCATTTGACTTTGTACAATTTCATACATATTTGTCACTGAACCCACTCCAAGCTGGGCGGTGAGATCATAGAAGTCTAAGCAAGTGCCACAGTTCAAGATTTCAACACCTCGCCCGGCTAGTTTTTGTAGATCGCCGATGGAGTCAGAACCATGAACCGACAACTTCACACCACTGTTGTAAAGCAGAATTTTATCAGGCAAACGATCCAGTTCCGTCAAGGCGTAGATAAAGCTCTTCATTAAAACCCGTCCCAGTTCGGCATCACCTGAACCCATCGCCTCCGACGATAGAACCACAACTGTACTTCTCGATCTTGTCTCATCACAAGTGGGTTCCGCCTTAGAGGCCACAACCTCACCTGTGGTTTCGCCCACCGTGATCGTAATGGTGTGCTTGGTGTCATGGATCGTTTCGAGAGTGTGAACCAAGCCCATCTGTTTGGCCATCTTTTCTAGATTTTGCAATGAGACGATATTATCCACAACCACCTTAAGCTCACCTTCGGACATCGCCTTCAAAGCTTTTCTTGTCTCAATAACAGGTAAGGGGCAAGCTAAACCTGTGGCATCAACTATCCTTTTCATCGTACGACAATCTCCCTTTCTCCCCCAGAAGTGACCTCGCCCACAATTCCGCAAGGCAAACCGAGCTTCCCTAGTGCAGCAAGGACTTGCTCGCCGAGCTCTCCAGGAACACTTACCAGAAGTCCCCCCGAAGTCTGGGGATCAAAGAGCAACTCTTCGATGCCAAAGGGCACCTGGGGTTCGATTTCTACATAGTTTTCTAGGAAGTTTCTGTTGCGCTGGGCTGCACCCGTAATCAAAAATTCCTCTGCATACTCTAGTGCTTCAGGAATGTATGGAATTTGCTTGCTATAAATCACAGCTTGGGACCCAGCGCCAAGCATCTCGTGTAAATGGCCCAGAAAGCCAAAACCGGTTACATCGGTGCATGCATGTACAGGGAAACTTTGCACCACTTCCGCCGCGTATTTATTTAGGGTTGTCATGGACTTAATGGCTTGCTCCATAGCTTCAGGGGAAGCTTCGCCCACCCGATCCGCAGTACACACAATTCCCACACCCAAAGGCTTAGTTAGAATCAAGACATCCCCAGGCTTACAGCCAACATTTGTATAAATCCTTTTGGGATCAATGATTCCCGTCACTGATAATCCGTATTTCACGTCCACATCGTCAATGGAATGCCCGCCGGCTAATACCGCGCCGGCCTCCATCACTTTTTCACTACCACCCTGGAGCACCTGGCTCAAAACATCTAGATCCATCTTTTCAGGAAAACAGACGATATTCAATGCGGTCTTGGGCACCGCCCCCATAGCATACACATCGCTGAGAGCATTTGCCGCCGCAACCTGTCCAAAAATATAGGGATCGTCCACCATGGGTGGAAAAAAGTCCAAGGTCTGCACAATAGCCAAATCATCGGTGAGACGATACACAGCTGCATCGTCAGAGTGGTCAAAACCTACAAGGAAATTTGGATCCTTTATTCTGGGGAGTTTGCTTAACACGCTTTCTAGGACCGCCGGTCCAAGTTTAGCCGTTCAGCCACCGCCTTTGCAGAAAACCATCTTTTCTACCAAGGCACTCACCCCTTTCTATTCTAATTCTACGACATTCCCATAGCTTAAGTTGAGCCGAGCAGCTCCCTTGATAAGACATTCTTTTTCTTGGGGGGTTATCAGCCAAGCCAAACCACATTCAGCACGAATCTGGACGGGCATGGGAATTAATCGTCCAGGTAGACCTGCCTCTTTACACGCCTTCTCCCAGGCCATGGCCTCCGTTGTCGTATGAAACGTCACTACAACCCTGGTCGTACTCATAACGTCTCCCTACCAAGCCGGAGAGCTAAGTCTCTAAGGGCCTGCACTGCTGAATCAAGCTCAAATTTGGTATTGCGATGCGAAAAGCTAAAGCGCACGGCTCCAAGCTCCCTGGTTCTTAAAGCACCATGCATAAGGGGAGCGCAGTGTCCGCCTGCGCGGGTATAGATATCATACTCTTCCGCCAGAAGCTGGCTAACTAGGTTTGAATCTACACCCAGTATATTCAAAGCTATAATCGGGCAGCGGATGGAAGCAGCAAAGTCTCCATACACCTCTAGCCCAGGGATTTCCCGGATGGCTCCGTAAAAATAACGGTCGAGTTCGCATTCTTCATGGCAAATCAGCTCCATTCCCCTATCCTTTAGATAGCGCACTCCCGCCATCAGGCCTGCTATACCTGGGAGGTTAAGTGTACCGGCTTCTAGCGCTTCAGGCATTTGGCTTGGATGGGTTTTGGAGAAGGTTTGAATGCCACTTCCTCCCACCTTCAAAGGGGGCACAGCTAACCCTGGCTTTACATAGATGCCACCCACACCTTGCGGACCATAGAGGCCCTTGTGACCTGTAAAGCAAAGAATATCAATGGGGGAATGTTTCAGATCGTATGTGTAGAAACCTGCCGTTTGGGCCGCATCAACGATTAGAATTAAGCCATGCTCCCTGCAAAACTCCCCCACCCACTCCATGTCCACCATGTTTCCAGTGACATTAGAGGCATGGGTTAAAACAAGAACCCGGGTATTGGAGCGTAGGTGATTCCCTAAAGCTGAAAAATCCACTACCCCCTGCCAGTTAGCAGGGAGAATTGTCACTTCTACACCGCGCTTTTCTAGACTATAAAGGGGGCGCAAAACGCTATTGTGTTCCAGTTCTGTTGTAATTACATGATCGCCCGAGTGCAATACCCCAAATAGCGCAAGGTTTAGGCTTTCGGTGGCATTGGCCGTAAATGCAATGCGACTGGGATCTTCCGCCCCTAAAAAATCAGCAATCTCACATCTGGCTTCAAAAATCAGGCGACTGGCAGAAAGACTGAGGTGATGAGCACCCCGGCCGCTATTGCCCGCATGCTGCAGCGTCTCATACACCGCTTGAATCACCCCAGGCGGTTTGGGGTACGACGTCGCGGCCTGATCCAAGTAAATCATCGTTATTCCTCTTTCCCTAAAGCAGATCTCTAGTAAGGTTTTCTCGTCTGTAAGCCGCAATCCTGCCGTTTACCAAACAGCCACCGTTCCATCTACACGGCTTTCAGTTCCGCCTACATAGGTTCCGTGATCTGTTCTGCAGATAATCTGGCCCCGGCCATAACCTGAATTACCTTCCGTTACCGTGATTTCGTGGCCCATTTGTGCCAATTGTTCCACGATGATGGAGGGCATTGTCTTCTCCACACCTACCTTACGGCCCTTAATCCACTGATAACGAGACCTGTCCAAAGCCGCCTGGGGATTATGCCCAAAATCTGTGAGGTTCATGACAACCTGCACGTGACCCTGGGGCTGCATAAAACCTCCCATCACTCCAAAGGGCCCAAAAGGATTACCATCTTTCGTTAAAAAGCCAGGAATGATCGTATGATATGGCTTCTTGCCAGGTGCTAAGCAATTAGGATGTGCTGGGTCAAAGGAGAAGTTGTGACCTCGATTGTGGAGGGCCACACCTGTTCCAGGCACAACGAGCCCCGATCCAAATCCCATGTAATTACTTTGAATCAGGGAAACCATGTTTCCATCGGCATCGGCTGCGGATAGGTAGACTGTGCCCCCCTTTGTCTCCTCGGATCTTGGAGGCATAAGGGCACGAGAACCAATGCATCTTCGTTGCTCTTCGGCCCAGGCATCGGAAAGAAGCTCTTCCACAGTTACCTTCATATACTTCGGATCGGTTACAGTGCTTTGCGCACCGGCAAAAGCAAGTTTTAATGCTTCAATCTGCCGATGATAGGTCAAAGGCGAGTTCTTGTCGTCCATCGAAAACTCAAAGCCCTTGAGGATATTTAGCGCCATTAAGGCCACAATTCCTTGACCATTAGGCGGTATTTCCCACACTTCGAGGCCCCGATATTCCGTGGAGATGGGATCCACCCACTCCGCTTCATAGTTTTCCAAATCTGAAGCACGCAAGAAGCCCCCATATTGGCGAGAAAACGCATCTACGCGCTCGGCAATCTCGCCTTGGTAAAAAGCTTCACCCATGGTTTCTGCGATCTGCCTTAGAGTCTTGCCATG
>DHNI01000141.1:4043-4347 GCA_002409455.1 Firmicutes bacterium UBA5420 | reverse complement strand
TGTCTTGATAGGGGTAAAGTCATTTAAGGCTCGTTTACAGATAGGGTTTACTGAAATGTACTGTTTTCTCTTCCCATAGACTATTCTCATGACTGGCATTTTGAAAATCCGAATAGAAACACCTACTTCCAGAGGGAGTATTTCAATGTGTTCCGCCGAGTCTTCCTTGCTAGATTTAATCAGGGCAACTATCTCACTCGCTATAGTATTTTCGATATCTTTACTCACTATCTATGCCCCCAATCACATTGTAAAAGTTCTCTTCGGAAATGATTTGTATGCCGGTTCCTTTTTTCGCGTATCT
>DHNI01000141.1:1170-3951 GCA_002409455.1 Firmicutes bacterium UBA5420 | reverse complement strand
AAATGATTTGTATGCCAGTTCCTTTTTTCGCGTATCTAATGGCTTTTCGAGTCTTAGCACTTTGTTTATGGCCGTTTAGAAGTCTGTAGTCCTGAACTCCCAACACTAGATAGTCAGTTTTCATAGTGACATTATCGGCAGGGCATCCGCCTAAGTTGGCGATGACTTGATAGGCTTGAGCTCGGCTCAAGCCGTTTAAAGCCCCAGTAAAAGCTACCGTCTTTCCATAAAATTCGTTATCCTCGTCGAAGTTTGTTGTTGCAGCAGCAATCCTTTTGGACAATGGTAATGACTTGGTACGAGGTTGGTTTACAGGGTGATTTCTCATGTAAGCACAAGAAGTATGATCGTGGTTAGATAGTCTCCCTAACCTCAGATTAATTGACTCTGCAAAATCTTTAATACAATCATGTCCCAAAGATTCGACCATGTAGATCAGGATCTTTGCTGTAGCTTTAGCATCTTCCAAAGCATTGTGATGGTTAAAATGAATTCCAAGACAGTGCGCAAGGGTATCAAGTCTATAATTGATGACGTTCTTGAAAACTTTCTGGCTGGCTCTATATGAACATATGTAATCCAAATTGGGAAATGGTAGGTCGTAGTAATCTAAGGTTCTGACCAATACTGATATGTCGAAGGAAGCATTATGGGCAACGACGATCTGATTCTCGAGATAGGGTTGTATTTCATTCCAACATTCAGAAAACAAAGGCTTATCCCGCAATTGCTTCTCGGTAAGCCCGTTAAGCAATACATTAAAATAGTTAAACTCAAAAGGTTGTGGACGTATTAGCCAGTATTTTGTTTCAACGATTTGCGAATCCTTGACAACTGCTATTCCCAGAGAACATGCGCTAGTGCGTTTGCCATTGGCTGTTTCGAAGTCAATAGCAGTGAGATTCACCAAGATACCCCCCTTGACTTTAGGTGCAAATTTGTCCTCACGCCAACCTCATGTCGGCTGGCCGCACAGGCCTTAAGGGGATGACTGCAACTACTTGCTGCCCTCTTGGAACTTGAGTATCGCATCATATCTGGCGATAGAGCGGTCAGATATATTCAGTTGCTTAATCTCCTCAACCTTGGGAAAAAGCAGCGTCATATATGCCCTTGCTCCTGGAACCAGGTCATCGAAGCATATTCTGTATGACCAGGCCAATACGCGGAATGGGTTTACTATTGGAGCGACTTCATGAAACATGTCTTCCTCAAACAGATTTAGGGCTGAATAAGCGTTCCCATAGGTATCTACTAACGTATAACAATCTGGCTTAGTCCCATATACCCACACTTCATGGTTTGTTTCATTTTCGAAGCGAAGTAATACAATAGTATATGGTGGTTCTTCCACCCCCAATTCAGCCAGTTCTTCAGGAATCAGTACATCCGCGATTTCGGCTGCATAGATATAAAGGTGGCCGTCATTGTGATAGGGAGAGTGGCGCGTGATCTTTGCTGAAGCTGTCCAAATGGCACGATCGGCGGCATCAAGCCTGCGGAATATCTGATTCCACAAGACATCGGTTGATATTATCTCTTTAGCGTCAATAGCAGATGTAGCTGACAGCAGCAAAAGCAGAAAGATGACAGAAAGCACAAAAGGTAATCTAGTCATTCTTCTCAATATCCCAGCACCTCCATGTTACCAAAAGCTTAATCAGCACTCTATAACCTCTACCGGCACCAGTATCCCAACTCCAGCAGCAAATTGTTCGTCTGCTTCTCCCGGGCAACTTACAGATCTTCCATCATTCATTAGCCAAGAGTCGTGTCGCAATGTCTTGAAGTTCGTTTTTATATTCATAGAGATCATCCACTGTCTCGATTTCATTCCTAATCTGGCGCTCATCTTCTGTTGGAAAAATAACGCATTTCCGGGTTCCGTCTAAACACAGTCTACAAATCCATTTTAGACGATTGTTATCCAATACGATGCCGAAGTAAGACGCCGTGTCGCGATGGTATATTCGCTCTTTGCCCACGATAGGAGCCAGAATATGGCGAACGATAAAAAACCCTTCTAATTCTTCTTCAGTTGTCACGATTCTTGGAGTGCTTTCTTCTTCTTGTTCAAGCATGACCTCTTCCTTGGAGGAGACTTCCTCTTCGCTTGTGGCTGCGCTAGCTCTAAGTGCAGTCGTAATCTTATCGCTCATAAGTTCATTAATAAACTGGTTAAGGGATTTCTTGACTATATCTCTGAACTTATCAATAACGTTTTGGGTACGAATCCCGGAGTACACCTCGCCCAAAATATATCTCACAAAGTCATCGGATGGTTGTTTTAGCTGTTGGGCCATGAATTTGATGATTTCGTTAGAGTATTTAAGTTCGGCTGCGGTATCAAATATAGTCTTAACATCAAATGAGTTCTTGTGAAATTTCTTTAACTCATGTACATAGGCTTCTTTGATCTCCAAAATATCGAATTCCAGAAACGGTCTACTATCCATCTTATTGCTTTCTTCAAGGTCTGTATAGAATCGGTATGTAATGCCATTTGTCAAAATAGCAAACTTGGCTGACGTTGTTCCAAAATAGCGAAAAAGTTGCGATTCGTGCTTGTCCAAGTTTTCGCCACACCATTTTGCCTCGATGAGAATAACAGGTTCCCCATCTTCAATAATGGCATAATCAATCCTCTCACCCTTCTTGATTCCAACGTCTGCTGTGAATTCAGGCAGGAATTCGTGAGGATTAAAAATGTCATATCCTAGTAACTGGAAAAACGGCATAATAATTGAAGTTTTGGTTGCCTCTTCAGTCAGAATTGTATCC
>DHNI01000141.1:0-980 GCA_002409455.1 Firmicutes bacterium UBA5420 | reverse complement strand
ACTCGTCTATGAAATCCATGCTCCGTCCCCCCCAAATATATATTCGGCAACATCGCTGTTTTTCGCCAGAGTCTTCGGTCTAAGAATCTACAAAGCTAGTTCCGGGGCACCTCCCCGTATTCACCCAGCCAACCAATGTTCCATTATCTCCGCCGGCACGCCTACTCTAGCAGCGAACTGTTCTGCTGCCTCCCTCAATGGGGTTGCTTGCCCCCAACCAAGAATTCGATAGCAAACAGATTTGCTTCACGTTCAACTAACGGCAGCATAAGACTATGTTCTGACAAGAAGAAATACCCGGCGCCTTTGACAGAGAGTTGTAAATGCCCGATCTCATGAGCCAAAACAAAACGTTTCCATGGCTCTGGTAGCGCTGAATTGATGGCGATGCACATTCGACTGGCGATTCTAATAACCATGCCTTTGATAGCGCCGCGAAAAGGATATTCGTCTACATCAATGCCTAAGTATCTAGCAATACGATAAGGTCTCGAGTTTCACATAAGCAGACGAATTCATCAACAGCTTGTCTTATGTGTTGCAATGTATTCTTCTAGTCGCTATAGTCTCCATGACGGTCAGCGTGCGTATGCGTCCGTGCACATCATGTTTAGTGAGCGGTACTGATGGTCATAATGGCTGTATGATATGTCTTCTTCGATTGTCTAACGTGCGTGGTCCTATTAAAGATGAAATACCAGTAGAGATAGATACGTATAAGTTGAATAGATGGTGTGGCTTCCGCAATTGTGGCATTTGTGACATGTGATAGTTGGGTGTCGATTGGTGAGCCTGGGCAAGCCTTGAACGTCCTTGGCTTTCATCCCCTTTTTCTCGTTTTCGGTTCTCGATTTTCCGCTTTACTTTCGGGCAAGTAAGGATGTTTTCTGTATCTTCATCATTAAGTGCAACTCCAGTGAAGTTGGGATTGGTAGGTTTCAGAAGTCAGCTTTGTCATGAGTATCGAGATAACCAAGTCT
>DHNI01000149.1:1490-2808 GCA_002409455.1 Firmicutes bacterium UBA5420 | reverse complement strand
GCCGGAATTGGTACGACGTTAGTAGCACTTTCGAGTTCTTTGTTACTTATCGGGGTCATGAATACCTTGGTCAATGTTCCGTTTCAAGTCATGCTCCAAGAAACAGTGCCAGATGGCTATAGGGGGCGAGTGTATGGTCTCATTGATAGTATAGGGCAAATGCTGGTACCGCTTTCTATGGCTTTTTCGGGAGTGCTCGTGGACAGTTTCTCCACAGCTAGCTTATTTCTATTCAGTGGGTTGATTACGGCGGCTCTAGGATTGCGGATGGCCTCGTCGGCCAAGATTAAGCTTCTTTACGCCCAACAAGAGGCTGCCTGAGGAGGGCAACAATGATTTTCGAGGTAAAGACTTCCCAAGCACAGCAATTTATCGAAATTACGGGGGATATTGAAAGGATCCTCCAAGAAAAGCAGGTGCAAGAGGGGTTTGTTCTGGTCTATGTGCCTCATACCACTGCGGGCGTGACCATCAACGAAAATGGGGATCCCGATGTGGTGAGGGACATCATTCATAGCCTGAATCAGGTGTTTCCAATCAAGGGCGACTATCATCACTATGAGGGAAACTCCCATGCTCACATCAAGGCTTCTCTGATGGGATCTTCCTGCATGATTCCGATTGAGAACGGGAAACTGCAGCTTGGTACCTGGCAAGGGGTCTACTTTTGTGAATTTGATGGGCCGCGGCACCGCAAAGTACATGTGAATATCATCAGTGAACGCTAGCGCAGACGGCCTAAGGGAAGGAGAGCGCAGATGATCCGAGTGGAATCATTAGAAAAAACCTATCCAAGTCGGAAAGGCCAAGCACCGATCAAGGCAGTGGACGGTATTAGTTTTTGCGTTTCTGAGGGGGAACTACTGGGTTTTTTGGGGCCAAACGGGGCAGGAAAAACCACCACTGTAAAAATGCTCTGTGGTTTGATTAGGCCAGATGTTGGCCAGGTCTTTATAAACAACATCGATCTAATCCAGCGAAGGATTCCCGCTTTGGCGGAGGTAAGTGCAGTCTTGGAGGGCAACCGCAACGTGTACTGGAGGCTCACAGCCCGCGAAAACTTGGAGTTTTTTGCCGCCTTGAAAGGTTTGAGTCCAGGTAAGGTTCGTGGAGATATAGATCACTATCTAGAGATCTTCAACCTTAAGCAAAAAGCCAACGTGGAAGCCCGCAAATTATCCCGGGGCATGCAGCAGAAATTAGCGATTGCCGTAGCCTTGATTTCCCAAAGTAAGGTGATCTTGCTTGACGAGCCAACCTTGGGTCTTGATGTGCAAGCCTCCTATGAGATACGTCAGTTACTTAAACAAATTGTGAA
>DHNI01000149.1:414-1212 GCA_002409455.1 Firmicutes bacterium UBA5420 | reverse complement strand
AGAATTGTTGCGGATGATAGCGTACATAATCTCCTGGATCTATTTCGAGTTAGGGTCTACACGATCACCATTCAAGGCGAGTTAACTCTGGGCCAAAGGGCATCTCTCTTAGGCATGGAGCAGGTAGCGATTGAGGAGGGATCTCCAGAGCAGACTTCTATACGTGTCCGTCTAGAAGAGTCACGTGTCCTCTATGAGGTCATCGGGATCCTCGAATCCAATCATTCTCTCATCGAATCCATTGATCAAGAGCAAAACAATTTTGAACGGGTGTTTTTGGAGATCGTGGAAGGAGGCGTCCAAGGTGCCTAAAAAGGTTCTTTTACTACAAGCGTTTTTCAAGAAGGAGTTTATCATTTTTAGGCGCTACTTGCTCAATAGTCTTGGTGGAATGATAACCCTATATCTGGTTTTTTTGCTTCTCGTTGGAGGATTCCAGGGGATTAGAGCTTTAGCCGGCGTGGAAGGTGATACCGTTGAGGGCTTGGTAGTGGGCTATGTGCTCTGGCTCTTCATGCTTTCCACCTATCAGGATGTGTCCTACACCTTGCGTAGAGAAGCTCAGGAGGGAACCTTAGAGCAGTTGTATATGTCAGTACATGGTTTTGGCTGGGTTATGGGTGCCAAGGTCGTGGCGGGATTCTTTATTAACCTCATGTTCGTAGCCGTTCTGCTCGTTGCGGCGCTTTTAACAACTGGAACCACCGTGAATGTGGATCTTTTTTCACTCCTGCCCCTAGTGGTCGGTACGTTGTTCGGAAGTGTAGGGATAGGATTCGCCATTGGAGGTATTACGTT
>DHNI01000149.1:0-253 GCA_002409455.1 Firmicutes bacterium UBA5420 | reverse complement strand
GTCCTTAAGAGGATTGAAAGCTATACCCAGATGGTCCAGTTTTTGTTGATTGCTTTGGTAGCGGCCCCCGCAGGACGCGTGATGTGGATGCGTTTTCTGCCTTGTAGTTATGGCTCCAATCTGATCGCTCAGATTATGGTTGGTGGACAGCACATCACGCAATTGGGGCTAGGGAATGTGATAGCGTTGTTTCTCATAGGCATAGGGCACTTAGGGCTAGGCTACGGAGTCTATAAGCTCTGCGAACGCAAGG
>DHNI01000043.1:11461-11778 GCA_002409455.1 Firmicutes bacterium UBA5420 | reverse complement strand
TGCAGATCATTGGCCATGGATGCAAGCTTATCCATCATATTAGCGTTTTCCGCTGTCATCGCTGCTTGCTCTTCGGTGGCGGCCAAAATCTCTTCGCCGTCCACCGCTTGTTGTTTAGCCTCTGCCACAATATTATCTGTGGAAGAGGAGAGTTCTGCAATAGATACAGTCATCTCCTGGACTCCGCGGGCCAGATCCGAGATTAGGGTCACAATTTCGCTAAAGGTCTTCTTTGTATTCTGTACATTTTTGGCCCCAACATTAATCAAAGATGTGGTTTCGTTTGTTTGGGCCGCCAGTTGTTGAATGATGTGTAC
>DHNI01000043.1:9467-11302 GCA_002409455.1 Firmicutes bacterium UBA5420 | reverse complement strand
TGTTGAATGATGTGTACGATAGTAGCCGCCGAATCGCGGGTGCCATCGGCTAGTTTTCTGACTTCATCGGCTACGACTGCAAATCCGCGGCCATGCTCTCCAGCTCGGGCGGCCTCGATGGAGGCGTTTAGTGACAATAGGTTGGTTTGCTCGGCAATATCACTGATCACGGCCACAATGCCCTCAATTTCCTGCGCTGCCTTATTCAAGTTGATGACGCTCCCCATGGCATCCTCAGAAGGATCCAATAGGGCTGCCATGCTGTTTTCTGTGGTTTCCATGAGTGTTTGACCATCCTGTGCTAGGGTGTTGACCTGTGTCGATGCGCTGTTCATTTCTCGTGAGTTATTATCGAGGTGTTCTACCGCACTCGAAAATTGGCCCATGGCAGAGTCGATGATGCCGGCAGAGCGGGAGAGGTTACTGGCCTTAGCTGCAACCTCCTCAATGGAGGCTGACGTTTCTTGCGACGAAGCGGATAATTGCTCCGTTGATGCCGCAGTTTCGTGAGTGGCGCGAGTGAGGGTCTCCACAAGCGAGCGCAGGTTTTCTTCCATAGAGATGAAGGCCTTGATTAAGGAACCGATTTCATCCCTACGCCTTTCCATTCGCTTGCTAAATAATCTGCGGCTATTTAGGTCGCCTGATTCCATGTTATCAAAGGCATTCACAAAGACGCGCAGAGGTCTCAGCTGCCAGCGTACGAAAACGGCTACGACCAGGGAAATTGCCACTAAAGCGATGAGAAACATGGTAATAAGGTTTTTGGCGAGATTTCTAACTGGCTCTGTCATGCGCTCAACGGAGATGCTAGAACCCAAAAAGAGTTCCCCATCGGCTAAAGATAGGAGGGCGAGGTAGCTCTCATCACCCATTTCTTCTGCTATTTCCTCTGCTGCGGCAATGTTTGTTAGGTACCAAGAATCATCGGTTTGCAGACCAATTTGATCGCGATCGGAATGATTGAGAACCACTCCTCTTTGATTCAAGAGTACCGTGTTTCCGTATTCTCCGAGTTCAGTGGAGAGAGGTGCAAACAAAGATTCGATATCAAGGGCCCCGATGAGGTAACCGATGGGTTCTGTGTTGCTGCCTTGCCGGTTAATTGGCACACTATGGATGACAACGTTCTTGTCGGCATACTCTTTCGTAGCTCCCAGGGGAATCTCCAAATACTCCTCAGCACCAAGCTTGACTCCAAGATGATCAAGGCCTTGCACCTCAGTGTTGCCTGCCATGATATCGAGAATGCTCGCTTCTTTGTAGCGCGAATCACTAACGACGGTACCATCTGCGGTGACAATAGATAGGCCATGCAAAAGATCCCAACCGTTAACTTCACGATCGAGGCGACTACCAGTGGCCTGGACGACGTTGCGACTCAAAAATTCATTGATGTCTGTGGCACTACTGGCCAGATCAGCTAGGCTACGCATATTCTGATCCTGTGCAATGCGCTGCAACTCCCGTTCTGCAGCGGAAAAAATGTCTGTAATACTTTCCCATTGATAGTTGCTCATCAATGTAATCTGATCGTTGATCTGATCCTGAACAATATCCCCCGTAGATTGGTAGACTGACCAGCCTACAATGGCCATTGCTATAACAATAACGGCGGATACGACCAGGCTAACTTTCCAACTTAAGCTGATACGCATTGGTGAGTGCCTCCTTTAAACGCGCGTTGAGAAAAATATGAATCAAGTACGTTTTCTATGAAAAGGGCCTGACTCCTTCTAGAATATAGTAAAGTCTGTAAAAGCAGGGAAAGTCACCCAAATGGCAGAAATCTTGGTATAACGTACTGCCTATGTACAGATGGTGGGGGACTTTGT
>DHNI01000043.1:7613-9232 GCA_002409455.1 Firmicutes bacterium UBA5420 | reverse complement strand
AAAGTCAACTAAGAATCCATTGTGGGTTCATGATATCACCCTTATAATGGAAGTGAGGTGGTTTTCATGAAGGAGATTAATATTGCTCGGGCCATCTTTGAGGGGCGTAAGCGCAAGAGTATTACCCAAGAAGAACTCGCTCGCTATATGGGGGTTTCCAAAGCGTCTGTTTCGAAGTGGGAAACGGGCCAAAGTTACCCCGACATAACGTTTCTGCCTCAGCTGGCAACGTATTTCAACATCAGTATTGATGATCTCATGGGCTATGAACCGCAAATGACCAAGGAAGAAATTCGTGGCCTTTATCACCAATTATCGAGGGAGTTCGCCAGTCAGCCCTTTGAGACGGTGATGGATACCTGCAACGAGACAATGAGAAAGTATTATTCTTGCTATCCATTGCTGCTACAGATGGTGGTTCTATTTCTCAATCATGTGAACTTGGCAGCGACGAAGGAGCGACAAAGAGAGATTTTGGCGGAGACCCGAGACCTTTGCATAAGAATCAAGATGGAAAGTGAGGATTTTGCTCTCAAGAAGCAAGCCAATTTTCTGGAGGCCATTTGCGAACTAAGTCTGGGTAACGCCCAAGAAGTGATTGATCTAATGGAACCGGGGAACGATCCCTTAGTTGGTGATGAAGTCATTTTAGCTTCAGCCCATTACGCACTGGGAAATGCATCGCAGGCCATTGAGACAACACAGGTAGGAATCTTCCAGCACCTCATGGCAATTTTCGGCATACTGCCAAGTTATCTTCAGTTCCATACCGATGATCCCCAAAAATATGAAGCAATCATCACCCGCACCCTTGGCCTAATTGATCTCTTTCATGTGCGCAGCTTACATCCAGCCATCTTATTCAGTCTTTACCTTACGGCGGCCCAGGGTTATCTGGCTTTCGAAGAGGAAGAAAAGGCCTTAGATCTTCTAGAGCAATATACGAGTTTAGCCATGGCCGATATCTACCCCATCAAATTCTCTGGAGATGCCTTCTTCGACAAGGTACACACCTGGTTTGAAGACTTTGATCTCGGGGCGAAGCCTCCCAGAAGTGATGCGTCCATTAGGGTGGATATGGCTGATGCCGTGAGCAAAAATCCTGCGTTTGAATCACTGGCAGCTAGTGAGCGTTTTAAAGGAATGGTGGAAAGGCTCGAAACATTAAAATTACGAGGTGATTAAAATGGATATACTCAGAGAATATTGGCCGTTTTTGATCCCATTGATCATCGCCGAATTGGCCCTGATGATAACGGCATTGGTTCATGTCCTTAGGCACCCGACGTACCGCTTTGGAACGCGAGCTCTATGGATCCCGATTGTCATATTCATTCAAATAGTAGGTCCTATCGTTTATTTCATCTTTGGTCGGAGTGAGGACGCATGAGCATCGTAGAGATTAGGGATCTGCAGATGAGTTTTGGAGGAAACCCGGTGCTTCAGGGGCTCGACATGGCGGTGCCCGAGCATTCTGTCTTCGGCTTTGTTGGCCGCAATGGAGCAGGCAAGACAACTACCATGAAGATTGTGCTGGGGCTCTTGAAGGCAAAAGGCGGTCTTGTAAAAGTATGTGGTGAAGAGGTGACCTATGGTGCCACGAAGACCAATCGCCATAT
>DHNI01000043.1:2399-7385 GCA_002409455.1 Firmicutes bacterium UBA5420 | reverse complement strand
GAACTCCTCGAACTCGTGGGGCTTGGTGATGCAAATCGCAAGATCGGTGGGTTTTCCCGGGGTATGAAACAAAGGCTCGGAATTGCCCAGGCGCTGATAAATCAACCGCGACTTCTAATTTGTGACGAACCCACATCAGCCCTTGATCCGATAGGCCGTAAGCAAGTATTGGATATCCTCTCTGCCATTAGAGGGCAGACAACGGTGGTGTTTTCTACCCACATTCTCTCCGATGTAGAGAGAATTTGTGACCATATTGCTGTGTTAGAACGGGGTAAGCTCGTCTTGTCAGGTACTTTGGATGAAATTCAAAAGCAGCACCGCCGCAATAGTTTTAGCATTCGATTTGCCACCGATCACGAAGCTTTAGAGTTCTCACTATCAGAAGAGTTGAATAGACCCACTATTGAGCTTAGCCTTAATGGAAAGGTCTTGACCATTGTGATCGCGGATAACTCCATTGGTGGTCAAGGAATCATTGATCTGCTATCGAAAAAGCGGCTGGCTCCAGAGCGCTTTGAAGCCATGGAACCCACACTAGAAAGCCTCTTTACGGAGGTGGTACGATGAATCACTTCTTCGTTTTCTTCAAAAAGGAACTTGTGGAGTACGCGCGCACATACAAACTTTTGATTATGCTGGTGGTTTTCACGATCTTTGGCATCACCAATCCCCTGATTGCCAAACTAACACCCGAATTGCTCGCCAGCTTCATGCCTGAGGGCATGTCGGTGACTATACCTGAACCCACGGCCCTGGACGCTTGGGCGCAGTTTTTCAAGAACACGCAACAAATGGGCATGATTGTGCTCGTCCTTGTCTTTAGTGGCGTGGTATCCACAGAGGTATCTAGAGGGACGCTGATTAATCTATTGACTAAAGGATTGTCGCGCCAGGCTGTGATCTTGGCGAAATATAGTGCAATGCTGTTTGTTTGGAGCCTAAGCGTTGTTCTATCCGCTACTTTAACCTGGGTTTATACTTTGTATCTATTTCCTCATGATCAAGTGACTGTGGGGTATCTGCTTTTTGCCATCTCTTGTATGTGGCTCTTTGGGGCATTCTTACTCGCAAGCCTGTTAAGCTCAGCTACCCTTGTGAAGGGAAATTACGGGAGTCTGCTCCTTACTGGTCTCATGCTGGTCTTTTTGATGCTAGTGAACATCATTCCTAACGCACAGGAGTATAACCCGATCTCCCTAGCTAGCATGAATATGGAATTAGTCGCAGGCAAGGTCGATCCATCGTTTGTTTACACAGCTGTGGGAATCACAGGACTCGCATCACTCGGACTCATCGCCTTAGCCCTTCTGGTGTTTGGAAAGAAGAGGATGTAACGAAGCAAACCGCCCCAAGGTGACTCGGTGCGGTTTGCTTGCAGGAGGTGACGAGAGCGTCAACGTTCTCGCTGTAAGGTAATAGGTTTTCCAATGCCTAGCTAAGAAAGCAATCACCTTTTTGGTGCTCTCTACTTATTCTATTCGCAATAAGCATTTGTAACCTGGGGTTCTTGCAGGCATTTGATTTCAAAGATTATTTCCTCCTTTGTGACAAGATGGAAGGAATTTCCCAGAATGTGCATAATAATTACAGCATCTTCCAGACAAGGGGGCGGAACCAATGGTCCGCAAATCACTATTCACCGTTTTAAGTTTGGTTTTGGTGCTGTCTTTCAGTTCGCTTGTTTTTGCACAAGAGTATTGGGCATGGAACAGTTTTACTGCACAGTATGAGCGCTTTAAATATGAGATCACATCCTATTCTTCGTATTGGGATTATGAAGTAGGGGAAGACGTGCCAGTCGAGGTGCGCCAAGTTCAGGTCATGGAGCTACGCCAGAAGGATGAGGAAACTACAGAGGTAACCATGGCCTATACCTACGATACCCCCACGGCTGAACTGGGAGATGAGTTAAGCCTCATGGGTCTAGGGATGGCCTGGGCCACCGGTGGCGGCGAATGGATTGGTGAGTTCATGATGTTGGGCTTCTTTGCAGCGGATTTAGAGCTTGAAGTGGGAAGTTCTATGCAAGTCTTTGATGGATCCCGGATCAAAGTGGTGGAAAAGCAGACAGTGGCAGGTGTAGAGGGGTATTTCTGCACGAAGAGTGTTCGGAACGAAGATGATGCGGGTAATCGAGTGGATGTTCTAACTTCAGAATGGGTGATCGCACCTAACGTAGGCTGGCCCCTCTTAGTTCGTGTCTACCAAGATGATCAAGTGAAATACGTTATGGAGCTTGTGGAGTACGCTCGCCATTAAAGGGAATGCGATAGGAACAGCTGGCTTATGCCAGCTGTTTTCCATAAGACCGCCAGGATGTTGACGGCCTGGTCTGAAAGTGGTAAGGTTTACTTGACCGACCGGTTAGTCAGGATGGGAGCGAAGGCTTTGAAACCACCGAATGAACAAGAACCCAAACTAAGAATATTGCATGCTGCTACCACATTGTTTTCCCAAAAGGGCTATGATGCCACCGGCGTTAATGAAATTGCCAAAGCAGCACAAGTTAACAAGGCGTTAATTTATTATTACTTCGAGAACAAAGGAGCCATCTTAGATAGCCTCATTCATTCGCTGATGAGCAGCATTTACGAAATCACCATATCATTTGCTAACGATTGTCTTGGCACCATGACGAAGGATGGGAGCTTAGTTATTGAAGAAGATCGGTTCTTATTCGTTAACCATAAGGCGATGGAAGATTTTACGGCCAAGTTACATAGGTATTATAAGGAGGTGGTGGATTACACACTAGACAATCGTGCCATTGTCCGCATCTTACTATTTGAGTCTTTGAAGGGAGTGAAACATGAAAGTAGCCTTTTTCGATTCATGGAACTAATGGAGAAAAGGCTCGATGATCCTCTGTATAGAACGGTACAAATAGGGCAGCCGAATTTCAACTATCACGAAGCCACCGTTTTCTATGAGTTTTTCTTTTCCATTATTCCTTTGGTGGGTATTGCAGCCTATTATGACGAGTACCAGGCCAAAAGTCACTTAAGTGATGAAAGGTTGAGGGAGTTGGCCCTCCAATCCTACATGGCCCATGCTCAAATGAACAATGTTCAGAAGTTTTTTGTGGCTGAATCATAGGGAAAAAGTTTTTACGTCTATGTTTAACCGAACGGTTAGTTAGTGAAAGCGATAAGAAAAGAGGAGAAGAACATGGCATCTGTAAAAAGTAGCCTGCAGGCTGCGGCATTGAGGGAAGGACTTCGATATGTCCAAAGCAATCCAGGGGCAAATGTCCCAAGGCTGATCAATCTCTTGCGGCCCTTTGCGCGGATACCTATGCACAGAGAGATCATGGTTCAAGCGGAGCGGCTGTGGAATGATCCTAACAATAATGTGCGGAAAGGGGTGGAAAGGGGGTTTCGGCAACTATCTCCAGTTGTGACCGAGAAATTCGTGATGAATTTCCTGCTTAATTCTGCCCTCATCGGCATCCCCCGAGGTCATGAGCTTAGGGAGAAGTATGACTGTAACATACCCTGGGCCATCTTGATGAGTCCAACCTCAAATTGTAATCTTCGCTGTACTGGATGTTGGGCAGAACAGTATGCTCGGGGGGCAAATCTGAGTTTCGGGGAACTTGATAATATCATAGTGCAAGGCAAGGAGTTAGGGGTGTACATGTACCTTTATTCGGGAGGCGAGCCCCTTATTCGGGCCGATGACATTGTTGAGCTGGGGCGCAAACACGATGATTGTATGTTTTGTGTTTTCACCAATGCTACCCTAGTCACTCCTGAACTTTCCACACAACTAGGTGAAGTCGGAAATATTGTGTTGGCCATTAGTGTGGAAGGTTTTGCTGAAGATAACGACTTCAGACGAGGTGAGGGAAGTTACGCCCATGTGGTTCGGGCGATGGATCAGCTCAAAGATGACGGTGTAGGCTTCGGCTTTTCCACCTGTTATCACTCACGGAATACTTCTGAAGTTGCCTCGGAGCGGTTTATTGATGCAATGATTGACAAAGGGTGCTTTTTCGGGTGGTATTTCACATATATTCCAATAGGGAAGAATGCTGATCCGGCCCTTTTAGCAACGCCCGAGCAGCGCAAACTGATGTATGAAAAGGTGCGGGAATATCGTGCTGCTAAGGATATTTTTGTCTTGGACTTTTGGAATGATGGTGAATATGTCGATGGATGCATCGCAGGTGGACGTCGTTACCTCCACATTAACGCCGATGGTGATGTCGAACCCTGTGCCTTTATCCATTATGCCAATGCGAACATCCGAAATACAACGCTTTTAGAGGCTCTGCAATCGCCGCTCTTTCGACAGTATCATGAGCATCATCCTTTCAATAGCAACCCGCTTCGTCCCTGCCCGCTTCTGGATAATCCAGACATGCTCGTATCCATGGTTGATGCATCCGGGGCGCACTCTACCCAACGAGCGGATCATGAGTCCGTGGAAGCCATTACAGGGAAATGCCAGGAAGCTGCAAGCAACTGGCAACCTGTTGCTGACCAAATCTGGAATAGTAAGGTTCAAGAAAAAACAAAGGAGGTCGTTTCATGAACAACAGACTGAAGCTGATTGTGTTGGGATGGATTCTTGTTGTTATGGGTGTTTTGGGTTTTTTGGACGCATTTCCATTAGGGCAAGGGCCAATTTGGTACCAAATTATTAAGGTTATTTTAGGACTATACCTAGCATTCGCTACAAGAGCCGAAGACACGCAGTCAAGTTAGGCGAAGAGCAGGGATGAGGCTGAGGGGCGCGCGATGATGCCTAGCACGCCCCTTTTCTTTAAGCATCACCAAAGGAGGGAGTTGCATGTCACGTCTAGGGTTTTGGGTACGGAACCTGGTATATCTGGACTCCAGGGACAATAGTGGGCTGATGGTTGTGCTACCTGGATCTTTGATTCTGAACTCTACCGGAAGTGACCTCTCTTTGTAGATAATTTCCTCCCACTTGGAAAACCTACCATTAGTACGTAGGGGAGGAATGGGCTATGGGTAA
>DHNI01000043.1:430-2192 GCA_002409455.1 Firmicutes bacterium UBA5420 | reverse complement strand
CCTGATCTAGTATTCATGAACTTCACCGTTGTTAACGCTTGCCTAGTGGGTCGACCGGGTGAGGGTACAGAATGGGTTTTAGTGGACACCGGCTTAGAAAATTCGGCAGATTTTATCTTACAGTGTACAGAAAAACGGTTCGGAACCCAGAGTAAGCCCAAGGCTATCATCCTCACCCATGGTCACTTCGACCATGTTGGCTCGGTGGTTAAGCTCTCTGAACATTGGGATGTCCCGGTGTACATTCATGAGCTGGAGCTGCCCTATGTGACCGGGCATATCAGCTTTAGGGCCGTGCCCCTTCCTCATGATGGCAGCTGTCCGGGCATGCCTGGTTGGAAGTGGATCCATACGCCTGGGCATACAGAGGGCCATATCTCTTTGTTTAGGGCACAGGACAGAACACTCCTAATTGGGGATGCCTTAATTCTCACCAAGCAGGAGTCACTGCGATCGGTTATGACGCATGAAGAAAGAATCAGCGGACCACCTAAGTACCTAACCACGGATTGGGTGGCTGCGGAACAATCGGTAAAACACTTGAGGGATTTACATCCTGCTTTGGCTATTCCCAGCCACGGAGAACCGATGGGTGGCGCCGAGTTCAGTCAGAACCTTGATCTGCTGATTGAGAACTTCGATTCGATAGCTAAATCTGTTCCCCAGCAGTAAGCCTTCAAGGGCAGTCACGCAAGAGATCAGGGGCTGCTTTTTGTATGGTATAATGCAAGCGAGATCATCGCGGAGGGGGAAGGCTCGTTGAAGGACGTTTTTCAAGAGTTACAGCAATATGTTTCAAGTCTATCGGTCATAAATACACATTCGCATCACCTGCAGGATCGAGATTTTCAGGGCTTCAATTTAGACAAGGTTCTTAGCCAGTCTTACGTCAACTGGAACGGAGTTCCCATACATCCTACCTATGAAAGCAGAGTCCATTACCTCGAGAAGAACAGGTTCAATTCTTCTTTTGTGTGGATCCACAAAGGTATGCAAAAGCTGTATGGTTTCGCAGAGCCTCTGTCTGCTGACAATTGGGATGCTATATCTGCAGAGATTTCTAGAGCTTATGAGGACAAGCATCATCATATGCATGTGCTTCAAAATGAATGCCACTACGAGAAGGTGATCCTAGATACCTATTGGGAACCGGGTAGTGATCATGGTCATCCGGAAATTTTCGCCCCTGCGTTTCGCATTAACTCGTTTTTGTTTGGGTACAGTCCAGACGCCAAAGACCACAATGGGCATAGCCCGAAAACACTCTATGGCTATGTTCCGGAAGACCTAGATGAATATGTGTCCTTCATCGAAGATGTGATCTGCACCAAACAAAAAGAGGGCTGTGTTGCCCTTAAGTGCGCCACCGCCTATGAGCGGGGCCTAGACTTTGAGGCTGTTTCTCGAGAGGTGGCCAGTGGCGTACTGAAAAAGCCTCCATATGAACAATCGCCTCTGGATGTGAAGAATTTCCAAGACTATATCTTTGAGCAAATATGCCGAATCGCTGCCAAGGTTGCGCTGCCACTGCAAATCCATACTGGTATGGGGTTATTGGCGAAGACGCGGGCGCTGGAATTGAATACGATCATTGGGCGCAACCCAGATACGAAGTTTGTCCTGTTTCATTGCAGTTACCCTTGGATGGCTGACATACATGGCTTACTACGTGTATATCCTAACGTTTACCCCGATTTGTGCTGGCTACCCCTTCTATCTACATCGGCCGCGATGCGCATTCTGCACGAGCTCATTGATGGAG
>DHNI01000043.1:0-175 GCA_002409455.1 Firmicutes bacterium UBA5420 | reverse complement strand
GATGCCTTTGAAATGGCAGATCATCTGCTATGGCGTAATGCTAAAAGGCTGTATGGAATATAGAATTGTGCTAACCTATATATAAATCTGAAGTATCACAATTGCCAAGACGGCCTTCGTTGCGATTTCCAAATATGGAAGGAATAAACTTACAGTTATCGCCGTGAAGAGTCCT
>DHNI01000064.1:9593-12016 GCA_002409455.1 Firmicutes bacterium UBA5420 | reverse complement strand
CCTGGGTCGCAAAATCCACATAGACAATACCAAAACGCCGATCATATCCAAAGGCCCACTCAAAATTATCCAAAAGAGACCATACATAATAACCCTTGAGAGGTACACCGTCTTTGATGGCTCTAGCCGCTTGAGCAAAATGCTGTTCCAAGTACGCTTTACGTTCCGTATCATGCACTCGCCCCTGCTCCACCACATCCGCGTAGGCTGCCCCACTTTCCGTAACATAAAGCGGAATTGGACCGTAGTCTTGGTGCACCCTAACCAACATATCATAAAGTGCTTCGGGGTAGACTTCCCAACCCATGGCTGTTATGGGCCCCTGAGGTTTTTGGTTTTGAGGCTCACCATCTTCGTCGGCGGCAATGAGCACCCTACTGTAGAGGTTGATTCCTAGAAAATCATTTGGCTCCGCAATCAATTCAAGATCCCCTTGCCTCACTGCAGGGCTCACGAAGGAAATAAATGCTTCCATATCCTCAGGATACCTACCCTTAAAGAGCGGGTCTAGGTACCATCTATTTTGAAATCCATCAGCCTTTTTTGTGGCAGCAACGTCCCTAGGATTCTGGGAAGTCGGGTATTGCGGCGTTAAATTGAGCGTAATCCCAATTTCAGCCGCAAGGTTCATCTGACGATAGCCTTGTAGCGCCAAACCATGTCCTAAGAGCAAGTGATGGGCCGCCGTAAAGTGCGATGGAAAATCTGCCTTACCAGGGGCATGTTCTCCATTGCCATAGCCTAAAAAAGCAGAGCACCAAGGTTCGTTGAGTGTAATCCAAGATGCGACAACGTCGCCCAGCTCTTCAAAAACCACCATGGCATAATCTCGAAAATGCTTGGCGGTATCGCGATTTAGCCAACCACCCTTATCCTGTAACGCCTGCGGCAAGTCCCAATGATAGAGAGTGACTGCTGGAGCTACACCGCATTTGAGCAGTTCATCAACGAGGCGCTTGTAAAAGTCGATCCCCTTTTGATTCACCTTCCCCGTTCCTCCTGGCATAATGCGCGGCCAAGCCACTGAAAAACGATAACTATCCACGCCAAGATCCTTGATCAAAGCCACATCTTCTTTGTAAAGATTGTAATGATTGCAGGCAATCTCACCAGTATGACCATGCAAGACGTTACCTGGGATGGTGCTAAAACGATCCCAGATTGATTCGCCCCGCCCATCTTCATGAACCGCCCCCTCAATTTGGTACGAGGCAGTTGCAACACCCCAAACAAAATCCTCTGGAAAATTCATTCGTCAGTCCCCCCTAACGTTGCTTGGTGGTGCAGTGGAATCGCGCACCACTAGTTCTGTTTCAATAATCTGCCGAGTAGGTTCTATCTTCTTGTTTCTCTGCTTAAGCCTTGCGATTAGATTTTCAGAAGCAAGATAGCCAAGCCGAGAAATGGGTTGCCTGATTGTCGTTAGTTTTACCTCGCTTTGCTGGGCAAGAGAAATGTCATCGAAGCCGATAACGGACAAATCAGCAGGAACCCGGTAACCCAAATCACGGGCCGTAGTCATAACACCATAGGCGACCATATCGCTCGCGCAAGCAATTGCAGTAATCCCTTGATCGCTCTCGATGAGATATTTTGCCCCTCGTTGACCCGAAAGAGGCGTGGCATCGCCCATATAGACATGGGAAGAACTCAATCCTTCCTGTTCTAGTGCACGTTGAAACCCGCGATAGCGCTGTACCGCATAGTCAAACCGCATATCTCCAGTGACATAACCGATCTGGCGATGACCAAGCTCAATTAAGTGTTTGGCGGCCCGATAGGCACCCTCTTCATTATCTATGTCAATGGAATGTACATCAGATAGGAAACATGGCCCAATGATAGTAAAGGGTAGCTTTCCGTGCCTAACCTGCGTGACGACTTCACTATCTCTCGGAGTCGATGCAAGGATGACCCCATCAACCCGGCGCTGGCTAATCATGGTGCTTAAGATCGACGAAAAATCTTCTGCCGCACTCATTAGGGATAACAGCAAAAAATACCCCTCACGGGCGACAAGAGTACCAATACCCTTCAGTAGTTCAGGAAAAAAGGGATCCGAAAAGACAGACTCAGCCGTATCGGGAATGACTAACGCTATGTTGCGAGTTTGATCCTTAACCAACCCTTGGGCCAATGCATTTGGCTGGTAACCCAACTCCTCAACAGCCCACAAAACACGCTCACGAGTTTTCTTGGAAACGCGATTTGAATCGTTTAGTACGTAGCTTACTGTTGCAGTGGAAACCTTCGCTAAAGCCGCAACATCACTGATGGTTATGCGCAAATCCAATACCTCCTCAGAACAGGGTATAAGGTGCTTAGTGCCTTAACCGTTTAAGCCCCGATACCAAGGCAACTAGAACTAGACTATTATACCTACTATACCATTCCCCATATTCTACATGACTACCAAGTATCCT
>DHNI01000064.1:6070-9471 GCA_002409455.1 Firmicutes bacterium UBA5420 | reverse complement strand
CCAAGTATCCTTCTAGTTTACTAGAAACCCCGCAAGCGAATTCAGGATATTTTTATGCACGTTTTGCATTTTATAGAAGGATATTTATATTTATCATTGAATATGTTAAATGAATTTATGTTCCCCTCAGGAAACTAGGCTCGCAGGATGCGGAGCTCTATTCTTTATTAGGCCATGCTTAAGCGTTTAACACCCCTTGCAAAACGTAATTATGTACTGGGTCGACCAAACCCGAGTGCAGGGTTTGTTTATATAGATAAGTAGAATACAAAAAACAATTAGAGAGGTGTTGTGTTTTGAAAAACCGCATAGCTTTAATGTTGGTTGTTGTGTTACTTGTCTCTTCAGGCGCTTCTGTTCTAGCTGCTGAACGCCACGAAACCTTGATCGTAGGTGGCGGACCCTGGAATCCTGCAACAAACTGGAACCCGCTTTACCCTCAACGCACATCCGCGACAATTGGCCTAGTCTACGAAACACTGTTTGGCTACAATCCTGAGACAAATGTATACAAACCATGGTTGGCGGAAAATGGCGAGTGGATTTCTGACACAGTTTATCAAGTAGATCTACGCACTGAAGCCTATTGGTCTGACGGGGAGGCACTCACCGCTGCAGACGTAGTATTCACATACGAGTTAGCCAGGGACAATCAACTCCCCTACACCCCAATTTGGAGACAGCTCGAAGAAGTCAAGGAAATCTCAACGACGCGAGTCCAATTCGTGTTTAGCGATCCAAGTTACCAAGAATGGCAGATCGAACTATACACACGCCCCATAATTCCGCAGCACATTTGGAGTCAAATCGCGGGTGATCAATTGCTAGTTGTTGCGAACGATAATCCTGTGGGCAGTGGTCCCTACAAAGCTGGTGTCGGTGGTTCTGACAGAATCGTCTGGGATCGCGACGACAACTGGTGGGCCAATGACGTCTTTGGTCAACCGCAGCCAAAGCAGGTTGTTGAGATGATTATTCCTGAAAATAATGTTGCTTTAGGCATGATGATGCAACGCACCCTCGATCTTAGCAATTACTTCATCCCAGGCATCCCTGCCATCAAAAATGCCTTTGGATTAAGCACCTGGTTTGATGATGCTCCACACATGCTACAAGCCAATACTGCAGTTTTGTACCTAAACAACCAGCGCGCTCCAATGGATGATGTGACCTTCAGACATGCTTTGGCTTATGCTGTAAACCCAGAGATCATTGCTGAGCGTGTATTTGAATACATGGTTCCCGCATCGGATCCCACAGGACTCTTTGGTGGCTGGATGGCCTACCATGATCCTGATGTAGCGCAGGAATATGGCTTTGGGTATAACCCAGAATTCGCGCAGCAATTGCTCGATGAGGCTGGTTATATTGATGCAGATGGAGACGGTTGGAGAGACCTTCCTGATGGCAAGGCGATGAGCTTTGATATCATTGTGCCAGCAGGCTGGACCGATTGGATGGAATCGATTCGCATTATCGCTGATAACTTCAGAGCAATTGGCATTAACGCATCCCCGGCGTTCCCAGACCAATCAGTATATGAAAATCGGATGTATACCGGAGACTTCGACATGTTGATCAACAACTATGGAGCGAACGTATCTGGTTCACCTTTCACCTATTGGAATTGGATCGCCAACCATAACATCCATCGGGAGCAGGTTACTGAAGGTAACTTTGGACGGTATGACAATCAGGAGCTATTCGATCTGATTGTGGAATTTAACAAAGTACTACCAATGACAGCCGAATCCCTTGCCATCGCATCGCAAATTCAGCGCATTCTATTAGAAGATATGCCAGCAATCCCATTTTGGCAAAATGGAATGTGGTCGACGACCCAATCCGAATGGTGGACGAACTGGCCAAGTGAGCATAGCCCAGTTGGATATCCCTCTACGTGGGGAGGCTACTGGCAAATGGGCGGTGTAGATATGTTGATCAATCTACGGTCTACCAAGTAAGGAGTATGCAATATGTTCGATTACCCCGGTAGACCAAGTGGTCTATCGGGGCACTCTTTGTTGTCAGCCTACCATCATTAGTGCCTGTTTGAGACACAAAAGAAAAGAGGTCACTATGGTACGTTACCTAAGCAAGAAAATAACAATTTACCTTGTCACGTTTGTTGTGGCCGTTACTTTGAATTGGGTGATACCCCGCCTAGTTCCCGGTGATCCTATTACATCGCTCTTGGCCAGATTCTCTGGCCTAGAAGGCGGCAGAGAGATCCTTCAAAGCTATTTTGTGCAAACATTTGGTTTGAACCAGTCATTGTGGTCCCAATATCTAGGATTCTGGCGCTCTCTTTTCATGGGCGATCTGGGCCTTAGCATTACTCGCTTCCCGGCACCGGTAATGGATATTATCAAAAATGCCATTGTCTACGACTTTGTCATTCTACTTCCTTCTATCGTACTAAGCTGGATCGTGGGTAATAAATTCGGAGCGGTATCTGGCGTGAATAAAAAGGCGGATAATCTCATGATGCCCGTCTTTTATTTCCTAACTTCATCGCCATACTTCTGGTTTGCGTTGGTAGTATCGTATATTTTTGGAATCGTCCTGGGAATCTTCCCCATTAGCCATGCTTACAGTGCAACACTCAGTCCTGGATGGAACTGGACATTCCTCTCCGATTTTTTGATGCACTGGTTTATGCCGTTTATTACAATGTTCCTTGTCCAGCTCGGGGGCTGGGCGATTGGCATGCGCAACATGATTATTTATGAAACGAACACCAATTACTCCAAATACATGGAATCCCTGGGAGCTTCTAAGAAACTCATTCGCAACTACGGGTTCAGAAACGGAGTCCTGCCTCAAGTAACCGGCTTAGCTGTAAGTCTAGGAACAATCATCTCAGGAGGAGTACTAACGCAAGTAGTGTTTGCTTATCCAGGCCTTGGTTACACCATGGTACAAGCTATTAAGCAAAGCGATTACTTCCTCATTCAAGGCTGTTTCCTGTTCCTAATTATGATGGTGTTGGCGGCTAACTTTATCGTCGATATAGTGTACATGATGATCGATCCACGTGTGCGACATTCCTATTCAGAGGAGGCTTAATTATGGCAACGGATTCATTTTGGAAAAGACATGAAAATCTCTATTTTGCTGTTTCCAATAAAAAAGTGCTTCTCGGCATATCTTTGTTTGTTTTTATTTTGTTGCTAAGCATAATTGGCCCCTTTCTTACGCCCTATGATTACGACGAGTTTGCCGGGGCCGGATACCAACCGCCCTCAAAAAACCACTGGTTCGGAACAACCCTCCAAGGGCGCGACGTGTATACCATGGCCGTATACGGATTGCGCTCAACCCTATTGGTTGGCTTTTTAGCTGGAACAATTGCCTCGATCATAGGTTTGGTCGTTGGTTTTGTGTCAGGTTATAACAGC
>DHNI01000064.1:0-5923 GCA_002409455.1 Firmicutes bacterium UBA5420 | reverse complement strand
TTTTGTGTCAGGTTATAACAGCGGGAAGGCGGCAGACGAAGGACTCATGATGCTCACCAATGTGTTTATGGTTATCCCTTCCTTAGCTTTACTGATTATTCTATCAGCCTACCTGCCATACCGAGGAATCGTTACGCAAAGTCTAATTGTATCCGCCACCGCCTGGCCATGGACAGCAAGGGCGGTTCGTTCCCAAACAATGTCTTTGCGAAACCAAGAATTTGTCAACCTATCACGTATTTCGGGAATCAGTACCATTCGGATTCTCAAGGAAGATATTGCGGCAAATATGTTCTCCTATGTCTTCATGGTCTATATTCTTCAATTTAACGGAACCATTTTGGCCTCCGTGGGCCTAGAGTTTCTAGGGCTTGGGCCGACACGGGGTATATCCCTTGGTTTGATTCTTCAAAATGCGGTCAACTGGAATGCCTTGCACTTAGGAATGTGGTGGTGGATCATCATCCCAGGACTTCTCTTAACCTTCCTAATTGTCTCACTCTATTTTATCAATACTGGGCTTGACGAAGTCTTCAACCCACGTTTGAGGGAGATGTAGCTATGGAAATGGAAACCATTTTGGATGTACAGGAACTAAAGGCCTATTACCGGATTCTCAAAGGCGATGTAAAAGCACTCGATGGCGTATCGTTTCAAGTTAGACGCGGCGAAATTCTTGGGATTGCTGGCGAATCGGGGTGCGGCAAAAGCACCCTGGCAAACACGCTAATTCTGCGAAAAAAGCCCCTTCGACATATGGCAGGAACTGCAACACTTCTGGGTAAAGATATTATGACTATGCCCGAAGAAGAGTTTCAGCGCTTGCGCTTTCGTGAAATCTCAATTATTCCTCAATACGCTCTCGATGCTCTAAGTCCCACAAAGAAAATCAAAACATTCATTACCGACATGGCCCATGAACACGGCATTCCAACAAATGCTGCCTTTTTAGGGAAGGTTGCTGAACGATTTGCCATGGTCAATCTAGATAAGAATGTGCTAAACAAGTACCCTATTGAACTTTCAGGTGGGATGAAGCAACGGGTGATCATGATCATATCCACATTGATGAACCCAGCGTTGGTCATTGCCGATGAAATCACCTCTGCCCTCGATGTGAGCTCCCAGCGCTTTGCCGCGTCCATGCTCATGGGACTTCGCGATCAGAAGATTATCGGATCGGCCATTTTTATTACCCACGACATATCCATCCTTTATCAAATTGCCGATAGGCTTCTGATCATGTATGCAGGACACGCTGTAGAAACCGGCCCCGTGGATGAGCTGATTAACAGCCCACGCCACCCCTACACCCAAGCCCTTATCAACTCCCTGCCCAAAGTGGGAGCGCAGATCAAACACCAGCGCTTAGAGGGCATTAAAGGTACGCCTCCAGAGCTTCTTGATATTGGACCTGGTTGCCGCTTTCGATTCCGCTGTCCATACCAAACGAAGGTGTGCGCCCAGACGCCCCCTACGGAAGATATCAGCGAGGATCACTCTATCGCTTGTTGGCATTATGAAAAGATTGGAAGTGAAGGTGTTGGATGACAAAAAAGGAAAGACCCCGATCATTGCAGCCGAAAACCTCGGAAAAGTCTTTACAAGCGGTGTCTTTGTCCGTGAACAGACCGTGGCAGTGCAGGATGCTTCCTTCGAAATGCTTCCAGGCACCGTATTATCCTTGATTGGCGAAAGCGGTAGTGGTAAAACAACAATTGGAAAACTAATGCTTAAGCTGATCAAACCCTCCTCGGGAAAGCTGTTTTACCATGGGCAAGATATCACAACAATCAAAAGCAAAGACGCCCTGCGTGACTATTATCGTAAAGTACAAGGCATCTTCCAAGACCCGTTTTCATCATTTAATCCCCTATTTCGTGTCGATCGGGTCTTCGACATGGTTTATGATGTGTTTTTACCAGATGTGAAAAACCGCGAAGAGAAAACGGCCGAAGTCTTAAGAAGTGTGAACCTTAATCCAAAGCGCACTATGCACCAATTTCCTCACCAACTCAGCGGCGGACAATTGCAGCGTCTATTGATAGCCCGCTCCTTATTGCTCGACGTTGATGTGCTCGTGGCAGATGAACTAATCAGTATGCTCGATGCTTCCACGCGTATGGGGATACTCAATCTGCTTGTAGACATCTGCCGGGAGAGGGGAATGTCCATTTTATTTATCACCCATGATCTGGCCCTAGGGTACTATATCAGTGACTATACCATGATTATGCATCGGGGTAGACTGGTAGAAAAAGGCGCCACAGGAAAAGTATACCAAAAGCCAATTCATCCCTACACAAAAATGCTATTCAATTCAGTACCAGACATTGGACACAAATGGGATAAGAATGAGGCATTTGTCCCTGAACACGTTAACCGTGAAATTGCTGCCTTCTACCGCAAAAACGCTGGGCAAGGATTTGAATACGTGGATCCCGATCATGGCGTCTTATTAAGTGTAGAATAGCAAAAAAAGACTCCATTCCCTCTTGGGTCTGGAGCTTTCTTTTGCCAAATTTCCCTATGATACTCAATCCTAATTCAGAAAGTCGCCAACCCGATCAAATTGCGAGATCACAGTATAGCTCCCATCGCCCACCGTCGATACTAGAACGGAACCATCAATGCTGGTGATATACGTGTCTGTACCGGCATTGGCATAATTGCGATAAATGCGCAGTTCCTCAATGGCGTCACTCATCATTACTGCCACCTCTGCACCGACTGCATCGCGAAACGGCCTGCTCGAAGAAGTACCCGCCCCATGATGAGGCACTTTGAGCACTCCAGAACGCAAGCGCTCACCATACGTAGCTGCAATTTCTCGTTCTGAGTTGGTATAAAGATCACCTGTAAACAAGAACGACGAATCTCCATAGGTCAGCTTCATCAGCAAAGATAGGTTATTGATAAATTGGGTGCTTCCCTCTGGATATCCTTCGTAATACTCAATACCAGGCGCCGGGTGAAAGACCTCTACCAAGACATGATCACCGAACATGAAGGTGTCACCTTCCGCCAAAATAACGTGGGGAGTCTCTGTCGCCTCCAGGGCCTCCATGTAATTACGATAGTGCGATGTGGGATATTCTACTTCTGTGGTGTACACTGCCCCAATATCGTAGCCATAGATTAATTGGGCAAAGCTCCCAACGTGATCAACATGGGGATGCGATGCTACCAAATAGTCAATGCGGGTAATGCCCAAAGAATCCAAGGCGTTTTGAATGTCAATGAAGGTGCTAGGGTTACCCGCATCCACGATCATCACTTTGCCATCTGGCGAAGTTAAGATTGTGCTGTCACCACTTTTGTCATCGCTCCTAGTGGTCAGCTGTAAGAAACGGGCGGTCAGTCTGCCTGCATCCTGGCTGGCATCGAAGATCTGATCATAGCGATCAACTCGCTCTTCAGCAAAAACGGTAACGGCCAAGACCAGGATTAGGGTTAAGACTAAAAATGGAAGCTTCTTCATCTTTCTCATCATCATACAACAACCTCCTTGACAAAGTCCGAGATCACTTCATAGCAGCCTTGCTCATTCCGGTCATAATGTACTTCTGCAAAACCAAAAAGACCAGAACAATGGGTATAATGGCCATGACAGCGCCGGCCATAATCTCGTTGTAGTTCGCTGTCTCCATGCCCGCAAAGGTCTGACGCAGCCTCGTTACACCCACCGCGATGGTGCGGAATTCATCCTTGGTTGCTACCATCTTTGGCCAAAAGTAATTGTTCCAGCCATTGATAAACGTAATGATGGAAATTGTAATTAAGGTAGGCTTAGTCATGGGCACCAGCACATTCCAAATGAGACCAATTCGGCCCAGACCATCTACTCTTCCGGCATCTAGATAGCTCTCGTCAACGGCCTTAAACGCCTGGCGAAGCATGAAAATGAAGTAAGCACTCACTAGATTTGGAACAATCAGGCCCGGGAAACTATTAATCCAGCCTAGGCGCGAAATCATCACATAAATGGGCACAAAGGTGACTTGGATAGGAACCATCAGTGCACCTAAAACCAACATAAATAGCAAATTCTGCCCCTTGAATTTCCCTTTAGCAAATCCGTAGGCGGCCAGAATCCCGATGATCAATTCACCTAACATCATGAAAAAGGTGCTCACCAAGGTATTAAAAAGATACCGCACAAAGGGGGCCCGATTGAGCACGTTAGGAAAGTTCTGCCATTGAAACTCCCTAGGCCACAGGGTCGGCACGGGAAGAAGCAGTTCTGTACTTGTTTTCAGCGAAGAAATGACCATCCAGTAAATCGGGAAAAGCATAATCAACGTAACACCTAGAGCCACTATATACTGCAACACCACACGAAGCTTTCCTAGATTCTTCTTCGTCTGGAGTGACACCTTGTCTTGATAGTAGCTGGCAACAGCTAATATGGCAAAACCCACCACCACAAAGGCCAGAACCGCAAACCCAATGTTCATGAAACTATCACGCCTTGCAGCCAGCATTCCTAGGTTTTCCCTAATTTCAAAATCGGTAAGGCCTTCGGCCATATTGTTCATCTGCACACGGTATTGAATCATACCGGCCAAACCAAGACCCACCAATACGATAGCGACAGCTAAGAAGAAGAGTAAAAGATCAAACCAACCCGATTGACGCATTCTGAGTAATACAGTATCTTGCATGAGGTGTCCTCCTTTCTACGAATCGTAACTCACAGATCTGTTCGACCACATCATGGTAGCGGCGGTACAGACTAGTAAAATCACAAAAAATACGACCGATACCGCTGCTGAACGTGCCGCCCGGAAATCCCTAAACGACAAGTTGTAAATCCACTGCACCACAACGTTAGTTGCAGTACCAGGTCCACCTGCAGTCATCACGTCCACAGACTGAAACACCTTCATACTGGCAATAAAGGTGGTGACGAATAGAAACAAACTGGTGGGCGCTAGCATGGGTAACGTAATATAGCGTAGCCGCTGCACGCCATCGGCACCATCAATCTCGGCTGCCTCATAATAGTCTTTGGGGATTCCTTGCATGGCCGAGAGATAAATCATCATGGCATAGCCGACTACACGCCACATCGTGAGAATCAAAACACCATAAAGGGCGGTATCTGCTTGTATAAGCCAATTTGGGCCTCGAATGCCAAAGAGAGAAAGAGCGTAGTTCAAGATACCATAGTTGCCATGAAGGATCCAGATAAACACCACCGCGCTGGTGGCTACGGCAATGTATTTTGGCATAAAGACTGCCGCACGCATTGCATTAAACGCCCGATTCATACGGTTAAAGAGTAGGGCCAATAATAATCCTCCAACTAAGGTGATGAATAGTTCCCAGAACGTATAGCGAGCTGTAATCAACAGAGATTCGCTAAACCGCGTCCACCCAGATTGCAGAAACAGCCAGCGATAATTGCGCAGACCAATAAAAGGCTGAGGGTCAGCCACCAACATGCGCATATCCGTCAGGCTAATACGTATCAGGTCAATGATAGGAAAATAGACAAAGAGCATGAAAAAGAATAGGGCAGGCTGAACACAGAACAGATCCTTCATAGACTCCCAGGACTGGATGCGTAGCATAACTCCGTTAAATAGCAGGGTGATTCCCACAATCATGATGATGAGAGCATTGTTCATCACAAAGCTCAAAAGCGCGATGGGAACACTTCCCAGACCGTTGCCAAACAAATCTACGGTGCCTGTAATTGGGATCTCAAAGGATCTGGACTCTTTGCGTACTTCATACACCACTTCAGAGATATGGCGTAAGGACTCAAGATTGAGATCACCCATAAGCCAGCCATAAAGGCCAACTCCAAAAACCACTATACCCAAAATTAATAGGACAACGGATACAGTTTTTCGAACCTTCACATTACCACCTCAAACATGATAGAGGGGGACGTAAGGCCCCCTCAAAGTTGGCA
>DHNI01000087.1:3000-6607 GCA_002409455.1 Firmicutes bacterium UBA5420 | reverse complement strand
CAAGGACACTCCAGGAGGTCTACTTCTTGCCAACTCGTAAAAGAAAATGCACTGTTCAGTTTCACTTGTGAGGTCTGGCCGGCAAACTCATGGATTCGGACAATGATCTCGTTACCATCTTCGGACTTTTTAACTGCGTCAATCATTACATTGCTCTTATTTAAGCTGAAGAAGCTAAGTTCATTAGCTTCTGCCTGCCCTTTTCGGTACAGAAGCGGATTGTTTAGCTGCCTTGCCTCTTGGACGGTTCCCCCATCTACCCAATCGCCCTCATGTGGCAACAGACTGTAGGTAAATTCATGGGTGCCTTGATCTGCCAAATAATCTGGGTGAATTGCCGATTTAATTAAGGATAAGCGCATGACATTATCTTTAATATCATGTCCATATTTGCAATCATTGAGAATGCTTACACCATACCCTCTCTCGGATAGATCTGCCCATTGATGCGCAACAGTTTCGAATCGCGCCCAGTCCCAGCTTGTATTCCAATGAGTGGGCCTCTTTACGTTACCAAATTGGATATCATATGTTGCCTCAGTAGAGCGAATCTCTACTGGAAAAGCAACCTTCAATAGCTGCTGCTCCTCATGCCAATCAACTTTGGTGCGAAAATCAATCCGCTTAGAGTGGGTAGAAACGACCATATCTTGAGTCAAAGTGGAGTCCATATACCTCCATTGAAAACGAATCACAACTCGTAATTGACCCTTTTCAATTACAGAAATATCTACCAAATCCTCAATGAGACGCATTTTCTCCTGATAGTAGATGTCGATATCCCAAGCGTCGTGAGCCATCGGCTTATCCTCAAAAACCTGAAACACATTACCAAGCTTTCCTTCCGCTAGTACTTGGCGTTTAGCCTGACGGTCAAAAATAGAGGTTAGTTGGCCACTGTCATTCCAGTCTATTTCAAAATAGGGGGTAATAATTCCGCTATCAAGTAGGGTAAAGGGTGTGCTCATACTAGCCTTTTGTCCTTGTGCGTCAGGCTCGAAGCGAATTACTTTGTACCCCATAGAAGGAAGCTGCTTAACGTAAACGAGCCAATTCTCGCCTTGACGATCTGCCTGCAACGGTTGGCCTTCGCAATCGACCCAATGGCCTCGTTCGCCAGAGTCTTCTACGGACACGGTGAGCATATCATCTCGTAGCCATGGAGCCGAGTTAAAAACGGTAAATGTATTGTCAGCTGATTCTACCAACGAATTACTGGCCCGCTCCCAGGCTTGGATTCCAATTGTTTGGCACTCCGCATATTCCTCTGCACTATCTTCGTAGACCTCTCTAATGGACGAACCCGGAATGATATCGTGGAATTGATGCCGCAAAATCGTCTTCCAGCCATCATTCAACTCCTTTTGCGGATAGTTCTCCCACGCACTATTTACCAAGCTACTCAAGGTACTTAACCATTCCGTTTCGCGATAAAGCAACTCTAGTTTGCGGTTCATTTTTTTATTATAGGCTTGGCTTGTATAGGTTCCGCGATGATATTCCAAGTAAAGCTCGCCATCCCAAGTATGCACATACTCGCTAGTCTGTTCGAAAGTGCGATTTAATGTCTTAAAAAAATCATCAGCGCGAGAAGGTTTAACATTTGGTAGCCCAGGCATCTGGTCTAGTCGTCGGCGCATCTCAAGCATGTCTCGATTAACTCCACCACCACCATCTCCATAGCCGTAAGAGACTAGGAGATCCTTGTTGATGTTCTTGTCGCGATAAGCATTCCAAGTGCCAAGAATTGTGGCTGGGGAAATCACCCCATTATAAGTGTACCTCCAAGAATTGGGGTCTTGATCATCCGTTGCAGTAATAAAGTGAGTGAGAATTTCTGTCCCGTCAATACCGCGCCACTTAAAAGTGTCATGAGGCATTCTGTTATACTGGTTCCAACTGATTTTCGTCGTCATAAATGTGGAGATGCCTGACTTCTTTAGGATTTGTGGAAGAGACCAACTGTAACCAAACACATCGGGTAGCCATAGAAACGTACAATCTACCCCGAATTCTTCTTTCAAAAAGCGAATTCCTAGAAGCAACTGCCGTACTAGTGATTCTCCTGATGTTATGTTGCAGTCAGCTTCGACCCACATACCGCCTTCCGCTTCCCATCGTTTTTCCACAATTCGTTTCTTAATCGTGCTGTAAATCTGCGGATAATCCGTCTTAAGATAGTCATAAAGCTGTGGTTGGGTTTGTAAAAAAACGTATTCGGGGTACATTTCCATCAACCGCAATACCGTGGAGAACGAACGCCCAGCTTTTTCCCTCGTATGCTTAAGCCTCCACAACCAAGCTACATCAATATGAGTGTGGCCAACACAGTGGATTGTAACCTCATGGTTCTTCTCAATTTTCGCAATATCAGCCTGCAATTGCTGGTTGGCCTGTGCAATACTTTGGTAAAACTTACTAGATCCGGGGCGAGACCAGTCAATTAGATTAACGCTTCTGTTGGCAGCTTTTCGAAGTTCATGCCGTTCAGTTTGTTCTTCCCTTAGAAGGGCAAGCGTTCCCAGGACAGCAGTTCCCCAATAGAACAGATCATCCGTTTGCTCGTCTAGCCAGCAAAGTTCAGCCACCTTTAGCTTGTACTCCTGCTCCACCGGGCGGCCTCCCCCATTCAATCCTGACCAGAGTCGTATATGAATTGTGATTCTAGTCCCCGCAAGCTCAGGGGGAAAAAACACTTCCTGATGGTTTGAGTCCACTGCCTGGTAGGGTTCCCCATTAAGATAAAGCAGGGATTCAAAGCCAGAATTATTACCGTCACCAGTCCGTCCTAGATCCAAACGCATCAATATTTTTTTGTCTTCCCAGGAAGGGGGGATCTCTATTTCCGTTGCTAACCAGGCATATGTATCCCAGCCCTTCCAACACTCTCCTAATGCCAAGCTACCCCAGCCATTATTTAAAGTAGGTGGTTTGGGTGCAACTTCCCCAGTCTCATCCAATCTAGTACGGAAATACTCAATTGGTTTCGCTTCGCGATAGCGAAAATCAGCAAGTTCGCAAATTCGTTGTTCCACTTTTTTGTCTGTGTAAAACAAGGCGTATCTACCCCTTCATAAGCAATATAATGCTCCCAATATTCCTCAGTGCACATTTATAATGGGATCAAGAACATGCCAGCGGTAGACGCCAAAACGTTGCTGGCTACGATATAGTCCATCTGGCTTGATCAACTGTGGTATTTAAAATGGGGCTTTAGTAGTAATCGTTTACACCTAGACAAAAAACCATTCATGGCTTTAGCGAGGAATATGCAAGTTACTTCCATCGTTGTTTGCACTTCCAGATAAGAAACGCCAGATTGTGTGTTAGGTGCCCGTAGCTACTCCACCGAACCTCACTTGAACGTGACGCCTAACTGCTGTTTTACCACATGGGACACAACCTCGGCATTCCGATCCTCGAGTCTTCGCTGCACAACATTCCCCACGAGTTTCCCGAGCGTGCGCGAATCTTGTTCGACATACCTTAGAGAACTATCGAACAAGAGATGATTTTCAATGGCTCCATAGGAGCCCAGCATAATGTCTTTTCCGATCACAAAGCCACGCCTCATCAGGGTGGAAATGGCACCAATAGCCATCAGGTT
>DHNI01000087.1:0-2753 GCA_002409455.1 Firmicutes bacterium UBA5420 | reverse complement strand
AGTTCAGGGGCATGGTGCCTGATTGCAGACATGCAGCCCGATGCCCTCTGAAAAGCGGTACTCGCACTCATGGGGCCATGAATAATTCCCAGGGATTTAATACCTAGCTTGATCATGGACTGGACTAATTCATAAGCCGACCAAACGTTATCTTCAACAACGGAGTCCATCTCATTGGCCAAAGAATCTGGCAAGCGGTCAACCAAAACCACGGGTGTGCCCTTTTCATCAATTGCCCTAATGACCTCATCGTTGCCCCCCGCCGTAGCTACGACCAGGCAATCAATGCGATCTTCAGACAACACATTTAAGAGCTTTTTCTCTTTTTTGCTATCTTCATCAGAGCTTGCCATGAGCAAACTAAAATCCAGGGCCATGACATCTTCAATTCCTTTGATGATCTGCATGAAGTAGGGGTTAGAAATGTCCGGAACCAAGATGCCGATGGCATTCGCCTTTCTGGTCTTAAGGGTTCGGGCCGCTGCATTTGGATGATAACCTAGGGTAGCCACGGCATGCTGCACCCGCTCCACAAGCTCATCTTTCACAGGTGAGCTTCCATTTAGAACCCGCGACACGGTAGCCGTAGAGACACCGGCATATCTCGCCACATCTTTGATTGTAATATTTCTTCGATCGCGTGTAGTCACGAAAAAGCTCCTTTGCACCCGCTATCCGCCTGATAGGAGTAATCGTTTACAACACCAGGAAAAAAATAGGGCCTTTCTATTCTACATAATATCCTAAAGCGTTTTTCTGCCTTTGTCAATATCTGTCACAGAGCATTCCAGCCCCAAAAGACGGCCCAGATTACATATGTCACCGAGAATGGTAAACACTAGGGTTGTGGATTTCGAGATGGAGGTTTGTTATGCTAGGGACAAAAACAAAACTAGTTGTCAATATCCGGGAAGCACATAATCTTTGGGATCTACTTAACTCCAAGTATCAGATTATGGAAAAAGCGCTCATCTACGAGGGTTTTGTTCACGATACTGATCTCAAGATCGCCTTAAAACAAATCCGAAAATCAATTCTAAAGAACATTCGGGTCTTAGAAGACGAACTGGACACATACTGCATTCCCTCTCCCGATCGTAATAGAGCTGCAGCCCAATTGCAGAGTGATTCCGACTCAATTAACGATGAATACATTGCCATGGACATTTTCTTATACTTCCAGGAGCATATAGAGAATCTCCTTAGTGCCTTTTACTCCTGTTTCACCAACGATAGCCTACGCAAGATAATTAAGGAAATGGCGTCCCGAACCATTAATGAGACCAATATTCTGGTTCATTATCTGCGGGCCAAGGGATGGATGGAAAAGCCCCCCATGGTGAAGCAAGAGCTCAGGGATGACGGCAAACAGCTTATGCTAATAGAGGCCGCCAGCCTACACGATCACCTTACCTATCGCTATGATACGATGTATCTCACCAACATTTTCGTAGCCATTGTCCATGATCTTGACTTTAAGATTGCTTTAGATGTAGGGTTGCACCGGCTAAACAAACAGATCGGCATGCTGGAAAAGAGCCTCAAAACGTACGCAGTCCCGTTTCCTAAGCGGCCCGGAAAGTTCACCCTATGCCTTCGGGACATCCGCTTTTTTGATGATGATACCATTTTTCGTACGATCAGTAGTTTCATGCAAGGAGCAGGCGCTAAGCATGCCCAAGCATTCAAACAGGCAACGTTTAATGATGAAATTCGGGGCCTTTTCAAGGAACTGCTTCTTGAAGAAATGGATGTATTCAATGATTTTGTAAAACTAGGCAACCTTAAGGGCTGGCTCAATCCTGTACCAAAATACATTCCCTAACGGGCATCTGTCGGGCTACGCCCAATCACCCTGTTTTCCCCCCATGGAAGTCAGAGTCTTCATAGCGAATGAATGATAAAGGGATTAAGTCTCTTATGGGGAAATAAGGAATTGGAGGATCTGGATAAGTATAGATCAGCTAAATACGTGAGTAACCATGGGAGCTAGAACCATGATCGAAGAGCCAACTAGAGAACGAATCAAGGCGCGCATTAGAGAAAAGATGGATAACATCCTCACTAGGCGAATCAGTGCATTGCCTACAGACATGCGAAGTATCAATAACACAAACCCTTTTGGAAGTCGCTTGGTGCCAGAAGAAATTTGGAAGGGTTCTAAGTTCGAGCGATCCTTTGTAACTTCATTCGGGCAAGGAGTATACGAACAGATTGCTTACGAGATCGCAGTTGGAAGTGGTGCCTACGCTGAAAATCAGCGTCTTGAAACGGTCACACTTAACACATGGCAGGATGAGGCGATCAACGATTTACTATCTTCACAGCGGAGCGCCACAACTCCCCAACAAACCGATTGGAACAGGGAGCTTCAAAGAATTATCGACTTAGATAACCCCAGGCATGTTGAGCTAGAAACTCGATTTGATCTTTATGTTCGACGTACAGATGGTTCTGAAGAATACTATTCACTCAAGACAGTAAAGCCTAATCTGGATCAAATCGAGATCGCTAAACGTGATATGTTAAGAATAGGAGTTGCAAAACCAAGTTGTAAAACGTACCTAGCCTTACCATATAACCCCTATGGAGACGGAAATCCCTATCAATGGTCACTCCCTAGAAAGCTATTTGACATGAATAACTCCCCCGCTGTTTTGATAGGAAGCAGTTTTTGGAATGCCGTGGGCAACAATGACACGGTCTTTAGCAACCTTCTCGAGATTTTTCGCGAACTAGGTGCCGAATATCGC
>DHNI01000111.1 GCA_002409455.1 Firmicutes bacterium UBA5420 | reverse complement strand
TATGCCCCTGTAGAAAACAGTCTCCTTTAGTTGGCGTCACCATGCCTAATAACATCCGGAAAGTGGTGGTCTTTCCGGCTCCATTTAGGCCCAAAAAGCCTACGATTTCGCCCTCTTTCACGGATACGTTCACATCATGAACCGCCCGCACATCCCCATAGTGCTTTGTCAAATGAGTAGTCCTAATCATTTCCCTCAACTTTCTTTAAAGGCTTCGGTCGTGGTGGTTCAAGTAATCTTTGGAGCTTGCTTTTAATCGGATGTGGACTTCCAACGGACATAGGCATTCAAACGATCGATAATACAAGATGATTGTGGCTTGAAACTAGATCCACGTCCAGTGTTGTGTAGTCCTGAAAGGTATAGAGTTCTACCGCTTGACCACCCACGATTATGGGCCTTACTCCTACATCCTATATATCTATATAACTAGCATTGGACAAAAATCTCAGCAATCCTGTACAATCAATAGCTCAGGGCTGGATGCTGTTGAACTGCCTATCCTTCAGTGGTATAGTTAGTGGCGTTAAGGTAATTATCTTGTCAGAATCGGTGCTGTACACAAATCCATAAATTCCTGCATGATATCTGTGAGGTATTTGTTTTTGTGGTAAATGATGGCGAATTTCCGATTGAGCGAAATACCTTCAATCGGCCTAGTGACAAGGAGGCCCTGTTTTAGAAGGGGTTCCACTAGGAGAAGTGGCAATACCGCCCAACCGATGCCATTGAGGACAGCTTGTAGGATGGCTTGCGTGCTAATGCTTTCCCAGACGGGTTCGATCTTGATGTCATGTAATAATAAGGCGCTCTCCAAAACCTCCCGCCCTCCGCTCCCGTGTTCTCGCGCAAGAAACGGCTCGTCTTTCAACTGATCTGGCATCACCACGGGCTGCGTCTCCCAACGATGGCCTCGAGCAAAGAGTAGCACCAACTCATCATCCCAAAATGCCTCATTGACCAGTTCAGAGCTACGGGTAACGCCTTCGATTAGTCCAAGATCGACCTGATTGTCTAGAACAGCTTGCTCTATTCTTTCAGAGTTGTCGATCTGGCTCTTGACAGCAACACCAGGTCGATTCTGGGAAAAAGTTTTCAACAGGCTTGGTAAGAAGCGGTTTCCTATGGTTACGCTAGATCCAATACGCAAGGTACCACTATTGCTCAAGTTCTGCACTTTGGTTTCCATTTCGTCGAACATCTGAATGATATGCTGAGCGTAGGCTAATAGTTCCCTTCCCGTATCAGTCAAATACAGTCGCTTTGAGAGCCGATCAAACAATTTGACCCCATAGTGGTTTTCTAACTTTGATATGGCTAAACTGACAGTAGGTTGCGCCATAAATAGTTTCTGCCCGGCTTTCGTCATGCTTCCCTCTTCACATACTGCAACAAAGATTCTTAAGTGTCGAATGGTCATATTTCTGCCCCCATATCTATTATAACGAATTGGCTATGATTTGCATTCAAGAATACTATTTCTGTTATATGAAAAGGAAGTATATACTTGTGTAGTGTATAGAAGGAGAAGAACCATGGATAAGAATTCAAAGAGCTATTTCACGTTGTTTAAATCCACCTTTTTTCTGAGTGCTTTCACCTTTGGTGGGGGATATGTGATCGTCCCCATGATGAAGAAAAAGTTTGTGGATGAATTTGGTTGGCTAGAGGAAGAAGAAATGCTGAATATAGCGGCCATTGCCCAGTCTTCACCAGGAGCGATGGCTGTCAACGCGTCCATTCTGGTGGGTTGGAGACTGCTGGGATTATCTGGGGCTTTGGTTGCCATTCTCGGCACTATACTTCCACCATTCATCATACTTTCAGCCATCTCATTTTTCTACGCAGCGTTTCGGGACAATGCCGTAATAAGCGCCGCACTCAAGGGTATGATGGCTGGTGTATGTGCAGTCATTTTCGATGTGGTAATTACAATGGGAGGAAGGATTGTTAAGGCCAAAAAGTGGCTGCCCATTATCATCATGGTGGGGGCTTTTATTGTATACTACGTCTTGCGCGTCAACATCATCTACATCATCGTATTCTGCGGAACCTTAGGAGCACTAGTAAGCTTATATGACAAACATGCAGGAAAGGAGCACATTTAGCCATGATTTACCTGCAACTGTTTTGGAGTTTTTTGCAAATCGGCCTATTTAGCTTTGGTGGTGGTATGGCTGCCATGCCACTGATCCAAAACCAAGTGGTGGATATCCACGGTTGGCTGACCCTTGCGGAGTTTACGGATCTAATCACTATTTCAGAAATGACTCCCGGCCCCATTGCCATCAATTCGGCCACCTTTGTGGGCACCCAAATCGCAGGATTTGGCGGGGCGTTGGTGTCTACCCTTGGTTCCATACTGCCCTCCTGTATCATTGTTCTGTCACTGGCATGGCTATACAGCAAATATCAAGAGCTCGTTGTAATCAAGGGGGTACTCGCTGGCTTACGACCTACTGTGGTGGCGCTGATTTTGTCGGCGGGATTGTCCATTCTCGTGCTAGCATTCTGGGGAAGCGCAGGCTTCACATGGAATCTTGCGTCTCTGGACTTTATCGCGGTAGCCCTTTTTGCAGGATGGCTTTTCCTGCTGCGGAAATTCGATCTAAACCCCATCGTTGTCATACTGGGGAGTGGTCTGATAGGGGGTACCTGCTACCTACTATTCTAAGCACGTCCCTCCACCACAACCCCTCCCTATTTTCCATACGTACGCGTTAGGATCTGGTTGCCATGGCTTGCTAGAGAATCTTTGAGCAAAGGCACCAGATCCTTTTGATCGTCAATACGAAATTCGCCAAATTGTGTGAGGGACAGGCCCCGTTTTGGGGCGTCACTTTCATGTCACCTAAGGATTGTATAGTTAGGGTAGATGATGCGAAAGGAGATTAAAATGACCATTCTAAGAACGCTCAATCTGAGCAAGGTGTATCCTGGTACGGAGCCTGTAGTTGCCGTCGACAAGGTCAACTTCATATTGGAAAAAGGTGAACATATCGCCATTGTGGGAAACAGTGGCTCAGGCAAGTCCACTCTTCTTCATATGCT
>DHNI01000108.1 GCA_002409455.1 Firmicutes bacterium UBA5420 | reverse complement strand
CATCAGTCTTTTCATGTTTTCTAGTACTTCTGTAACCTGTTCAACTGTAGCTATGCCATTAATGAAATCCTCGTAGGTCTGGGGACTCGTACCCATCATTACACTCTCAAAGACTTGGGTAGCGGGCCAGCCTTTTCGATCTCCTAAGTCGATAGGGAATTTGTCCGCCGGAAGTTTGGCTTGAAGTTCATCACACAGCTCCCAAAAGTCATCCCAGCTCACAGGTTCTTGGGGCGGATTGATATCGTATTCTTCAAACATCTTTTTATTGTAGAAAACCATATTCGTCTTGTGTACGCCAATTGGTACAATGTAATATTTACCGTCAATCTGACAGAGTTCCGAGATGCCCTTAAGCATCCTATCTTCCAAATTCAGAGTCTCCCAAAGTTCGGTTAAGTCATAGAGCATTGCCGCTTCTTCATAGGGCTCAAGTTCTAAACCAGGATGAGCCTGAAATGTCTCAGGTGAGTTGCCTGTTAAAGCAAGTACTTTGACTTTCATCACCATCGAACCGCCAGCTCCCCCTGGAATCGCATTAGAAATGACACTAATGTTAGGGTATCTTTGGTTAAAAGCCGCTATAGCAGAATCAACTGCCTCTTTTTCTCCGCCAGCCGTCCACCAATGATAGACATCGAACTTGCCCTCTGCTGCTGTGTTGCCTAGAACTGCTTGCAGATCAATGTTCTTCGCCAGAGCCAAAGTCTCCATGCTGAATAGGAGAAGTACTAGAATTAGTAGTATGGACCAAGATTTCTTCAATGAATTTTCCCCCATTCCCTATTCTTGAAAAAGTAGCCTGCCCCAAGTGCTCGGGTTGGTGTTGCCATCGGTGCTTCCTGTCCAGGACATACTGACTGTAGCAACCCCTGGGCAAGGAAAGTCAAGGTCATACATGGCAAAGTCAAAGCCAATGACCATGCCTGCTTCGGGAGAAAGGACAGGTATCTGCTCATTTGCGAAGTTGCTCCAGGGAATTGCGGCTTCATAGATGTAGCCCCCCGCAATTTCCTTTACGGCATATTCGTAGCCATCTAAGACCTGATCATCGCCGTCATCGCCCTTGGTCTCCAATCCACAGGTGTTTTCGACCATATCTCGATCTAAACCAGTGTTGAAGTAATAGTCGTCAATAATCATGACCAAGCGAAAATCTGTTGCCTCATACTTGACTCTTGTAGGGTCTGCAGCGGGATTGGTACTGAAAAAGAGAACCATTGCATCTGCCATGTCTGGTGGAAAGCCTTCACGATACATAAAAGGCGTATCGTCTTGAATTTCCCCAGCGAGGTAGAGATTCTCCTGATCCCACATAAAGTACATGTTTGCGCTTAAGTCTTCTGTACCGGTCCATTGGTTTGCGTCCCGAACGAGCTGCTCAGCGTGATCTAAGACAAGAGGTGTGGACGTATTCCATTCATCTAACTCCGCGTCAATAATAATTTGAGCGGGAGCCCTCCAGGCTGTGGTCTCAAGATCCGTGTAGGCTTCTGCAACAAAGTAACAGGGCATAAGTGCATTCATCAAGGTAACCATTACAAATAATCCGGTCAGACATCGACTTACTATGGTTTTTTTCATTTTCCCTTCCTCCTTTTGACTCATGTTTTTATATATAGCCCAGATTTTGAGCGTTTGATAGGATTTCATCACCCCAATCATGCTTTGATAAGAGCCTAACAAGTTCAGCTGAATTTACCCTGAAGATTTGTGTTTTAGTTACAAGCTTTACAAAAGAGCGTCAAAAAAACTCCTCCAAGCAAGCTGAGGAGTATCTCCTTTTAGATGGGCAGTTCTACGGAAAAAATCGTATTTGCCCCGACTGTACTGGTGATTCTAATTGTGCCTCCATATTTTTCCACTACCGATTTGGCAATGGCCAGACCCAGCCCTTGCCCCCCTTCATTTCTACTTCTTGATTTTCGTACTCGATAGAAGCGGTCAAAAACCCGATCTAAATCTTCTGGTTCTATTCCATCACCGCTGTTTTCGACAGTTAAATAAACGCGTCGTTCGGCCTTTGCCAAGTTTAGGGAAATTGAGCCCCCTTCCGGAGTATATTTGATGGCATTATCTACCAATACACTAACTAAGCGGGTTAATGCTTCTAACTCACCATGGTAATACACCTCTTTCTGAATGCAAACATTCAAACCAAGTCCCTTTTCATTGATATACGCTGAAAGGCCTTTAATCTGTTGTTCTACTAATTCGCTGAAGTTGATTCGCTCGCTGGTTTCGTCATGGATACCTGAACCAATATCCTCTAAATAGAGCATTTCATTGACTAGGTTAACTAGGCGATCGAGTTGGTCTTTTAGGAAGCCGACCCATTTTTCCTGGGATTGCACTGTCTCAGCTTTGTTTGCCTGAATTACAGCAAGGTTGGTGATGGCTGCAGTGAGAGGTGTCCTTAGTTCATGGGAAATATCCGAAAAGAATTCTCCCTGCCTTTTAAACATTTCTTCAATGGGCTTGACCGATAGTTCCGTAATTAGTTTGCTGACAAAGTAGACAAAGATTAGGCTTACTAGGGCTATGGTAATTAGGGTAAAGGCGGTGGAACGGAGATGCTGCATGCCCGTTGTCACGTCAAGCACCACGATCTTGATTCGTTCGCCGTTAATCTTTTGCTTTTGATATTTATAATAGTGATCATCGACCCTGATTCGGGCAGCTATATCGTCTTTGGCCACAACCTCGCTCAAGATATTGTTCGTCTGCGATGAACTGAAACTATCATGTGCGTATGATGTCTTGAAGTACTTGAAGATATTGGAATCAATTAGCGGTTGAATGTAATCATAGGTGGCAACGTCAATCTCAGAGATGAACAGATGGGGCGTGTCACTACTGCTATGGATTTCTCCGAGGGGCATGGACATATACGTACTAATTAGTCTTGTGGCAGATTGTTCCGAACTAAGCCAGGTAATGAAATAGAAGCCCAGGAGGGCTGTGGAGAGTATGAAGAAAATTAAGAGCATATTGACGAACATGAATTTACGCCTTAAGGCTTGGAACAATTCTAACCCTCCAGTTTATAGCCAATACCTCTGATAGTGATGATTCTTGCTTGGGAGCCGATCTTCTTCATTTTTCTGCGAATGGACGAAATATGAGCTTCTACGTTATTGTAAGTGACATCGCTGTCTAGAGGCCACAACTTGGTGATCATCGCTTCTTTGTCAAAGACGTGACCGGGGTTATAGAGAAAGAGTTCGACAAGATCTAGTTCTTTAGCCGTGAGCTGTACCGTTTTTTTGCTGGTCTGCAAGGTAGCAGTGGCCATGTTCAAAGAAATGTTGGCCAGTTCAATAGTCTCCGTCTTGTACGTATCTTGTTTTCTCCTATATAAGGCACGTAGTCTGGCCTTAAGCTCAGTCGGGTCAAATGGTTTGGTTAAGTAATCGTCTGCTCCGGTGTCTAGTCCGGTAACTTTATCACCAGAGCTGCGCTTAGCCGAAAGCAGCAAAACTGGCACTGTGTTCCCCTTATTGCGAATCGCAGAGAGCACTTCAATTCCGTTTAGCCCTGGTAGCATGATGTCTAGCACTATTATATCGTATCCACCGCACATGATATAGTCGACTGCGGTAAGGCCATCGTGGACATACTCCACTGTCCACTTCTCTCCTTTTAGGAGTTCCTTGAGCGACTCACACAACTGCACTTCATCTTCAACTAATAAAATCTTCAAGGGAGATCACCTCGCGAAACGTTCCTTCTTTATCTAGACCTGCGGCAGTTAATATCTGGCAGCACATTTCAATCACCTTCGCATTCTCTGAGACTTACTTTCTGCAAAATGTCGCAAAATCCCTCTTGGCGTTTTGCTTGCCCAATGAAAAAAGCAGCTCAAGAGGCTGCTTTTCAGGGATAAGATAGTAGGCACCGGCAATAGCGTCGAACTACGAAATTCGTCAAATTGTGTGAGGGACAGTCCCCCTAGTAATAGATCTCTCCGAG
>DHNI01000056.1 GCA_002409455.1 Firmicutes bacterium UBA5420 | reverse complement strand
AAATTAATGCAACGCTAGTGATTAAATATATACGTTCTTGCTGCACCCCAGCGATATCCACGCCGCTAAACCTAATCGGCGCATAATCTCTTCGTTGACTTTCAAATGTAATGAGGCATGAGGCCAAGGAAGACGGTAATAATGTTTATTAGGCAAAGGTGTGAGTCTGTGGGTTTACTGAACATAGTCGACCACATCACATAACCAAATCAGATGATCAGCATCTTTGCCCCAATAGTTCTTTGCGACTTTGTAAGGCTCGCCAAATTTTCTTAACCATCTTTTTTGGGCACCCTTAAGGCCACAATCCAAGCAAAACTGCTTAACCCCTTTATTATGCAGATACATGAGCATTTCAGAGATCAATGCTGACCCCACACCCTGGCCTTGATATTCTGGTAAAACATAGAGACCGCCCAGTTCACCCACTGTCTCTAGCCCACTGTTCGTGCACTTTCTGATATCATCACCGCAGGGCCCAAAGGAAATGGTTCCAATCACGCGACCATCGAGTTTGGCCACCATAAAGACAGTATTGGAATCGTTTTCCTCCACTGACTGGCGGATCAGCGATTTTTTGTACGCAATCTCTTGTGTGGCATCCTCAATAACACCTTCTTGGTCAAATGCCAGGGCAATGGCCAGCTCAAAAACAGTATAAGCAGACTCTAGATCGGCACTAACCGGCTTTTCTATCCTTAGACCATGATGCAATCAATCTCACCTACTCTTCCGTCTAATTTGTTAAATGCCAAGGGCTCGCCCCACGGTTACATTCTGTATAGTCTTGATGCATTGGCGCCACCACGATCTCGTGTTAGATCGCATCAAATCCACAGGCAGGCTTTAAGACAGATATTCGTTCTGTATTTGGCATGTCCTGCCAAATTTAAAGTCACCGCGAAAAAGGCAGCCCCTGAAGGACTGCCATCTCTTTCATATTCTTTCTATCACGCAGGAGGCCCCATGGCAACCACCCCAACGATCATGCCCAGTCTAGCCCTTAACACCACCTAAGGTTAACCCTTTAATGAAGTATTTCTGGAAAGACAAGAACACAATAATCATGGGTATAGCAGCGACTGCCGCCCCACTCATCAAAAGACCATAGTTCACTAAGTTCTGATCCTGGAGCGTCTTTAGACCAACGGGCAAAGTGAACCACTCCGAGCGTTGCACTGCAATCAAGGGCCACAGAAATGAGTTCCAACTTGATGTAAAGGTAAGAATACCTAAAGTGGCCAACCCTGGCTTGGCTAAAGGCACAATAATTCGCCAATAGATACTCAACTCACCAGCCCCATCGATTCGAGCCGCCTCAATTAACTCTGAGGGAATGGTACCCATAAATTGCCGCAACAAAAACACACCAAATACCATGGACAGTTGGGGAAGTAAAATAGCCCAAGGTGTATTAACGATGCCCAGCTCTCTGACAACCATGAACATGGGAACTAGCATGACTTGCCCTGGAATCATCATGGTACTGATCATGATCCAAAACAGCACATCTCGTCCGGGGAACTGCTTTTTGGCAAAACTAAAGGCTGCCATGGAGTCAAAGACAAGCACTCCGAAGGTCGCCGTTATCGCAATCAAGGTACTGTTAAGAAACCACCTGACAATATTCGTTCGCCGAAAGAGCAAGCGCAAACTTTCAAGCGCTCCATCAACCAAGGTCTGGGCGCCCTCAGCATCGCCAGATAGACGCAGTGGCAAGTACTGCGTGATGACAGATGGAATGAACTTCGGCGGCATGACTTGCACCTCATTCGGTTGCTGGATGGCTGTGGTAAACACCCAATACAAAGGAATAAGGGAGATAATTGCCAAAATCGTTAACACTGCATAAATCAAGACCGTGCCAATTTTTGCGAAGCGCAGTTTATCCATTCTCTTCACCTACCCCTTGTATTCCACATCACTGGAGAGAAGCCGGGACTGAATCAAAGCCAGGACTATAATGGCAGCAAACAGCATCATAGACATAGCACCGGCATAACCGAACTGAAAATCCCTAAAAGCCGTGTTATAAATGCGATGAACTATGGTGGTGGTGGCATAGCCGGGGCCACCTTGCGTCATCAACATAACCTGGTCAAATACTTGAAAGGATCCAATCGTTGACACGATCATCAAGTATAATGTCGTTGGTTTGAGCAGTGGCAAGGTTATACGCCACCACTGGGTCAAGCGGTTGGCCCCATCAATGGTTGCTGCTTCATATAGGCTATCTGGAATGGAGTTCATCGCTGCCAGGTATAAAATCACGCCGACCCCTGGCGGTGTGAGAACCGACATGATGATCACAGAACGCAAAGCCCATTGCGAGCTGTGTAACCAATTGACAGGCTCTAGCCCTACTGATGTGAGGAAGAAATTCGCTAAACCAAATCGAGTTTGAAATATCCAACGCCAGACCATGGCAAGCACAACCGTACTCGCTACAGTGGGCAAATAGAACGCCGCCCGATAGAAAGTCTGGGCACGCCGCCGCAAGGGGTGAATCAGCGAGGCCAGCACAAGGGCAATAATCACTGTGGCAGGCATCACAACAACCGCATAGCGCAATGTGTTTTGAACAGCGGTCAAGAATAGATCGTCAGCGATGGCGTTACGAAAATTATCAAATCCGACCCAAACGGTATCGAAAATTCGGTACTCCTGAAAGGAAACAACGAAGGACCAGATGATCGGAATGAAAACGAAAACTAGGAATACCGCGAATTTTGGAAGAATGAACAAATAGCCAGAACGGGCCCTCCAAC
>DHNI01000133.1 GCA_002409455.1 Firmicutes bacterium UBA5420 | reverse complement strand
GGGAATATAATGATATTTCTTTTCTGAATATAACTCCGCGGCGAGAAATATTGCTTGTGAATGTTTTCCCCTCTTTACCTGCCTTATCCTTCTCCTTAATGATTGTTAACCAACTTATTACGTTTAGGAATGTCAACTCGATGGCCTAATAGGTCTTTACCGAGATCCCAAAACACAAAGGCCAATAGCGCATCATTCAAAGCACCATTAGCCTCTTTTGTGTTTGATCTCAATGTAATTTCAATAACTCCGCCACAGCCATGGCCGTAACTGAACGTGCCAAGGCAACAGGAGGGCCACCTATATGGGACGCGCTTTGTTTCGCTGCAAGATTGTAACCCATGCAATCTAGGGCGATAAGATCGCAAGCTGCGAGTTCGTTGGCTGCCACGACTATTCCTTCTGTTCCATCATAGGGCGATGCAGCGCACACATTGAGCCCGATTCTCTCCGCCCTCGAACCACCAATCTGCCTCCAAAGCTTGAGGCGCTGTTCAACTTGCGTTTTATCGGGAACGATCACGCCAATTGAGCCCTCTGCAAGGATTGAAAAACAATAGTTTAAAAACACCCTATCAGGAGAAATGAGTGGAACAGAGGCCTGTAGATTGGCAAATGAACCCGTGCAGAGCAAGACGACTAAGTCTGCTTCACATGCAGCCCGATGGACTGCTTTCTGCATATAATTCTCGAGTCGGTCTTCCGAGACTTTCACGGTCTCTCCCGATTGTAGCCGGGTAACTAATACTTCTTCATGATCCAACGGTCGAAGCCAATCAATTTCTTCCCTGCCGAGATTATCCAAAGCCCCGTATTGCCCAAATCGCAGGGGCGTTTTGCTCGGGTGGAGAGCATTGATTATCTCCACCATTTCATCCACCATGTCGTGTCTAGGGGATTGCCCTATGGTCACAAATGCAATATCCCTTTTGGTTCCCATTGTTACAATGCTTCCTGCGGAAAATCGCTTGGATTCTTTAAGAAATGACCCAACCCATGTTCTTTTAGATCCGCGTGTTTTGGCACGCCCTCTACTTGGATGGTTGAATCGGGATACATCATGGACATCATGCTGAGAATCTGCTGCACTCCAGACGAATGGCGTCCTACACGTTCCTCAATGGGTGCCCCTTTTTCGTCATAAGGAACTGTCACCATACCGCGCTCAGCGGCCATTACCAGAAACTCATCCTTCCCAGTCACAACTAGTTCTTCTGTAGCCTTACCACGGACATAGTCCATGATGGGGTTCGCTGTTTCCATCAGGATCACTTTTGCCTGGGTATGATCGCCGATCTCCCTATGGGTTAAGCCCCTTAGTCCTTCAGGAGAGGCTTCTACTCCGATATAGACTCCTTCCTCAAAGTCCATGGTCATCGCGGCCATACCTGCGATATCCATAGCATTGGAATGGGATACCATCACATTTACAACAGGATACATAGCAGATGCTTCGTGCATGTCTATAACTAAGTCACAATCCTCTTCGAGGATCAGCTGAGTAATAGCATAGGCCACTTGTTCAGTGTACAAACCATCGGGTCTTCCTGGGAAAGCCCGGTTGAGATTACGCACCTCAGATCCACTTAGGATCTGCCCCGATGGATAATGGGCATACGCATCTGGATCAGGCCACTGTAAAACTGGATTGGTCAGCCTGTCTCCTAAACGAAACCATCTTTCTCCCCAATCTGTCTCAATATGAAAGACAGGCACAAATGCGTCCTCAGCTGGTTGTGTGGCAAATGCACTGTTGTTCGAATGCGGGATAATGATCAGTCGCCCTTGATTGACTTGCGCATTCTCGATAAATAGCACTGATGTTAACATACCCGCCACTTCGGTTGCATGTATTCCCCCGAGCATTAGAACTGTGCCGCCCGGTTTTCCGCTATCTAGGAAATATACATCTGTGTCGCCAGGTGTCCCTATAATTCCCGAGTGGTAACGGGATAGCTTTTCCACCCTTGTTACGGATGGCCCCTTCACGATTGGTTCCACTTCATAGGAGCTCCTAATAAGTTTACTAGCCGCAAACGCAAAGACGAGTGTTATGACTAACACTATAGTAGCTTTAGCGTAGCGCTTTCTCGCATCAACTTCTCTACCAACCACATATCTCACCTACCTTAACGTATCTGAAATGTTCTTAAAAGAAACGGTACCAGCGCTATTCCACATGTGATCTGCTCGTAGACATCGTCCGATCGAAACAGTTTATAGATCAAACCGATGCACATCAGCCCACATAAGATTGAATACATAATGGAGATAAAACTATTCATGTTTGGTCGCCTCCTTATAGCAAGAACGTGAGACTGTCTGCAAAGTAAACGGATAGAATCCCTACCAAGTTCATTAGAACCATGGCCCATCCTGATCTCTTCATGAAGGCGGAGTAGTCGCCCTCAAAGTTCACTGACGATACAGCAAACTTTCCAACAAGAGCAGTGGGTGGGATCATGGCACCGAGCGATATGCATAGGGTGAGGCCACAAATCGCGACAACGGGATTGGTTCCTAAAGAGGCCCACATATAAGGAAGGCCAAAAACTGCAGCAGCGCCAAAGGCTAAAAATGTTCCTGCAAAAGGAAGGATAGCGAAAAGTCCAACATAGAGGAGGAAGGCTGGTAACATCAAGACGGTCGTTACAAATAAGCCCTTCACTCCCGTGAGACTCATCATGTTCACTAAAATTCCAACGGCAACCATGATGCCTATAATCGAAACCAGACTATCAAAGGAATTTGTGAACGACTTCCATAGGTTAACACGGGCGCCACAAAGGTACGTGATCCCAATGCCGATCACAAAGATCAAAGGCATTCCTAAGTTAGGCATAGAATGGGGGAAAACCCTTACAGCAACCATGAGAGCAATGACCGCAGCAATCGGTACATATACAGCAGCTCTTCTAGCGCCCTTTGGCACCGTGGGAATACCCTTAAGGATCTTCTCGGGCTCCAGTGGTCCTTTGATCCAACGCATGCCATAACCTAATACGATAAAAATGGTGGGTATTAGCGTGAAGATAGCAAGGGGTTTATCAAAACCAGAATATGGCAGGTTAATTCCTGCTGCCATTACCATTGCATAGACGTTAACTGGTGGAGCGATAAGACTTAAGACTCCACATAGAGCTACGAACGAAGCCACATCCACTGCGGGAATGCCCATTCCCAGTAAAACCGGTCCAACGATTCCACCTGTCGCCAAAACCGCCACTGTACCCGAACCTGTAATAGCTCCGGGAAACATAATTACAACGGCTAACATAAGCAGTAGAAGGAACGGAACCTTGTAGAACGTTTTTGTTATGTCTCTCACCAAAATATTCAGACCGCCACTTTCTTTTAGCACGTCCATAAAAATGGCAGCGCTAACAACGATCAATAAGAACGGTATATAAGCAGTCGACCCCTCCGCCAAGCGTCTAATTGGAACTCCAAATCCGGCCACAACTCCTCCTGAAATCGCTCCCAATGTCATGGCCAAGGTTGTTGGCATCTTAAATAATCTCATGCAGACTATAAAGACTGCAACCATAACTACAAAGACAAATAAGGCATTAGCCACTCTA
>DHNI01000019.1 GCA_002409455.1 Firmicutes bacterium UBA5420 | reverse complement strand
AGGTGATATTGTTATTCGTGTTTATTTTTTTGGGGGTGCGGGTGAAAGCATATACATAGCCTCGGACAAACTCGGTATGGATGTTTTTGGCGAAAAAGTTTATCCCGATACATCCTTACTCAAACTTCTCAAAATAGAAACGGAAAATATCTGCAATGAAAATAATGTCAAATGGCATATCGGCAAGGCTTTCTGCACTGACACGATTTTTGCTCAATTTCCTCATATTGATAGCATCATAAACATGGGATGCAATCTCGTTGACATGGAAACGGCCGCCGCATTCAGAGCGGCAAAACTGATGGAAAAACCTCTGGTCTCCCTATTCTGTGTTTCTGACAATACAATTGCAAATAAATCTCTGATAAGCGGAAGGACGCAAGATGATGAAGCCTATCGCTTATTCGTCAGGAGAGAGGTTATCCCTAAGATTATACTCAATCTCATTAAAGTGGGCAGATGCACCTAATAAGCATAATACGAAGTTAAGTTGGTTCACTATCTTTATACTATGCGAATGATTGTTAGAAAAAAGAGTCGCCACATCTTATAACAATTTATTTGCGCTAGGGTGCACTAGGGCGCAAGCCTAGGGCATTGCGTACCACATCCCATCGCTGGAGCAAAGCTCCGCTATGGGGTCTATCTCAGGGGTCCAGCTCAGGGACGTCGCAAATATGGGACGTTATGCGACACCAACTGTTTCAATGTCTACGGGCTGTGAGGGTTGTGAAGCCCGCGAACTATTGTGCAATCTTCTAGCTAAACAGGCAGTTTTATCTTTATAGCGGTAAGTCAGAGCGTGGAAAGCACTTTTTGAGATCCTCGGTGATGCCTAGCTTCTGGCCAATAGCATCGAATAGATAGGTTGCACCATAGAAAGTTCTTGCAGTCTGCGCAGCGGGTACTGGGCCGGGCTTAGCCCCCTGTGTCAGGATAGTTGTCGTAGGGTCCTCAGTAAAGTATAGTTAAAACAGAGGACTTACAGGAGGGTCAGAAATGGCTAGATACAGTGAAGAGTTTAAATACTCAATTGTCAGTAAGATGATGCCACCTCAGAACCAATCTGTGGCTGACATAGCAAGGGAAACAGGGTTGTCTGAAGCGACTCTATATAAGTGGCAACGTCAGGCTAAAGAGAAAGGTCTTGTGGTACCCGGTGGAGAGACCAATAGCGAGCGTTGGAGCACACAGGATAAGTTCCAAATTGTACTTGAAACCGCCACCTTAAGCGAGGTTGAGTTAGCCGAGTATTGCGTGAGAAGGGTATCTATGTGGAACAAGTGAAAGCATGGAAAGATGCCTGCCTTCAAGCCAACGGCGGTGTTGCCCAGGAAGCTGCCAGATTGCAGAAGGAACTAAAGCAGAAAGAACGCGAGAACAGGAACCTTCAAAAAGAGTTAAATATCAAGGAGCGTGCATTGGCCGAGACTGCAGCACTACTTGTTCTACGAAAAAAAGCCCGTGCGATTTGGGGGGACGGCGAGGACGCCTGATCAGCGCCTCAGATCGCAAGACAGCAATTGAGCTGATCGATCAAACAGTAAAAGCTGGAGCCAGAGAAAAAATGGCCTGCCAAGAGCTTGGGGTATCTCAACGAACGTTACAACGCTGGAGAGAGGCTGAGACACTTCAAGATCAGCGCCAGGTAGTGAAACGCCCCACTCCTAAGAACAAACTAACGAAAGCAGAACGAGATGCAATTATTACTGTAGTGAACTCGGATCTATTTAAGAGCCTTCCCCCGAGTCAAATTGTTCCAGCGCTTGCAGACCAGATGATTTACCTTGCATCAGAATCAACCTTTTACAGAGTTTTAAGAGAACATAACCAACAACACCATCGTGGGCGCAGTAAAGCACCAACCAAGAAGCCCCTAGCCACCCACTATGCTACCGGACCGAATCAAGTATGGATGTGGGACATTACCTGGATTCCCGGCCCAATCAAGGGGCAATACTACTACCTGTATCTCATTCTAGACCTGTTCAGCCGCAAGATTGTGGCATGGGATATCTGGGAAGAAGAATCAGCAGAATTAGCCAGCGAACTCGTAAGGCGTGCTGTCTTATCCGAAGGTCTAACCAAGAAACACCCACTTGTTCTGCACTCAGACAATGGTAGTCCAATGAAAGGTGCAACACTGTTAGAAATGCTCTACAAGCTTGGTATAACACCGTCTACGAGCAGGCCAAGGGTGAGTAACGATAATCCCTATGCAGAATCAATCTTTAGAACTTGCAAGTATCGTCCGGGGTATCCTAACAAAGGTTTCAAAGACTTAGAAGCCGCCCGCCTATGGGTTCTAGCATTCGTCCGCTGGTACAACTATGAGCACAAACACAGTGGCATAAAATTCGTGACACCTGTTCAAAGGCACGCCGGCTTGGACAAGCAGATCCTAGAGAACCGCAAACGAGTCTATGAATTAGCAAAAGCAAGGCATCCAGAGCGCTGGACAGGCTCTACGAGAGATTGGACTAGACAAGATAAAGTCTGGCTAAACCCGGAGCGCTCGAAAGATGAGTCTAAACCCAAAGAGAGTAAAGCGTCGTAACTACAATGGGAATTATTGGGGATAGCGACAACTAGCTTGACAAATACCGGGAATCACCTATGCCTACGAGTCAGTGTCCTATTGGGACAAAGAGAAACAGCAATCGAGGGCGAAGAGAACATT
>DHNI01000026.1:88296-92974 GCA_002409455.1 Firmicutes bacterium UBA5420 | reverse complement strand
TTCAAAACCGCCTCATCAACAATCGTGCCCTTGCATTTTAAGGCAAGACCCGTGCCGCCGAGAATATTCCCACTTCCCGGCAAGATGCCTACTGTTGTAATTCCGGACTTTCGAAAAACCTCAAAGGCTTGATCGTGCATATTAATACCATCCCTGGCACGTAAACCAGGGGTTAAGGGATTGATACCTTCATTGGTATCCCTACCTTCGCTGCCAACCCCACTTTCTGATAAGCCCACATGGGTGTGGGCATCAATAAGCCCAGGTGTTACCACCCTTCCTTTTCCCTCGATGATCTTTGTGCAAAGGGATAGATCCACATCCTTGCCTACGGCTTTTATCGTCCCGTCCTCAATTAAGAGCTGACCCACTTCTATTGTTCCATCTGTGATTGTCATGATCTTTACATCCCGAATACCAAGCATAAGCTCGCCTCCAATTCAAAAGCAATCTTGTACAATTAGGTTTTCAACAAATGGAGAGAGAAACCTTCTGTTTTCCCTTCATCGCGCAGCTTGCGTTGATCATGTTAGTTTGGGTTTTTACGTAAAGCTGGCGTAAAATGTAAGTTTACACAAGGAACATGCATATCTATGTAGAATCATCAGAGAATGTTTCTTGTGGAGAGGGGAGGTTTGTTGACTCGCTTGGACATGTTTCCTTTCTTTGGAATTTAAAGGGAGGAAATTGCAAATCTACACAGAATAATCAGGCAAATACGTTTATGAGGAGGATGAGATTTTGAAGAAGCAACTCGTTATTGTGCTGCTGTTGTTCGTCTTGAGTCTGTCGGTTGTTGTCTCGGCCCAAGAAGTACCTGTCCAAGGTGGAACATTCCGCTATGGAACAACAATTAACCCCCGTGGCATGTTCAACCCCATTCTTTACACTGAGATGTATGATGGCTATGTCATTGACGTTGTCTATGATGGATTGATCGATATTGACGCCAATCTCCAGCCCCAGCCGAACGTCGCCAAGGCTTGGGAGATTTCTGAAGACGGATTAGAAATCACCTTCTACTTACATGAGGGAATCAAGTTTCATGATGGTGTAGAACTTACCACGGAAGATGTGGCCTATACCTATATGACTATTCTTCATCCTGACTACACAGGTGTCAGGTTCGGAACATTTAACATGCTTGTTGGCGCTCAAGAATACAAAGATGGTACCGCAACAACCGTTCCAGGAATCGAGATCATTGACGACTATACTATCAAATTCTCTACGGTTCAGCCACACGCACCACTCCTTTCATCGTTTGGTTATGGGATCCTACCAGCACACTTACTGGCCCATATTCCTGTAAGCGAACTAGAGACAGCTGCCTTTAATCTAAACCCAATTGGCAGTGGACCCTTTAAGTTTGTGGAGTTCTTAACAGACCAGCATGTCACCTTTGAGGCAAATGAGGAGTATTTCTTCGGAAGACCTAACATAGACACCCTGGTCTATCAAAAGGTCTCCCAAGAAACCATTCCCATTTTCTTGCAGCAAAATCGCGTCGATTTTATCGAGATTTCGCCAGATCAGTTCCTCCAAGTAAGCGATTTACAGCATATTGATACCTATATCTATGAAGCCTTAAGTTATAGTTATATTGCATTTAACTTGCGCCAGGAACGCTTTGCCGATGTGGCCGTACGACAAGCCATTACCTACGGTTTTGATAGGCAGCTTTATGTGGACTTAATTCGCGAAGGTTTTGGTATTGTTGCGAATGCACCCATGCCTACCGCATCCTGGGCCTATACGGAAGACGGAATTGACCCCTACCACTATGATCCTGAACGAGCTGCGGAAATGTTGGCAGAAGCTGGTTGGACACCTGGTAGTGATGGTATTTTGCAAAAAGGTGAAGAGAAACTGGAATTTGAGTTCTTGGTTCCTGAAGGCAGTCGCCTAACCGAACAAATGGCTCTCCTCTTCCAGCAAAACATGGAGGACATCGGTATTAAGGTAAACCTGATGTTCATGGAGTTTAGTGCCGCAGTTGACCGAGTTGACGCTAGAGAGTTCGATCTGTTTACGATGAGTTGGAGTCTGGCTGTGGATCCTGACCCGTATAGCATTTGGCACTCCACATCTTTGTGGAATGACCCTGGTTTCTTCAATGATGAGTCCGATCGCCTTATTGAACTAGGCCGTCTAGAACCAGACATAGAAAAACGGAAAGAGATCTACGCCGAGTGGCAACAGGTGATCAACTACGAATTGCCTTCCATGTTCTTGAATTACGGTGTAACCATTGGAGCTATCAATGAACGGGTGAAAGGTATTGATACAGACCCAGGGCCCTATGGTCCTCTGGTTGGTCGACAACTTCTCTCTGAGATTTGGCTAGCTGATTGATGAATGCTTACGTATTCGTCTAGGAGTTTGACATTCGTCAAACATCCACGAGATCATTTGTCAGGGTGGAGCAGCTTCTGCTGTTCCACCCAATCTTGGAAGGTGGTTGTATGTGGAGATATATTGTTAGAAGAATCTTTCTCCAGGGAATCCCAGTACTATTGGGATTTACCTTTTTACTATATCTAATCATTACAGTTGCGCCAGGAAGTCCCGTCACCCATTTGCGAGGCGTCCCTGATCTTGATAGCGCTGTGATCGCTCAGCGGGAGGCCCAGCTTGGGGTCGATCAGCCCTTTCTTATTCAGTATGGTCAGTGGTTGCTGCGGGTTGTCCGCGGCGATCTGGGGCTTTCCTTTGACTCGGCCCGTAGGCCCGTCGTGGACTTAATTCAAGAAAGAATGCCTGCAACAATCATTCTTTCTGTATCATCGATCATCCTAGGTTGGGGAATCGGAATTCCTGTTGGTATACTATCCGCCCGCTATCAATACTCCGCCTTTGATTATGTCATTACGTTCTTGGCCTTTGTGGGAATATCAATTCCCAGCTTCTTCTTTGGACTTGTGCTGCTTTATGTCTTTGCCCTCACCTTGAATGCTCTACCAGCTGGCGGTTTCTTTCTGGCTGGCGAACCCCATACCGTTTTAGGCTATATTCGCTACTTGCTCCTACCAGCTCTAACCCTTGGGCTGGGCAGTATTGCCAGTATTGCCAGGTATATGAGGTCAAGTCTTCTTGAAGTACTTAATGAGGATTACTTGCGCACGGCCCGGGCCAAGGGTCTGCGAGAAAATATCGTCATTTATAAGCATGCTCTGCGGAACGCCCTTTTGCCAATCTTGACCTTGATGGGCTTCATGCTTCCCACAATTTTCTCAGGGGCAGTGATCGTCGAGAATATCTTTACCTGGCCGGGACTAGGTTCCCTTGCCATTCAAGCCCTAAACGAACGGAATTATCCAGTCATCATGGGGATTAACCTAATGTTTGCAGTGCTCATTTTCTTAGGTAGCATTGTTGCAGATGTATCCTATGCGTTTGCCGATCCGCGCATCAGGTATGAGTGAGGGGGCAGTATTGATGAAACAGATCTCGCAATCGAAAAAAATCTGGAGACGGTTTTGCCGCAACAAACTAGCCGTACTCGGCCTGATTATGCTTATTCTTTTTGTGCTCCTATCTGTGTTGGCCCCGTTATTAACAGACTACGACCCAAATCGATCCAACTTACGTAATCGTAACTTGCCCCCCTCTGGGGAACACCTTCTTGGCACGGATGATATGGGGCGGGATATTCTCGCTCGAACCTTGTATGGGGGACGCATCTCTTTATCAGTAGGTTTGGTATCTGTGGGAATCTCTCTTAGTATTGGGGTTATCTTGGGGGCTACAGCTGGATTTTTTGGTGGTATGGTAGATACGGTAATTATGCGTATCGCCGATGTCTTCTATAGTTTTCCATTCATGATTTTGGCCATTACCATCTCATCAATCTTTGGACCATCAATCTATAACACCATGATCATCTTAGGCGTATTATCCTGGCCCAGTTCGGCAAGGCTCTTGCGAGCCGAATTCTTGAAACTAAAAAGCACTGATTTTTCGCTAGCAGCCACGGCACTGGGTGCAAACCCTACACGTGTGATGTTTCGCCATATCCTTCCCAACGCTATTTCGCCGCTTTTAGTTTCAGCAACGCTTGGGGTGGCCTCGGCCATTTTGTCCGAAGCAGGCCTGAGCTTTTTGGGTCTTGGCGTGCCTCCTCCGGCGCCGTCCTGGGGAAATATGCTCAATCGGGCACGCCCCCTACACATTTTAGCCAGTATGCCGTGGATGTGGCTACCTCCAGGCATAGCAATTTTCATCATCGTCTTGAGCATTAATTTCGTTGGTGACGGTCTGCGAGACGCCTTCGACCCTCGCCAGGTTATGGACTAATCACCTAGGCGCCCACAAGCACAAAAAGGAGATGTTCGCCAATGAAGAAAGTGTTACTTCTAGTGTTGTTATTGTCTGCCATCCTGCTACTAACAGGTTGTCTACCGGGCGATGGAAAGAATGACGCCCAAAATCCAGCGGGATTCTTATGGGGAATCTGGCACGGTTGGGTTGCCCCTATCTCCCTCATTGTTGGTCTTTTTCGCGACAACATTCGCCTCTACGAAGTAGCCAACACCGGCTGGTGGTATGACCTAGGATTCTATGCCGCAGTTATCGCCGGGTTCGGGAGTCTTTCCCTAGTACGCAAAGGAAGCAAGTAGACGCCATACTCAGCTGCAAATAAATAACAAAGGCGCTAGATTCATGAATCTAGCGCCTT
>DHNI01000026.1:87500-88133 GCA_002409455.1 Firmicutes bacterium UBA5420 | reverse complement strand
TAGATTCATGAATCTAGCGCCTTCACTTATAATCTCCGTTTAGCCGATCTCCGTAATCTTGACCGGGCGATTCTCATGGGCCGACTTCGTAGCAGCTAAGGCAATTCGCAAGGATTGTAGGCCATCTTCACCAGTTACTGGTGGTTCAGTGCCTTCCTGCAGCGCAGCAACGAATTCGCGCAATTCTTGGGCAAAGGATTCCATATAGCGCTCTAAGAAGAAATAAAGTGGTTTGTCACTAAATACTCCTTGATCTGTGCTTAGCTCTACAGTGGTTGGTGTATTGTTATGAGCTACTGCACTACCCTTGGACCCAAAGACCTCGACCCGTTGGTCATAGCCGTACACTGCTTGTCGACTATTATCAATCACACCTGTCGAACCGTTAGCAAACTTAAGCAAAATTACCGCAGTATCGAAATCGCCTGCTTCTCCAATGGCCGGATCAATAAGGACGCTGCCCGCGGCATAGACTTCTGTCACTTCGCTGCCTGCTAAATAACGGGCCATATCAAAGTCATGAATCGTCATATCCATAAAAATACCGCCTGAACTCTTTGAATATTCTGCTGGAGGTGGTTCAGGATCCCTAGAGGTAATCTTAATGATCTGTGGTTCCCCAATTTCCGTAGT
>DHNI01000026.1:86187-87316 GCA_002409455.1 Firmicutes bacterium UBA5420 | reverse complement strand
TGCACCAAAGATCGAACACGCTTGAAGTTAGGATCAAAGCGGCGGTTAAAGCCCAACTGTAACTTGACGCCTGCCTTCTGTACAGCAGATAAGGCCTCTTTTGTCTTAGCCAAGTCATTGGCAATGGGTTTTTCACAAAAGATGTCTTTGCCAGCTTTAGCACAAGCGATGATCAAATCTGCATGCGTGTCAGTGGGTGAGCAAATTAGGACAGCATCCACCTGAGGATTGGAGATCACAGCTTGAGGATCCGAAACAATATTCGTTATGCCATACGGCGCAGCCCATGCTTTCGTGGCTGGAAGGGCAGCTTCGATTTCCGAAATAACGATGACCTCTGCTCCCGGTACATGGTAACATAGGTTTTCCACATGAATCTTGCCAATTCGTCCGGCACCAATTACACCAATTCGAACTTTCTTGGTCATAAAGTACCACCTTTCATTGCCTATAATCCGGCTTTTTCTTTAATATAAGCCCGTGCTTTACGTGCATACTCCAAGGGAGGCGCCAGCGCGGGATCTTGCTCCGCTTCGACAATGATCCACCCTTTATAATCCATCTCGTTTAGGGCAGCAATAATCGGCTCAAAATCAATGCGCCCATCGCCAGGAACTGTGAACACACCTTTCTTTACAGCCTGTAAGAAACTCAAATTTTCCGTCTCCACAAGAAGCTCCATCTCCGCGCGCAGATCCTTAAAGTGCACATGCTTAATCCGCGAGCCAAAGTTTTTAATCAGATCTAATGAATCCCCACCAGCAAAGGAAATGTGCCCTGTATCCAAGAGCAACGACACGCGCTTGGGGTCGGTGGCATTCATCAAACGTTCTACTTCCTCATAGGTTTGGACTCCTGTTCCCATGTGGTGATGGTACACGATTTCCATCCCCTTTTCGTGGGCAAGTTCGCCTAAGCGGTGCAAGCCATCTACAAGCCTTTGCCATTCGGATTCGGTAAAAATGGGCTTGTTGGCATGGAGTGGTGTGTCCATTTGACCTTGAATAGAATGTCCTTGCTCGGCTACAACAATTACTTTGGCACCCATGGCATGCAGAAAATCACGGTGCTTAATGAACTCGCTTACTGTCTCTTCCAGTTCTTTCGTGGTTAAAAACGAGCTAAACCA
>DHNI01000026.1:85841-86041 GCA_002409455.1 Firmicutes bacterium UBA5420 | reverse complement strand
TTGCAGGCCCCTCGGTTCAAGCGCTGCTTTTAGCACCTTAGGATCGCGTGGATACTTATTACCCACTTCACTGCCCACATACCCGGCCAATGCCATTTCGTCAATACACTGCTCAAACGAAATCTCCCCACCAAGCTCTGGCATATCATCATTTGTCCAGGCAATTGGCGCAATTCCTAACCGCACATCTCCTTTTTTTA
>DHNI01000026.1:83583-85664 GCA_002409455.1 Firmicutes bacterium UBA5420 | reverse complement strand
CGCATCTCCTTTTTTTAGCATGCTTCCACCCCAGTTTCTATTTTTTCTTGTATTGATCTAGATAGGTTCCGTCATTTTTATGGGCCTCTAACACTAAGGGGTTATTCGATACTTCTGCGACGCCAACTCTCCACCAAGACTCATAACCAGGAGAGTGCGTGCCTGGTATGATCTTTATGTCGATAAGTGTACTTCTCTTCTCTTCGCGTGCCGCGCGTAAAGTAGCAGGTAGTTCAGCTAAATTGCGCACAGTAAACGCCTTTGCGCCTATGCTTTGCGCCATTTGCGCAAAGTCAATCTGCATGTACTCACCAGTTAGCCTCTGGGTTTCGGCGGAGCGATAACGCAGTTCGTTTCCAAACCCCTCTTTACTGCCTCGACTCTGTTGTAGATCCTTAATGCACTGAAAACCACCGTTATCAAACATGACGACGTTGATTTTATAGCCCTCTTGTAGACTTGTTAAAAGCTCGGAGTGTAACATCATATAACTACCGTCACTCACCAGGGCATACACTTCTTGATCAGGTTCAGCCAATTTCACCCCAAAGGCTCCCGCTATTTCATAGCCCATACAGGAGAACCCATACTCCATATGGTACGTCTTGATACCCTTAGAGCGCCATAACCTATGCAAATCACCAGGTAGACTGCCGGCGGCACAGACTATAATGTCGCTCTCGCCTACAAAATCGTTGAAGGTTCCCAGCGCAGTTGTTTGCACGATGCCTTCATCGGATCGAAGCGTATAGAGACGATCCACCTCGTCGTTCCAATCTTGCTTTAATGTCGCCAATTCTTCGGACGTATACGTGGCTCGGTAGCCAACCTCATCCAAAGCAACCTGAAGTTTGGCTAAGCCGAGCTTGGCATCTCCTAAAATACAGACTGAATCCATTTTGAAACCATCAAGGCGGCTCACATTGATGCTGACAATATCCACATCTTCGTTTTGAAAGGCGGTTTTCGATGCAGTGGGAAAATCAGCTAAGCGCGTACCCACAGCCAAGATCAAGTCTGCCTCCTTGGCCAAAAGATTGGCTGCCGTTGTTCCTGTGCTGCCTACACCACCCATGTTTAACTCATGATCCCAGATCATGCAGCTTTTGCCCGCCTGAGTCACAGTCACAGGAATTTGCAGGGCTTCCGCAAACTCACGCAGAGCAGTGGTTGCCAAGGAATAATGAACACCGCCACCGGCGACAATCAAGGGCCGTTTCTTGTTCTTAATCAGCTCCACGGCTCGAGAAATAGCCGTTGGCGCCGGAATACGCCGTTCAATAGAGTAAACGCGTTTGCGGAAAAACCTGGCCGGATAGTCATAGGCTTCGGCTTGAACATCCTGGGGCAAGGCTAGAGTGACGGCTCCTGTTTCAGCAGGGTCTGTCAAAACGCGCATGGCATGTAACGCCGCTTCCATGAGCTGCTCAGGCCGCTGGATTCGATCCCAATACTTACTGACAGCTTTGAAGGCGTCATTGGCCGTGATCGTGTAATCATGGGGCATCTCTACTTGTTGCAGAACTGGATCAGGTTGTCGATCAGCAAAGGTATCACCTGGCAAAAGCAATACTGGAATCCGGTTCACTGTTGCGGTGCCGGCTCCTGTTACCATGTTTAAAGCACCTGGGCCGATGGAGCTGGTGCAGGCCATAATCTGCAGACGATTGTGCTGTTTCGCATAGGCTGTAGCCGCGTGCACCATACCCTGCTCGTTGACGCCCTGGTAGTAGCGGAGGGATAGATCATCCATGTTCTCCAGCGCTTCACCAATGCCTAGGACATTACCATGACCGAAAATCCCATAGACGCCATTGACAAACTTATACTCTTCACCATCAAATTCCACATACTGATTGTCGAGAAACTTCAACAAAGCCTGTGCGGTAGTTAACCTAATTGTCTGACTCATGCTAGTTCCTCCTGTTAGGGAAAATCTCCGCATCTGGATTCTCCACCCAAGTATGGTTCGGATCAAACGTTGGTTCTGTATAGGGGTTGCCTTCTAGGTGGCGAATAGCCCATACATAGTACATGGCGTAGCCTGGCGCGGCCGATTGGGGGTGAACCTCATCTTCCAC
>DHNI01000026.1:58670-83368 GCA_002409455.1 Firmicutes bacterium UBA5420 | reverse complement strand
TCGGGCAGGAATCTATAATGGTAAATTTCAGGTTGGGGATGATGGTGGGGCGGATAACTGGACCATTTACCAGGATGCGCAACCACTTCTCCTAAAACAAGATTGGCCTTTGATGTGTTGGTTTTATCAAAGATGGTTCGAACAATCCTGGTCGAAGTCTCCTGCATCGTACCTTCACCCCGCTTTTCACTACGAACATCAGCGGCAGAATAAAAGACCGGGTCAAAGTGCTTCGTATTTGTCGTGGCAACAACGGTTAGTTCCAGATCAGATTCAGCAACAATTTCCACAGAACTGCCTGCAGGTACATGAAGGCAAGAACAAGACTCGTGGAACAATGAAGTCCGCTGGGCATGGACTGTTTGGCCGGCAAAGGTGAATTTTGCAGCTCCATCCATCAAAAGATAGGCCACTTCCTTTTCCGTTACAACGCTCTCCGTTTTACCTTGTGGAAGGCGCAGGATACCAAAGTCCATCATGGTATCTCTAACCTGTTCCCCTTCAGTGGTAATGTCCGTATAGCCCCAATCATACGGTTCTTTACGGCTAATTAGCTTCATTTCAATCCTCCTTAGTCTTTCGGCTTAAGCATTTTTGAACTTTTGCAACGATATGCTCGGCAGTCATCTCAAACCGTTTTTGCAAATAATCAACAGGGCCAACTTCGCCAAAGAGATCCTGCACCCCGACTCGTTCTAAAGGTACCGGGTGGGTCTCGCCAAGAACTTCGGCTACAGCAGAGCCTAGGCCGTTAATAACATTGTGATTTTCGCATGTTACAATAGCCCCCGTCTCCTGAGCACATCTAGCAATAAGTTCGCGATCAATCGGTTTTAGAGTGAAAATATTAACCACTCGCACGCTAACCCCTTGTGCCTCTAAAAGTTCGGCAGCTTGCAGTGCTTCAGCAACCATGATTCCACTAGCAATAATGGTTAGATCCTTGCCATCTCGAACCGTCATTCCCTTACCAATGGTAAACTTGGTGCCAGGAGCATAAATTCTCATCGGTTCCTTGCGATTCACCCGTAGATAAACGGGTCCATCGAGATAGGCCACATCTTTTATGAGAGCTTCCATCATAACATTGTCCACTGGCTCAATGACAGTCATGGTGGGGATACCCCGCACAACGCCCAAATCCTCAAGGGGCATATGGGTTCCTCCGTTAAATGCAGCCATGATTCCAGGATCGGTTCCTACGATTTTCACATTTAGCCTAGCGTATGCTACGGACATATAGATCTGATCTAGGGCACGCCTGGTATTAAAACAAGAGAAGGTGTGGGAAAAAGGTATTTTACCTGTTGCTGCCAAACCGGCTGCAGCCCCCAGCATATTTGCCTCTTGCACTCCCATGTTAATGGCCCGTTTGGGATGGGCTTTCATAAAATGAACCGTCGAGTTGGAGTTCATCAAATCAGCATCAAGGACAACAATATTGTGATCCTCATTGGCCAAGTTGATCAAAGTCTCGATATAGACATCTTTCATAGCTCGATCATCACGAATTAAGGTCACGATCATTTGCCCCCTTCCAAGATTGCGAGGGCTTCAGCCATCTGTTCTTGCGTGAAACGCATATGATGGTTTAATTCGACACCCTCGGCAAAATTGCAGCCCTTACCTTTAACGGTGTGGAGGACGATCACAGAACTCTTACCTTTGGTCGCTTTCGCTTTTTGGATAGCCGTGTAAATCTCTGCGATATCATGTCCATCCACTTCTTGGGCGTGCCAACCAAATTCTGCCCACTTTGCCTTTAGATCACCTAAAGGATTAATATCATCAATATATCCATCGAGCTGTTGCTTGTTGTGATCCACAAAGACAATCAAATTATCTAACTTGGCATTACCGCCAAATAGGACCGCTTCCCAAACCTGCCCTTCTTGGCATTCCCCATCACCTAAAACGATATAGACAGAATTATCCTTGCCATCGAGCCTATGACCTAAGGCCACTCCCAATCCTGTGGAAAAGCCCTGCCCCAAAGAACCAGTTGTCATATCAACGCCGGGTGTTAAATTGCGGTCAGCATGACTAGGGAGCTTTGTGCCTCCTTGGTTCAATGTATAGAGCATTTCTTCGGGGAAATAACCCTTTAGTGCCAAAGTAGCATATAGAGCTGGTCCGGCATGGCCTTTTGACAAAACCAACCAATCTCGATCTGCCCACTTTGGATTCTGTGGATCAATCTTCATTACTTCGCCATAAAGTACGGCCAGAAGCTCCACAATGGACATGGCACCACCCACATGGCCAAATCCCAGATGGGCAAACTCCTTTAGGGTTACAACCCGGATTTCGCGGGCAAAGTCTTCCAATCTTTTCTTGTCAGACATCTGCAATGTATGCAAATTACTACACCTCACTTTGTAACTTGGGTAAAGTAGAAGCGCCTAAGGGAAATACCGCGTAGGAAAACTCACTTGCCAAGTCTTGGGCAGCTGTTTCCATCGCCTTCTCCCAGCTATCTACTACAGTTAAACCTACCATTTCTTTCTCAGCCATAACACTTGAAGTCACCAGGATGATGGTGATTGTTTCAGCCACTTTGGCGATGGCTGCAGCCTTATGGCCTCCCAGCACAAATTGCTCTTTAAGATCAGCCAGTAGATCCGTGGGCGTTTTTCCTGAGCTCATCCAAGCTTCAAACGTCCCATTTCCGTACCCTTCACCGCACTGGGCCAAAAGAATGAGAACACCACCCGGCTTCACAGCGTTGGCACAATTGTCCAAGGCCTTTTGTGCTTGGTAGAGATCCACATCCTTAGGGTGTCCCCCAGCACTAACAACGGCCAGATCAACCTTTTGCGCGATGCGAACCACACCCTCGCTCATCAAGAGTCCACATAAGTCACGATGAGCTAATGTCACATCACCGGCACGGGCATGGACGATGTTCATGTTCTCGTCTACGATAACATTGAGGATATAGTCAGCGCCCACCATCTGCACAGCCTCTTCCAGATCCTCACGTACAGGATTGCCTACTAACTCTGCGGCAGTGGCTGCTTCTTCTGTCATGTGCGCATGATTGGCGTTTATTGCCGCTTGCGAGGCAACGCCAGGCATCATTGCCTTGGCTCCGCCAGAGAATCCAGCGAAATAGTGGAACTCCACATTCCCCAAACAAATTCGAATATCTGCTTCCACGACGGGCCGAAACAACTCCACCGGCGTCCCCCGCGATGTTGTACCCACCTTTGTTACATCATGGATATCGTGATTTATGACCTGTACACGATGAAAAACCTCATCACCCACTGATTGCCGGAGTTCAGCTTCGCTCATCTTGCGATGTAGTCCTAAGGCAATCACAACGGTAATCTGACTGTCGGGTACGCCAGCTTGATTCAACGCAGCCAGCAAAGGGGGTAATAGGATCGGGTTCGGGCAAGGACGCGTGTGATCGCTGGTAATAATCACAACTTGATCGTTTGGAGCTACCACCTTAGATAGATGGGGAGCGCCAACAGGATGACGAAGGGCCTGGATGACGAGCTCCTCACCTGAACCCGGAACCTGCTCTTTGTGCGGCAAGAAGGTGCCAAGATACGTTCCGGCGGGCACGGTACATGTAAGATTTTGTGACCCATACGGTAGCGTTAACTCTCGCTTCATTATGACTTCCTCCCGTACGCCTTTCTCAGGGCCTTGATCAAGGGCAATTCAACACCCGACAAGAACCGTACCATGGCCCCACCTGCGGTACAAATGTAATCAAACTTGTCTTCTGGATTTGTCACAAATTTATAAGCAGCATTGACACTGTCGCCACCGCCCACCACCGTATAACCGGGAGCCTCTGCCATCGCATTCCAAATGGTATCTGTCCCTAGAGACAAAAGGGGATTCTCATAGGCGCCCATAGGTCCGTTCACAAAGATGGTGCCCGCCTTGGCGATCTCGCTTTTAAAGAGGCCAATGCTCTGGCGCCCAATGTCCGTATACAGTTGATCTTGTGGCAATCTGCTAATATGCGCTTCAGCCCGTGTATCTCCATCTTGATATGCAAAATCCACTGGACACACAAAAGAAGCGCTGTGCTTTTCCAAGAAACCCTCAGCCTGCTTAATGAAACCGTGTAAAGAACGATCTTTAAGAAATTGTTCTTGTACCGTCCCAAACGAGACCCCCTGTGCCATTTGGAACAGGATCCCGGTGACGCCACCAGCTAAAACCTTGTCTGCAGTCCCACTTTCTAAGACCTGGCGCAACATGCCAAAGGCATCTGAAACCTTAAGACCACCGAGCACAAACAACGCTGGCCGCTTAGGATTTTCCAGCACCTTGCTTAAGGCACCAAATTCCGAAATCAATTGCCTTCCTCCTGCCGAAGGTAGCAATTCCTGAAAGGCCACCATAGAAGGAGAATTGCGATGGGCTGCTGCAAAAGCATCGTTTACATAATAATCAGCTAATGGTGCCAGATGGCGAATGAGAAATGTCTCCAGCATCTCGTCTGGCTCAAGCGGAACCACATTTTCAAACGTGGATATCTCTTCACATAGGTAACGCACATTACCGAGCAAAGCGATCTCGCCAGCTTGTAGACTTCTAACAAGCTGTAATGCAGCCGGACCCGCCACATCATCCATGTACTTAACCTCTACGCCCAACCGCTCCGTTAGAAGCTGCGCATGTTCTGTAAGAGGGATCAGATTCTGATAGTCTAGCGTATCACCTTGATGGGCCAAGAGCACAGTTTTAGCACCCTTAGACATTAAATCGCGTATCGTGGGAATGCTCTTGTCAATCCGATTCGTATTTACAATTCTCTTTGTTACCGGATCGATTGGTGAGTTAATATCCACACGCAAAAGTACAGTCCGATTCTTATAATCAAAGTCATCAATCGTATGGATGCCAAGTCCTTCCACCAGAAAAACCTCCTATGCCATGTTCAAGAATTTATTGGTAACTTGCACTGCTTCGAGCCGATCGGTGCTCATTTCCATTACAGCCCGGATCCCATCTACTGTCTCTGGAATAACGACAGCTTCTTGTGGCACATGTAACCCAAAGATGACGTGACCCTCAAACACGGTGACGGTCTCTTCGAATATCGCGATGTCGTACATATCACTGTGGGGTCGAGCCAAATCACGTGCATATCTGAAAATGGCTGCATTACCCTGAAAACCATCAGCGATTCTTACTACACGGATACGCGGATGTTCATTGAAATAGCGCAAGACCTCTTCAGTTGTAGTTGATTTTTTGGGCTTGATATTAACTGAGATGAAATGCCCATGGGTGACAGGAGTGTGTACCAAAACACCTGTAGCTTTAATATGAGGCATAATCAGCATCAGATCTGTGGCCTGATGACTCGGGACTGTGTCAACTTTCAGAGCATTGGTTAATCCACGATGATAATCACCGGGATCGGCAACTCTGCGAACGATGGTTAACATAACATTTTCGACACCTAACTCGCGATCGAGACAATCTACGGCACGGATTAGTCCAGTCGTGTTACAAGATGTCAACTTGAGGAATTGCTTGCCAAGACCTTCTTCGTAATTAGCATAGCCATGGAAGAATACATCGGCCACTTCTGTACTTTCTCCGCCTTGGAAAATTGCTTTCTTACCATACTTAGCATAAATTTCTTTGTTCTTGGCTCCAACGCCAGCGCTGGTCGCATCAAGAATCACATCGCATTTTTGCACCAGATCTTCGAGAGTACCCGAAATGGGCACACCTGCGGCTTCTAGCTTTTCACGGTTATCGGGGATAGCCAAATAGAAATCGTAAGGCATGCCCCGTTCTAACAAAGCGCGTACTGGCAAGGTTAGCCCTACATCGGCAACACCTACAAGCTCCATATCATCTTGGAGACTGACACCAGTAGCCAAACGTAATCCAATAACTCCATACCCAACAACGCCAACTTTTACCACTAAAAAAACCTCCTCCTTGATTTGTTGTTTGTCGAACCTGTGTTTTTTGGAACTTTTCGGTTCTTTTAGGTTCATTATTGTTCATATTAGGTCTATTCCACACTGACTTGTGAGTTCCTTCTTATTTCTGGGGTTTGAAAGGTTTAATATTGTGTGTTATGATTCTAGTACCTAGAAAAAGGAGAAATAGAATGAACTCAGTGAAACGAATGACCGAAATTCTGCGTATCATTGATGAAACAGGATCGGCCGAAGTCACCGAACTGGCTGACCAACTACACGTCACAGCGAAGACAATTCGTTTAGACCTTGACAAAATGGCACAGATGGACTTGGTCGAGCGCGTACATGGCGGGGCTATCCTCAAGAAAAATGGCTCTTCTATCTTTCGAGTACAATCACGGCAACAAACCAATGTGAGCGAAAAAGGGAGCATTGCCCAACAAGCCTTATCTCATATAAACGAAAATGACATCCTAATTGTAGACGGTGGTAGCACTACCCTCCCCCTAGTGGAGTCACTTAGTGATCAACGTGTTACTGTCATGACCAATGATCTAATGATTGGATGCGAGGCATTGAAGAAGCCCAATATTGATCTGTTTGTAACAGGGGGGAAGATCAGCAGCCATCGTAGGGAAGGCGTATATACCTTACTGGGGCGTGATGCTGAACAAATGCTGGATAAATACAAGGTGCACAAGCTCTTTCTCGCGGCCACTGCACTAGATCTAGAACAGGGCTTGATGGTCTATTCTGAAGATCTTGCAGAGACAAAAAGAGCCATGATGCGCGCCGCCGAACAGATTATCTGCCTTATAGATTATTCGAAATTCCACAAGCAAGCGTTTACAACCTTCGCTATGTTGGAAGATATCAACATCATTATTACAGACAATCGCATCCCCAAAGAAGATATCCAAGCTCTAGAAAAACACGGGATCACAGTTGAAGTAGCACCCTAAACAGGAAGTAACTGCGGTACCTGTAAGCGGTCAATTAACTCGTCATGTAACTGGCCATTTGTAGCCACGACTTCACCCGAAAAGAGATCCAAAGGTTCTCCGCCTATGGCTGTTACCTTGCCACCTGCTTCTAGCACAATAGCGACACCCGCCGCGATATCCCATGTGCTGATGGGTTTCTCCCAATAACCCTCCAGATAACCGCAGGCTACATAACAAAGATCTAAAGCTCCCGACCCAATTCTCCGCACTCCGTGGGACTCTTTAGTGATGTTCTGAAATCTCCCCATGGATTCCTCAGAAACTTTGGCCCTATCACCACTAAAGCCTGTCGAAAAAAGTCCTTCTTGCACCTTTGCGGTTGTAGAGACGTTGATGGCCCTGTTATTCAAGAACGCCCCTTGTCCTTGCATTGCGCTATAGAGTTCTTGTAATTGGGGGTTATAGACAACGCCGGCGAAAGGTTGTCTATTCTTAAGTAGCCCGATCGACACAGAGTAGTGAGGCAAACCATGAACATAGTTTGCTGTCCCATCTAGGGGATCAATGACCCAAGTGAACTCCGAATCTGCTTTGTGAACCCACCCCTGCTCTTCAGCCATAACATTGTAATCCGGATAATATTGCTTAAGCTCCCCAATGATCAATTCCTCTGAGGCTTTATCTGCCTGTGTCACCAAATCAAGTCCACTTTTATGCGAGATCTGCAGACCAAGTCTTCTTTTTTCCAATAACAAGCATCCAGCCTTCCGAGCTATGGCTGCCATGATGCTTATGTGCATATGAATACCCCCCTGCGGCTGTTGTGAAAAATGCAAGGCTAGGCATAGGGATCAAGCGATCCCCATGCCCCACTTGTCTCTATCGAGCATGTAGTAGCCAGAAGTCGAAGAGATCGGCATAATATTTTATCGTCGTTTGAGCATTCAATGGAAACGTCACTTGTGCCCAAGCAGCGGTTCCGCCAAGCGGATCATCTTCATGCGGAGGGATAGTCGGGTTGGTGGAGAAGTTGCCCATATCCTTCGCCCATGCACTCATTCCATCCTCGTCCAATAGGAAACTGATGAACAGTTTTGCAGCATTCGGGCTATGCGAATTCGCTGTCATAACCAAGAATGTAGGATACAGGTAACCCATTATAGGCTCAAGTCCATAGGCAGCTTCTAGCGCCAGGTTTTTCTCCTCTATTTCGCGGTGTTTACTGATTACATAAAGGCCAATCGGAGGATCTGTCTGCCCGCGAGCCCCAACGGCCTCTGATACATCTGTGTCGCTAGAAAATATGATGGGACGATTGTTTGCAAGCCGCTTAATGAACTCCCAACCAGCATTAGGTGTAGTAAGCTCGATGGGCTCGCCAAAGTGCCGCTCGTATTCTGCTGCCATGAGATCGGCATGCTCAATAATCTCGGCAAACCAAGCTAGATTTGTCGAAGTCAGCTGAGGATCGCGCATCATAAACTTGCCTCTCCACGCAGGAGTTGTTAAATCCCAGATATTCTTGATGGGCAGCTCAGAGTAGACCTCGTTGTTGTAGCCAATGATCCGAGGCTGATGCCGATAAACAAGGGGATTTTGATACTCGACAGGGATAAGGTCTACATGTGTCGGTGGAACATAGTTGACCACGTATCCCTGGGGTAGCAGCTGAGCTATAAGGATGGCTGCATCCTCGGTGATAATAACATCCGCTCCTTTAACCCCAGCTTCATGCTCGCGGGCTACACGGTCACTGATCTCCACATCGTTCATTTTTGACCATTCGACCTTAATGCCATACTTTTCCTCGAATAGTTCTGCTGCGATGCCCATCCTACTTGATAGGTCATAAACAGTTAACGAACCCTCTTGCTGGGCGGCGGCAATAATCGCGTCCCAATCTTCTTCTGCAGCTTGAATGACAGACCCAAGAGCCATTATAAGCAAAATAACAGTTAATCCAATTAATGTTCCTTTTCTTGTGTTCTTCACAATCTAGTCACTCCAGTATTTTTGATTAGGAAGCCGTTGCCTCCGTAAAACCTACCAAACTGCTTCCTAGGGAGATCCTTTGCCCCGTATCTTCGTCGAACAGCAAAACACGCTCTGGCCTAAAACCCACCGAAACTTGGCTGTCTACAGGTAGGCTATCTGACTCGTAGAGTTTGGCCATCATGGCTAGGTCGCCACGGGTTAAGCGCACAAACGTGTCCGATCCTGTTGGTAAGCTCGAATAGATCGTCATGGCAAAAGAGGCACTAGGATCATCGAGTACTATGTCCTCTGAACGCACTGCCAGGACAACATTTTGTCCATCCTTAATCTGCACGTCGTCCTCTGGGTTTCTCTGCAAACTGAAGACCATGTCGCTTGTACGTACACGCCAAATACCTTGTTCTGCAAAAATGTTCCCATGCAACACATTGATGGGCGGACTACCTACAAAGTTCGCGACGAACAGATTATTCGGGTGTTTGTAAAGTTTCAAAGGATCCTCTAGTTGCTGCAGTCTTCCATCCTTCATAACAGCCACTACGGTAGCCATCGAAATGGCTTCGAGCTGGTCATGGGTAACGTAGAGAATTGTCATGTTTGTCATGGCATGAATTCGTTTTAACTCGGTACGCATATCGAGGCGCAACTTAGCATCGAGATTACTCAAAGGTTCATCCATCAGCAGGCAATCTGGCTGGGGTGCAAGACTACGTGCTAAGGCAACACGCTGCTGTTGCCCCCCACTTAGCTCTGATGGATATCGATGTAGATATTCTTCAAGTTGCATCCAACTCGCCGCTTCACGAACCCTTGTTTCAATTGTCGCCTTATTCATTTTTTCCATTTCAAGCCCAAACGCAATATTCTGGTAAACAGTCATGTGTGGCCACAAAGCATAGCTTTGGAAGATTAGACCCACACCACGTTGATGGGGTCCAACGGAGATTCCCCTCTCCGAGCAATGTATCAACTTGTCGCCAATATAGATCCGACCTGCTGTAGGTTCTTCTAAGCCTGCAACCATCCGCAACGTTGTTGTTTTGCCGCATCCTGAAGGGCCAAGCAAGCAAGTAAAGCTACCATCCTCGATGGTCAAATCTAAATCATCGACAGCAACAACGTCGCCCCAACGCTTCGTAATCTTTTCTAATCTTATGTCTGCCATATTAGCTAACCTCCTAATCCTTCAGATAAGTCACTTCCGGTTATTTTCTGCAAAATAAACTGCATAATTACAATGATTACTACCAACAACAAGACAACCGCATTGGACATATGCAGAAAACCATAATCCGAATACTGAAACGTAAGCGTGGTAAGAAGTTGTGTTCCGGGAGTAGTCAGAATTACCACCATGCTTAGTTCGCGCATTGCTGAGATGAATGGCAGCATGACGGCGCTCAGTAGACCAGAACGCTGTAGAGGAAGAATAAGACGCCTCATACGAGTAAACCAACCTGCCCCGGCAATGATTCCAGCTTCTTCTACTTCATGACCCAGTTGCATCATAGCCGAACTACCTGCTTTAGCCGCGAACGGGAAGTTCTTAGCCATTGTGGCTAAGATAAGAAGCAAAAATGACCCATACAAGCTTGGAATTGGGCCTCTCCGTACCGCGAAGAGGGACAGATAAATGGCACCAAAAGCGATACTGGGAATCAAATACGGTATAAATGATAGTTGATCCAAGACGGTGGAAATGCGTGTTCCGCGCATGCGAACTACGGTGTAGCCGATCAGGATACCAAAGAAACCACACAACGCAGAAGCAGAAATGCCAAGCTTCACACTATTCCACAAGGCAGCCCAGGTAGAAGGATTCCGCAAGATACCCGGCCTTCCATCGACCAATCCCGGCGTAGACTCCCCAATCCAATAATGGAGCGTGAAATTATCCAAACTATAGACACCGGGTACGCGCATGAACGTGTCTGCTGCTAACACAAAGAGGGGTACAACGATGACGCAGAAAAGAAACAACCCCACTGCGATCGTTACTGGAATACGCAGTTTTTTCAATTTAAAAAGTTGCGGCTTAGGTGCTTTACCGGTAATGGTCACGAACGACTTTCGTTTTCCGAGCACCTTATTGCTCAAGAACATCAGCAGTATCGCAAGAAGGATCATGACTATCGCGATCACATAAGCGTCTCCAGGGCTTCCCGTTTGTAAACTCGCATACATCCTGGTAGATAACACGCGATAGTTAATGGGGTTCCCAAGGAAAACAGGCGTACTAAAGGAACCAATTCCACGAGAGATCGTTAAAATAAAAGAAGACAGGATAGCTGGGGCAACGACCGCTAGAATCACACGACGGAAAATGATCGACTGCTTTGCCCCTAAGACCAAGGCAGCCTCTTCTAGTCTAGTATCAAAGTCGCGCAATGCACTACCAACTAACAGATACGTAAATGGATAATAGTGGAGGGCCATACAGATAATAATCGGAACAGGGCCATAGGAAATCCAGTCTGGCAATTGTACTCCAAAGTATTCCAGAATCCCAGCAGACCCTCCAACGGTGCGGTTTTTGAAAATTGTCATCCACGCCAAGGATATAGTCCACGATGGCAAAATAAATGGTACCACTGCGGCACTAGCAAAAAGCTTTTTAAATGGAATATCTGTACGAACAACGACCCAGGCTAAGATACAACCAATGGAAATTGCCAACGCTGACATAGAAAAAGAAATCAAAAGCGTATTAAGCAAGGGTTGATAAAACAGTACTTCACTTATGTTACTGGCAAAGACGCGTTGAAAATAGAAATTTGTAAGTTCTCCTACCTTGCCGCCAAGCACCCTTAAGGTATCTCGGCTGTGTAGTGTCACGCTGGAATGAACCAGGCTGATCAAGGGTACAATAATCAAATATACGAACACTCCGAGCAAGAGAATGCTCAAAAGCATGGGAGGGTTGGCTACCACTCGACGGCCACGATTCCAGGTACGTTCGAGAAGCAAGGGGACTTTCCCCTGATTAGATTGCTCTGTTGTGGTTCTCATTTTCTTCGGATACCCCCTTTATCGGACAGGCATAGGGATCAAGCGATCCCTATGCCCTACTTATCTCTATCGAGCATGTAATAACCAGAAGTCGAAGAGATCAGCATAATATTTTATCGTGGTTTGCGCATTCAATGGGAATGTTACTTCTGCCCAAGCAGCGGTTCCACCAAGTGGATCATCTTCGTGCGGAGGGATAGTCGGGTTGGTAGAGAAGTTCCCCATATCCCCTGACCATGCACTCATTCCTTCCTCTTCCAATAGGAAACTGATGAACAGTTTTGCAGCATTCGGGCTGTGAGAATTCGCAGTCATAACCAAGAAAGCAGGGTATAGGTAACCCAGTGTAGGCTCAAGTCCATACGCTGCTTCCAGCGCGAGGTTTTTTTCCTCTATTTCCCGATGTTTACCGATTACATACAGGCCAATCGGGGGATTTGTCTGCCCGCGAGCTCCAACGGCATCCGAAACATCTGTGTCGCTAGAAAACATGATGGGGCGATTGTTTGCAAGCCGTTTAACGAACTCCCAGCCAGCATTAGGTGTGGTGAGCTCAATGGGCTCACCAAAGTGCCGCTCATACTCTGCTGCCATGAGATCGGCATGTTCAATTATCTCTGCAAACCAAGCTAGATTCGTCGAGGTCAGCTGGGGATCGCGCATCATGAACTTGCCTCTCCATTCAGGAGTTGTCAAATCCCATAGATTTTTAATGGGCGCCTCAGAGTAAACCTCGTTGTTGAAACCAATGATCCGAGGTTGATGCTGATGGACGAGGGGATTTTGATACTCGACAGGGATCACATCTTTGTGTGTAGGTGGAACATAGTTGACCACATATCCCTGTGGCAGTAGTTGAGCCATGAGGATGGCTGCATCCTCGGTGATGATAACGTCCGCTCCCCTAACCCCAGCTTCATGTTCGCGGGCTACACGGTCACTAATCTCCACATCGTTCATTTTTGACCATTCGACCTTAATGCCATACTTCTCCTCAAATAATTCTGCTGCAATACCCATTCTACTTGATGGGTTGTAGACAGTTAACGAGCCCTCTTGCTGCGCGGCAGCAATGATAGCATCCCAATCTTCTTCAGCGGCTTGAATGGCAAACGCTAGGGCCATCACAAGCAAAATAGCAGTCAGTCCAATTAACGTTGCTTTTCGCGTGATCTTCATAATCTAGTCACTCCTTTGTCTTTGATTAAAAGCGAAGCCAAACGTCAGTTTTGAATATCCACCCCCCTAAATAACCTTAGCCTGTAGCCAAATCTGGATCAGCATACTTTTCCTCCAACAATCTATGCACGTCGTCTATTGTTCCACTGAATGGACCTTCTGCTTCCATCTTCAAGCTCGTTACGGCTGCAGCAAACTTCGTGGCTTCCTTCGGCGGCATAGTGAGGCGCCCTACCATATAAGAAGAGATGCAGGTGTCTCCACGCCCACTGCGACCTACTAACTGCTTCGGGAAAAACCCAGCTTCATAATATTGGCCATCCACCAAAACCAGAACACCATTGCGATGGGTAAGAACTACTTCTTCGGGACCATAATCTGCCAAGATTTGCGCTGCTTTGTAAATATCCGTTGTACCAGTGAGCATATGCGCTTCTACAGCATCGGTCTTTAAGACATCAACTTTGGGAAGAATTCTTGCTTTGTCCGCCCAGCTATCATTGACTAGAGTTCCGTTTACAGGGATGCGTAGAAAACCCTGGACATCGAGGGATATGCGCGTCCCTGTTGCGCGCAAGGCGTCCAAAACCTCTTCAGGAACTTCGCCCCGAATGGATGGTCCAATCAAAAAGCACTTCGCAGAAATGCCAGCCACATCCTCTGGTGTGAAAGAAGACGCGGTACTTTGCACGTGAATGAGCCGTTCATCAACATTACTCGTCGGGTATTCTAAGATCAAACAAGTAGACTGTTCTGTATATGTAATGTGGGTTGAGATCCCAAGCTTCTCTAGGGCATCCACCACACGCTGATCCTCCTTGGCTAAGCGTGTCACCGCTCCGACTTTCATACCTAGGCGAGCAGCCATCTGGGCCCCGTAGTTGAAAGCCCCACCATCGACATAGCGTGTTCCTGCCTGTGAGATGATTGTGTCCTTTGTGTAGTGTCCGAGAAAAACAATGTCATATTGTTGCATAATCGAATCCTCCTTAATTATTTTTGGATCATTGTACGTAGATTGTTGAGGCTGGCGGCTAATCCGGTTTTGTGATCAAGAGATTTTGGCCAACGTAACGGATAGAGCTCTAGATTGTATATCCCCTGGTATCCTCCTTCACGCAAAATGGTAAGGCAATCTTTGATGTATCCATCAGTACGAAGCAAAGGTCCATGGGTAACCCCATCTGGGTTTAGATCATGGATATGGGTATGAATCGTGCGTTTCACAAACTCAGGTTCTGGGAAGGGCGGATGATCCTGCTTGATATAATTTATTTGACTATGCCCCATGTCCCAACAAAAGCTCAGCGGTATACTGGGGATTTGGCTCGCTATAGCGAGAAGCTCCGAATAAGTGACACCTACTGGACCGCCTGGTTTATCCCGACAAACCTCTAAGGCTGGAACAAACAATGACTTCCGCTTCGCATGAGCTTCAACTAAGTGGGTCAAATCAACTACTGTCTTAGCTGTGGCCTGCTCTTGATTGAGCGGTTCTCTCACGTGATGGCCATGAACTGCAACGGGTATAGATTCGGTAATGCGATGTGCGGCTAACGCTTTTTCCGCTGCTTCGAACAAAACCGGTATCTCCCCAGGGTTTGCATCCATGGGTAGCCAACCATGTAGTGTTACTTGATGACCTGCACCAATAACTACATCAATTGCCTGTCTAATGAGCTCTGGATCGGTGCTATTGGTAAGTTTATTAATCTCAACAGAACGGACTCCATGATCGCCCAAAAAGGCCAAACACGTGGATGCGCTAGGAAACATTTTTGTCCACAACAAATCTGATGGACAGGTTGCATTATCAATGAGATAATCAAGGGGTAAAGTGATACCAATCTTCATATATACCACGCCTTTTTAGCTGTATTTTTACATTCTCAAATATACTGTTCTCCGGAAACGAAATAATTCCTCCCTTTTTTGGATATATTTTTTCTTTTTGCAAATACCACGGTCTCTTTTTAAACAAATTTTTGCTAGAAAGAGCTTGGTTAGAGCCGTTTTTTTAACACCTTAATACGTTCTCCCTTTAAAAGAGGATTTTTTCCTCCAAATGGCTAATATAGGGGTTATGATTACCACAATCGACAAATTCAACAGAAAGGAGATAGCAGATGGCTATCGAAAAAAGCCGCGGCGAGGTATTGACGACAATCCGGGAGACTTTGCACGAGTTGAGCAAGAGTGAGCTCACTGTAGCTAATTACTTGTTGGAGAACCCTTACAACATTAGCTTGCTCTCCATCTCTGATTTGGCAAGCAGTGCCGGAGTAAGCGAAACAACGGTGGTAAGGTTTACGAAGAAGTTGAAGTTTAAAGGGTTCTTAGACTTCAAACGATCTTTCTTGGAGGATATGTTGATACCACCAAGCGAGGAGGTTCTGCCAGTCTATGAAGAGATTTCCTTGAGTGACCAGCCCGCTGCAGTCATGGGCAAACTCTTTGCTCTCCATCAGCGCACGTTAGAATCAACCATGGCTACCGTCGACAAAGAAATTCTAACCGAAGCCGCCAAAAAAATTGCCAACGCCAAAAATGTAGAAATTCATGGGCACGGTGGCTCTGGGTATATTGCTCAAAGTGCACTATTTCAGTTCCTGCGTTCAGGAATTCGCTGTTCAGCGTGGGTGGACGAAACCACCCAAGAGTCTTCGATAAAATTGCTAGGCGAACAGGATGTAGTTGTGGCTATATCACACACTGGCTTAACAGAGACCATTGTACGCACTGTGCAAATGGCGCGGGCACGTGATGTTACCACAATTGCCATTACAAACTACCCTAATCATCCCCTAGCCCTAGAATGCGATTTGCCCCTCATTACGGCAGTTGTAGAGACCCCCATCGGAGCGGAGGCTGGCGCTAGCAGGGTAGCCCAGCTCGCAGTCTTAGACACTTTAGTAGTCTCAGTCGCCCTCTTGCGAAAGCAATCAACTGCGATTTTTTAGCAGAAAGCGCTAATGCTCAAAGCTAGAGTACTAGCGCTTTCTTTGCATGATCCTAGAAACTAGGATGTTCAAGCACAAACTCGTCTAGTATAGAACCGTCCAACGCTTTAGCGGTTCCCTTTATCTGAGAACCCTCCACACTATAAAGCACATACATGGAGACGTTCTCAATAGCCACATCTGTCCACCACTCCTGGCCCACCGCATACAATTTCTCTCCCACGGGTCCATGTGTTATATACATAACCCCTTCTGCATCAACGCGACCATCTTTGACGGGCAAGCTTCTCTCGTAGCAATGATTGTGCCCTGCCAAGTATAGATTTACGCCGTGTTCGTCAAAAATGCTGGCCCAATGGGCGATTAAGTAATCAGACGACCCATGATTTAGTCCAGCTGAATACAGAGGGATATGGCCCATGGCGATAGTCCAGGGATTATTGTTAGCTTGTAGATCTTGCTGGATCCAAGGAACTTGCTCCACGGCAAGCGGCTCGCTTGCTGCCATTAAAAACACGAGATGAACGGTACCGTAATCAAGTGAAAACCATCTTTCATTGCCTGGATAAGCAAATTGCTCCCAATAGGTCGTTTGGTTTCCTTCATGGTTGCCATGCACTGATATGAAAGGCATTTCGCTTAGCAATCCTTCACCAGCAGAAAACCAGATATCCCACTCGACTTGGTTGCCTGTGTCAGTGAAATCGCCAAGTCCAAGAATAAAATCCACATTCTCTTCCTTGATCGCTTCTAGTACTTTCTTCTGATTATCATGATGTCCGTGAGTGTCAGTTATGACTGCAATTCTAAAGGGTGTATCATCTCCTTCAGGAATACCGGTCTTAAACGTATAATTCTCACTCTGCCAGGGCTCCGAAGTTCCTACCCGATAATGGTATATCGTGTTGGGCTCCAGCCCAGTTAGCTCCGCGGTATGCCAGTACACATCTGTTCGTCCATACCTATAGCTGTGGACTTCGCTTTCTACGGAATATGCATATTCGGGGCTTGTTCCGTATTCTACAACACCTTCGGTATCTGGCCCAGAGCGCCACATAAGAGTCATGGTCGTGGCTGGATCATTTTGCCAACTCAGGTGCAGTCCTCTTGGGAAATCCTGCGCGAAAACAAGGGACAATTGAAGTAGCAAGGTTAAGATAACTATACCACCAATTGTAAACAGCTTTTTGTGCCTGTTAATTCTCATTAGACTTTCCCCCTTCGTTCTTAGACCTTACCTAAAAGGCCCTCTGTTCCACCACAAATTCATCAACAATGCTGCCATCTACACGTTTGGCAGTAACCTTGATTTGCATACTATCAACACTGTAAATAGAGTACATAGAGGTGTCTGGCTCAAGAACCCTAGACCACCATTCTTCTTCTACTGAATAGAATTTGTCTCCCGCTGGGCCATGTACGATGTGGACGATCCCATCACTATCAACAGCACCATCTTTGATGGGCCAAGTTCTCTCATAGCAATGGTTATGGCCCGAAAAATACAGATCTACACCATATTCTTCCATAATGTCTAGCCATAAGTCCCTTAAGAACTGATACTCTGGCTTTCTCGTTACCGCCGAATACATGGGATGGTGTCCCATAGCCAGGGTCCAGGTACTGTCGTTCTTCTGAAGATCATTTAACAGCCAAGGTCTTTGCTCCGCTGCTTCGGATTGGATGTTTGAATTCAGAAATACAAAATGGGTGTTGCCATAATCCATGGAATACCAGCGTTCATTGCCGGGCAAGGCAAACTGTTCCCAATACGTTATTTGATCTCCCTCGTGATTTCCGAGCACTGACATTAAAGGTAGCTCACTTAAGACCCCCTCGCCTGTGCCAAACCAGACATCCCACTCTTGCTGGTTTCCTGTGTCTGTAAAGTCTCCCAGGTAGAGAATAAAGTCTACATTCTCCTCTTTAACCTTGGCAAACACTTCCCTTTGGATGTCATAACCACCTTGAGCATCACTCATGACAGCAAACGTGAAGGGTGTGGCGTCCCCTTTAATAATGGCGGTTTTAAACGTATACTCCTCACTCTCCCACGGCTCCGTGGTTCTTAAGCGGTAGTGGTACGTTGTATTAGGCTCAAGCCCAGTAATCTCTGCAGTATGCCAGTAAACTTCTGTTCTTCCGTAGCGGTAGTTGTGGGTTGTGCTCCCTACAGAATGAGCATAAGTCGCATCTCTACCATATTCCACAATTCCTTCAGCTCCTGGTTCAGAACGCCACATTAAGGTCATGGTGGTGGCAGGATCTCCCTGCCAGGACAAATGAATTGCCCTTGGGAAGCTTTGTGCAGAAACAGTGGTAAATTGGGCTAGCAAAATCAGAAGCAACAGAGTACAGGGGATACGTAGCTTTTTCATCACTCCACGAGTATTCATGTTCTTCCCCTCCTTGTTGAAGATATTGTCAATAGGTCAAATTAACGAAGCTTTAATTCAAACTCATCCAGTATGGAGTCATCCAATGTCCCTTTGGCAATACCATGAATGACCGAACCTTCCACTGTAAAAACCATATAACATGGCTCGCCTTCAGCCTGGGCTGTTAACCAGGTTCTGACTGCAGGATAAAACTCATCTCCAGTACTACTAGTTGTGATGTACGTGATTCCCTTCTCGTCTATCTCTCCCCCCTTAAGGGGAAATGTCCTTTCATAGCTATGTTCATGGCCATTTAAGTAGAGGGCTACGCCATATTCTTCAAATAGGTCAACCCAATTGTCGACGATGTACTGTTCAGGCCCATTTTGAGAACCTGAACCAAAGGCTGGCTTATGCGCCATGGCAATAACCCATGGGTTATCGTTTTCTTTCAGATCGTTGAGTAGCCAAGGCCGCTGTTCTATAACCTCATCCTCTAACATAGTTGACAAGAATAGAAAATGGACATTGCCGTAATCGAGGGAAAACCATCTTTCATTTCCAGGAAAGGCAAATTGGTCCAAGTAATTAGGTCCATCAACATTGCCGCGCACTGACATCAACGGTACATCAGTAAAAATCGTTGCGCCGCTTTCTAGCCACAGGTCGTATTCTTCTTGACTACTCGATCGAGTGAAATCTCCCAGATAGAGCAGTATGTCCGCGTTCTCTGCTTTTATCTTAGGAGCTGCTTGTTGAAAGGCCTCGTAGCCGCCTTGGACATCACTAAAAATGACAAATTTGAAAGAAGTCTCCTCACCTTTGGCGGGAGCGGTTTTGAAACTGTACTCTTCACTTTCCCACGGTTCTGAGGTTTTCAACCGGTAATGATAGGTGCTATTAGGCTCTAGATCAGTGATCTCAGCGATCTGCCAGCAGACCTGGGTTCTACCAAACCGGTAACGAAACGGTTCGCTTTGTACAGATTGTGCAAAGTCTTCTCCATATTCAACAATGCCCTCCGCTTCTGGCTCAGAGCGCCACATGATGGTCATTGTACTGGCTGGATCGTTTTGCCAACTAAGGTGAATCAAGCGCGGAAAATCCTCTGCAGCAACAACTGTAAAGGAGAAAAACAATGTTAAGGCAAGTAAAGCAGCTACCACAATGAGTCTTTTCTTCCCCTGGCCCCTCCTCATCTCATCATTCCTCCCGTATCAGATTCTTAATGAGGCAGGTGGGTGAAAGCCGAGTTTCACCCACGCCTGCATGAGCGTCTACAGCTCGATTATCCTATCTTAGTCGACATAGTTGTCCAGTGCTGGGTTGTAGATCTCAATCGAACTCTGCGCCTCGCCAGTCATGTTTCTACCGCAGGCAACATAAATTTCTCCCTCATACACTGTAATTCCGCTACCATATCTTGTGACCAGATTGTAGGACTCCATCTCACGCCATTCGTTCACTGCTGGATCCAGTTCAAAGATATAGTAACCACCTTCGCCTTTGCCGGTCATGACATACATCTTACCATCAACTACAGCTGCTCTGGGATGTTCCCATGGATACGGCAAGTCTGGTCCTTGCGACCAAGAATCGTTGATCGTGTCGTATATCATTACGTTAGCAGTCATCGAGTCGTCTATGTTTCCGCCTTGTCCGCCAAGCAAGTAAATATCGGTTCCTAAAGCAACCACAAAGGTATCTTGACGAGGTAGAGGACAATCAGTGCCTCTTTCCCAGCGATTGGTTTTGGTGTTATAGATGTCTACATGGGCTGCATACTCGAAACCTTCATTTGCTAGGTCGTCATCTTCTCCACCGACCATATAGATCTTTTCACCAATAACGGCTGCTCCTGCATCACTATGCCCCTGGGAGGCTTGGCCTGGAAGAACCTCCCAATCGCCATCTTCAATATCGAAGAGATAGACTTTTTTATTGGTTCCAGTTTCGTTTTCGCCACCTAAGCAAAATATGTTGCCATTGACAACAACAACAGCACTGTTTTCACCAGCTGGCGGCCAAGACTCCACTCCATATTCGCCCCATTCGCCAGTCTTGAAGTTGTAGTATTCGGTTGGCGTTGGTTCTTCCCAATCCTCACCACCAAATATAAATAGTGTATCGTCTACAACAACTGTCCAAGCTTTGTACCGACCATGCTTGGCCTCAAGTCCCATTCTGATTGCCGCTCCTTGGGCAACAACAACGCTACCAGCCAATAAAACCAAAACCAACGATAATACTAACGCAACTTTTAGAGTCCCTTTCAACTTATTACCTCCTTTTGATTTCCCTGTTTGCCTCATGCGCTAAACAACATACTAAGCAGACGATACCCCCTTTCGCTTCAATGACTATCTTAGGTATAGAAACCGAAAATCGGACAATTTCGCATCATACACAATCGCGGTCGTCTCTTCGTGGTGTAACAGAGGCGTTTTCCTCCTTTACCAACTCGGGTTGTGCGAAATCCGAACGAGCGTGCTAGCATTTTGCACTTTATCTTCATTGTTCTCCGGCGGAGAAATAAATCCTCCTTTTATATAAATATTTTTTCCATTTTGGACATAAGCCGCCTCTGTTCCTTAAGAATGCCCCTGATCAGGCCTATATGCTAGCATATTTTTACTTTATTTTAAAACTTTCACGGAAGAAGGAGGATTATTTCCTCCCAGCAGCTAATATAGTTCCTTTACAAAGGGGAATAACAACACCAGGGAACGTGGAGGAGTCAACAGATGGCTATAGCAAAGAACCAAGGGAATGTTCTTACAACGATACGGGATTCTATGGGAGCAATGAGCAAAAGTGAGCGGACAGTAGCCAATTTTTTGTTGGAGAATCCTTACAATATTAGCCTGCTCTCCATCTCTGATTTGGCCAGCAATGCTGGGGTCAGCGAGACTACTGTGGTGCGCTTTACGAAGAAACTACATTTTAAGGGTTTCACAGACTTTAAGCGGGCTTTTCTCAGAAATATGCTGATACCCCCAAGCGAGGATATGCCTGTATATGAAGAGATCTCCCTGAGCGACCAGCCAGAAACTGTAATGAACAAACTCTTTGCCCTCCACCAACGTACCTTCGAATCCACAATTGTCTCCATGGATAAGCATCTCCTTATAGAAGCAGCCACGAAAATCGCCAATGCTAGAAGTGTAGATTTCTATGGTCACGGTGGTTCAGGCTATATTGCTCAAAGCGCTTTGTTTCGCTTCTTGCGCTCAGGGGTGCGTTGTTCGGCATGGGTCGATGAAACCACGCAGGATTCATCCACAAAACTGCTGGGGGAACAGGACGTTGTTGTTGCCATCTCACACACTGGCCTTACAGAGACCATCATCCGCACCGTCCGGGGAGCACGGGCGCGTGGCGTTACAACAATTGCCATTACAAACTATCCCGAGAGTCCCTTAGCAGAAGAATGCGATCTGCCCCTCATCACCAGGGTTCCCAAAACCCCAATCGGGGCTGAAGCTGGTGCGAGCAGGATAGCCCAACTGGCTATCTTGGACACCCTGGTTATCTTGGTAACGCTGCTCAAGGCATAGACACACAAAAAAGACCACCTTAGGAACAAGGTGGCCTAGATAATGCTACATATTCGAATTTGTTGATGGAAACAAGGTGTTCGAGCTTACATTAACCTGCGTTCTTCTGTTGTGAGATCATCTGATGAAATATAGTCGTTAACAGGCTCTGCATCGAACAACGAAGCATCACCAGCGTAGGCCGCAACCGCCGTTGCTACAACTCCATAGGCCGCGTGAGCAAACATATAAGAGAGGTTACTGGCAGCATCTTTTGGGGCTACCTTGTTACTGGGAAAAGCACTCAATGCAGCCGTTATGGCTGAACCAATGGCAACCCCCGAAACTATGCCTTTCGGGATGACGTGGTCTCTCCCTGTCTTAGAGAGCAAATAGACGATGGCGATACCACCCACAGATGACATGCCAAAGTCAAATAGTCCCCCCAAGAGCTGTCCTTTCGGGTTAGTAGCGTCGGATCTTTTCGAAACCCAGACGCCAGAGGCAGTCTCTCTATACGATCTTTGTGATATCTTGCTTCTCAAGGACACCTCATCAATTGCGGTTTTAGCCACATTTCCAGCGAATCCTGCAAGAAGTCCTAATACGATCCGATCTTTAATTTTCATACAGATGCTCCTCTGAGAGAATTCATGTTCGTTATATCCTACCCTTCTGTCCAATTATGTACTGCGCGGTGCGCAAAGCTATGGCCATCACCGTTTCTGTGGGATTGGCCCCACCTGATGTCACAAACACACTGGCATCGCAGATAAAGAGATTGGGAATATCGTGGCTTTGGCAAAACTCATTCACAACGGATTTAGCGGGATCATCTCCCATGCGACATCCGCCCATCAAATGGGCCGAATCAGGCACCACGAAAGCACGCCTTCCTCCTGCTGCTTCTAGAATCGCATTACATGTCTCAATTGCATGGGCAATCAGTAAACGATCATTTTCTCCATAGCCAAAGCTCACCTGGGCCCGGGGAATACCGTATTCATCCTTCTCGTCACTGAGGGTAACGGCGTTTGTCAAAGCGGGTAGCACTTCACCAACGACAGTGATGCGCGCGTAATAGTTCCATTCGAGCATAATCTCCCGTAGTTCCTTTCCCCATAATCCTGCGTTTGTCGCAGCTAGAGAAGCCATAGCTAAAGGACGGCTTCCATGGGCATTAAGGGAATAGCCTCGCACAAAGCCTCTCTCTTGATCGGTTTCATAGAAATCTTGGCTCACTGCCATGACGGGGGTTCCTTTGTAGAGCCGGATTTCTCTATCGAACTTTCCGTATACATCATGACCGCTGTGAGGCATAATATACTTTCCCACCAAACCACTTTGATTGGCTAGACCATCGGGAAATTGGAAGCATGCAGAATTTAGCAGCAACCGTGGCGTTTCCACCACGAAAGCAGAGACAATGACTATCTTTGCCTTTTGCGCATAGCTCTTGCCGTCATGGCTGAATTCTACACCGGTCGCATAGCCCTGTTTGTTGACTACGATACGAGTAACCATAGAATCACTAAGCACCTCTGCCCCCGCCTCTATGGCCTGTGGAATGTAGTGAATTAGCGTGGAGAACTTAGCATTTGGCAAGCAACCCTGATTACAAAATCCCCGATTAATACAAGGCGGCCGTCCGTTAAAGGGGGCCGAAAGAATAGCCAAGGGCGCCACTGAACTTGTAATGCCCAGGGCTGCACAGCCTTTGCGGAAGATCTGTGAGTTGCCACTGATAGGCTCACGCTCTGGATACGGATAGGGACCGCGAAAGGCACCCCAGGGAAACTCTTTAGGTCCACTTACTTTGATATCTTGTTCTATCTTGGCATAATAAGGGGCCAAATCTTCATAGCTGAGAGGCCAATCGTCAGCAACACCGTCTAAAGTACGAACCCGAAAGTCACTTTCATGGAAGCGGTAAAACACCCCGGTAAAATGTACGGTACCCCCACCTACCCCGCGGCCCGAGTTATTTGAACCGAATTGGAGCGCATCTTGGCCCGTTGTAAAACGCGTATCATTCCAGGCTAATGTGCGAGAATAGAGTTCATCGCTGGCAAAATCGTTCTGGGGATCCCAAAAGGGGCCCGCTTCGATTCCGACAACGTCCAAACCCGCTTTGGCCAACGCATTAAGGAGTACCCCTCCCGCAGCCCCCAGGCCAACCACGACCACGTCTACCTCTTGCTTTTCAAATCTCCGTTCCATCACCAACCACCTCCTCCCTCGTAGGCTCCCATGGATCCGCAATTCCAAGCTCTACGCGCACGTAACCCCTGGGATAAGCTGGCCCTCCATACCCTATCTCTGACCAAACCCATGGATGGGAATAATAAGCCTCAATCGTCAAACCAAGAAGTTTTTTGAACAGCTCCTTCTGTAGTGTCGTGTCCCAGTCTTTGATCTCCTCTAGATGGCCTAATTGGAGCGAGCTGATCATAGTAAGCTGCTGCTTTGCCTCCAACTTCAAAAATTCCCTAGAGTAGCTACCCTTCGCCCAGGTGTTCAAAGCCTTTAGACCACCACGAATCAACACTTTTTGGGGTGGAATACCAGGTTTACGCTGCGATTCCCCGAAGGGCTTGGCGAGTTGTTCATCTACATGGGCCACAACCCAATTCAAAATCTCTTCCCTATGGTCATGGGCCACGTGGGCTGCAATGATCTTGATCATCTGTTGCTCCCACCTAGTTAGTAGCTTTATATCAAAAGGCCCGAGCCGTTTGTTTACTACTTCTCGAGTGTGAGCATCCCACTCATCTTGCAGGGC
>DHNI01000026.1:47146-58459 GCA_002409455.1 Firmicutes bacterium UBA5420 | reverse complement strand
CCAACACACTCGTAGCAGAAATCAGAAACGGCAGCACCACAGGGGGACCCACTAGAAAGTTGTTAAAGCGATAGCCATCTACCCGTTGCCCTACCCCACGCAGATGCAAGTAGGTTCCATAGAGCCCGCCTAAAGCTTCAGCTAGGCACAGCACGATGAATGCGGTCCGAATCCATTCTAGATTCCAGAAGCTCAGAAGAAGTGCGCCAAAAGCTACGATGGGAAGAGTTATAACGGGAACCCATTGCGCCCACTGCCTGAAGTTTTGCCGATAATGCAAGAGTGTCACTTGCAGAAAGAGCAACAAGAACGCAAAGAACGCAAACACAATCACCACTCGCCCCAAGGGCCATCCATCCCAACCCATTTCATCACCCTCACCGGTTATATCGGTCTTTCTTGCGTACTTTTCCCTTTTATGGCGCGAAAAAACCCCCTTTGCGGGGGTTTGGGTTGGCTACAACTTCACATCAAAATAATCTCGAGCATTGTTAAAGCAAATGTTTTGAACCATGCCCCCTATCAGCTCCAGATCGTTGGGGGCCTCCCCATTCTCTACCCAGGTACCGAGCAGATCACAGAGAATTCTACGGAAGTATTCATGGCGGGTGTAGGAGAGAAAGCTTCGAGAATCCGTCAGCATGCCCACAAACTGGCTGAGCAAACCAATATTGGCTAAAGCCACCATTTGGCGAATCATCCCGTCTTTTTGATCATTGAACCACCAACCCGAGCCAAGCTGCATCTTGCCAGGAACGCCTCCGCCCTGGAAGGAACCGGCAATCGTGGCCAAGAGATCATTGTCTGTTGGATTAAGGGAGTACAAGATGGTCTTGGGCACATGATTTGTCTCGTCTAGTTTGGAAAGAAAAGCAACAAGGGCCCGGCCATAAGCCCGATCATCCATAGAATCAAACCCAGTGTCAGGCCCCAAAATCCTATGCATACGAGCACTGTTATTTCTTATCGATGAAAGGTGGAGCTGCATAACCCAGCCACGTTTGGCATAAGCCCTACCTAAGAAAAGCATGACTTGTGTCTTAAAGATCTCCGTTTCTTCCTTGCTCAACACTTCCTTGCGTAAAGCTTTCTGCAAAACCTTGTGCGCATCTTGATCGGTTCCTTCTCGGTAAACAATCGGATCCAATGCATGATCGGACAAGCGGCATCCCATGCTATGGAAAAACTCAATTCTCTGCTGCAATGCTTCCTTAAAGTCTGCGAACGTCTGAATCTTTCCGCCGATGATTGTCTCAAGCTTTGTGACCCATTCAACGAACCCAGGTTGATCAATGTTAAAACTCTTATCGGGTCGGAAGGCGGGGTACACCTTGACCGGAAAATCTCGATCCTCAGACAGGGCTTGATGGTATTGCAGAGAGTCAACAGGATCATCAGTTGTGCAGAGTCCCTTGACATTGGATCTTGCGATGAGCGCTCGAGCCCTGAACTCATCTTTCTGTAACAGGCGATTGCATTCTTCCCAGATTTCTTCCGCTGTTTCCGGCGAAAGTAGGGCATCAATGCCGAAGTATCTCCGTAATTCTAAGTGCGTCCAATGATAAAGGGGGTTACCAATACACGCTGGCGCCGTCTCCGCCCATTTCATGAACTTATCTTTGTCGCTGGCCTCACCGGTTACGTACTTTTCATCAACCCCATTGGCCCTCATGGCACGCCATTTATAATGGTCGCCCCCTAACCAAATCTCGGTTACATTCCGATACGTTTTGTTCTCTGCAATCTCCTGCGGACTTAAATGACAGTGGTAGTCAAAAATGGGCATTTCCTTAGCGTACGTATGATAGAGCTTTTCTGCCGTTGGGTTCGTCAACAAAAAACTCTCGTCCATAAATGATTTCATTCGTTTTCCCTCCATATTCGGTCGTCCTAATACGGGCTGTGTTTACTTAGGCATTATACGTCGATGCCGCTGTGCTTCCCCCTTGACCGGTCCAGTTGGTGTGGAAAAACTCCCCGCGGGGTCTATCTATCCGTTCATAGGTATGGGCACCAAAATAGTCCCTTTGGGCCTGCAATAAATTCGCAGGAAGCCGGGCATTACGGTAGCCGTCGTAATAGCTGAGGGCTGCGCTGAAGGCAGGCACTGGAATACCATGGAGCATGGCCGCGGCACACACTTTTCTCCAGCTCTCCTGGGCCTGTGCAATCTTCTCTTTGAAGAAGGGATCCAAGAGCAGGTTCGCAAGATGTGGATTTTGATCGAAGGCCTTTTTGATATCAGCCAAGAAAGCCGAACGAATGATGCATCCTCCCCGCCACATAAGTGCGATGCCGCCATAGTTTAGATCCCAACCATGACTCTCTGCTGCTGCACGCATCAAAGCATATCCTTGGGCATAGGAGACAATTTTCGAGGCATAGAGCGCTTGCCTAATATCTTCGATAAACGCCTTTTTATCGCCGCTAAAGCTCGGTTTCGGCCCTTCAAGGACCTTAGAAGCCGCCACCCTTTCATCCTTTAAGGCAGAAAGAAAGCGTGAGTAAACTGCTTCCCCGATTAGGGTTAGGGGAACACCTTCGTCTAGAGACGATACTGCTGTCCATTTTCCTGTCCCTTTTTGCCCCGCCGTATCTAGGATGTTCTCTACTAAGGGAGAGCCATCTTCGTCTTTATAAGCTAGAATATCCGCGGTGATTTCAATAAGGTAACTGTCTAGGTCACCTTGGTTCCATTCCTTAAAGATCGTATGCATCGCATCAGGCTTCATCCCTAAGAGATCCTTGAGAAGATGGTAAGCTTCACAAATAAGCTGCATATCGCCATACTCGATGCCGTTATGCACCATCTTGACAAAGTGTCCGGCGCCATCTTGCCCCACCCACTCAGCACAGGGGCTTCCGTCTTCTACCTTCGCGGCTACCGCCTGAAAAATGGGCTGAATATGGGGCCAGGCCTTAGGCGATCCACCTGGCATGAGGCTTGGCCCAAGAAGTGCTCCCTCTTCACCGCCAGATACTCCCGTTCCCACGTAAAGCATGCCCTTGTCTTCCACATATTTCGTCCGACGAATCGTATCGGGGAAGTGCGAGTTGCCTCCATCAATGATGATGTCCCCAGGCTCAAGGAGGGGGATGAGCTGCTCAATCAGATTGTCGACGGGCTTTCCTGCCTTCACCATGAGCATCACCTTGCGAGGGGCCTTCAGGCTTTGGACCAATTCTTCCAAAGAATGTGCTCCAATGATATTTCTGTCCTTTGCTCTTCCTTCTACGAAGGAAGTTACCTTTTCCACTGTACGATTGAAGACTGCAACGGAGAAGCCTTTGCTTTCCATGTTCATTACCAAGTTCTCGCCCATCACTGCCAAACCCACTAACCCGATATCTGCTTTTGACATAGTCCCATACACCCCTTCTTCTTTATCGTTGAACCCTTGCATTACCTTGCCAAATGCTCCACACCTGCTCTTCATCTGCAGGTTGGGCATAATCGGTCAAAAACGTTGTCGCCATGGCACCGGTGGCCCAAGCGAACTGCACCCATTGCTCCGATTCCCAGCCTCGTAAAATACCATAGAGCAAACCACCCACAAAACCGTCGCCCCCGCCAATCCGATCCAAAACAGTAATCGGACGTGGTTTAACCACATGCCACTGGTCACCAGCGAGTAAAATGGCTCCCCACAAGTGAGAGTTTGCGCTGACAACTTCACGCAAGGTGTTAGCAAAAACAGAGGTGTTTGGGAACTGCTCTTTGACTCTCCCAATCATGTCCTTAAAACCATGGATCTGTTCATTAATGTCTTGCCCACCGGCCTCAGGGCCTTTAATACCGAGACATAGCTGATAGTCTTCTTCATTGCCGATTAAAACATCGCTTAAGCTGGCGATTTCGGTGAAGATGTCCCGAAGTTCTTCTTCCCTATTCTCCCAAAAGGATGCCCGATAGTTTAGATCAAAAGAAATGCGCGTTCCGTGCTTCTTAGCCGATCGGGCTAACTCGAGACAAAATGTACCCGTCTCAGGAGATAGTGCAGCGATTAAGCCCGAAAGGTGCATAATCTGTACGCCCTCCTGCCCAAAGATCCGCTCCAGGTCAAAGTCAGCGACATTCAATGTGCGACCTACCTCGCCCGCCCTATCGTTTTGCACTCTAGGGCCGCGAGTACCATAGCCGCTATCGGCAATATTGAATTGATGGCGATAACCCCATGGCCCACCCTGAGGTACTTCAGGCCCTTCATAGGTCATGTGCCTGCTGGCTAAGTTGTTCTTAATAAACTGGGCAATGGGAGATCCCTTCACGAAGGTCGTCAATACTTTAACCGGCAAACCAAGGTACGAAGAGATACTGGCTACATTGGTTTCGGCGCTGGTTACGTGCATTTGAAATGTATCACTAGAATGCACAGGCTGCCCGTTCACTGGCGTAATGCGCACGCCCATGCTGGTGGGAACTAGTAAGGAATAACGAAAATCCTCCCGCAATTGTAGATTCATTGAAATGTCCTCCTATCCTTATTCTTTTATGCCAAGGGCTTTCAAATGGCGATTCATATGACGAATCAGAAACTCTTCATACAGATCCTCGTGTTCCCTTAGCACTTCGTAGATATCTGCTCGAAGCTTGGAATCTTGCAGCATAAACCCATAGGTGATGTGCAGAAGTTGACGAGCATCATCTTGGTCAAGAAGTTCAGGTAGCTTCTGATCGCTGAGTGTATTGATATCAGGTACTTTAGCCAGATCCATACTCACGTTATAATACTTACGAGCAGCTGCAAGGGAGTCTAAGGCCTTTTGGTGGAGTGTGCGATAAAGATCGGGATTCACATTTGCGATCACTCTCACTGCCTCGAGCCAGTTGGTTCCCGCAGTTTTCACATGATACCCTGTAGTCCTCGCGTACGTTCCGATAATAGGAAAGACACTGAATTTGTCACTTCCAGAATGGATACTGAGTTTATACCCAAAGTGGCTGGCAATAGCGGCATGAACTGCAAACTCTTCCTCAAATTGTGCGAGATTACCCATATAGTCAATGCCCTTTTCGAAGTGTCCACAAAAACGTGGCGCCACACTACAGACCTTGATATCCCTTCTCTTAAGTTCATTAGCGACGAAGAAATGATCCTGGGGGGTTGTGGGCGTCGCCACTTCATCGATGCTGATTTCAAAATCAATCATCCGATCGAGTTTTGCAATCACTTGTTCATAGACTTCTTCCATAAAGTCCAAGGCTTGATGATAGGTCAAAACCATGCGCCGGTAATGTTCTAAATCCATATTAATGGTTCTACCACTTTGTAGGTTATAGCGCTGGTTTTGATAAAGCTCTTCGAGTTCTTGTCGTTTTGACGCTGGAAGCTGGTTATAGCGAACTTGAACCTCAGCGTCATCTAGTTTCAGGATGCCATCATTAATGTGTTCGGAGCAATCTAACGTGATCATACTAAACCCGAGTTCTAGAGCCATGCGAATGTCTTCTATCTTCTTAAGATGGTCGCCATCAGCACCATATCCTCCTTGATAGCCTGCTTGGAATACGGCCCAAGTTGCCGCATCGAGGACATCAACATAGGTACGGTTTGTCAGTTCCAACTCTCGCATGGATTGCTGGGCCAAGACTGGGCGTACCTGGGTGCCACTGATGGCCTTTAAATGGCCGGGAGAGGCAAGACCTAGGCGATCTCCTAGACCCATAGAGATCCCGCTGGTGCCCAAAGCCTGGGGGGAAGTCCAGGGCAAAAGGGAACGTAGCACCTGCGCATTCTTAGCGTTTAAGTGAGCTTGTTTCACCGTAAACCCACCTAGCTGAGACGTCTCGCCCTCAAACTCGCAGGCTCTCTCTCCTTTTGAAATGGCAACCACTAACCTTTCCCGCCCGTCCTTGACCATAAACAACAGCTGATCAGAGGCGAGATGACAGGAATCAGGGTAGATATCGTCTAATTTCTCCAAGTGTCGTTTCAGATCCTCAAGAGTCTCTGCTTGTTTCACCTTTTCACGCCAATTTGTCACAATCATTCCTCCTTGTACGCGCTAACAAAAATCCTTTTCCAAAGCCCACAGGCCAAGGGCTGGATTACTAATATAAAAGACTTCTTCTCCGTTTACGATATTACGGCCTTCCTTGAGTTGGTCTAACCCATATTGGGTAGCTGCCTCGGCATAGGGCATGTAGCTATAGTTAACCCCTCGAATTTCCGCTTCCGTCAAGTGCTGCACCGCGTAGGTGATTTTGAAGCGATTTTCCGACGAACCGTGAATGAGGTGGGCTGCAACTGAAAGATTCTTTGCGAGTTCCTCATTGGTTTTCGTAAAATCCAAAATCTCTCGGCTAGTTGCATAACCAAAAGCACGAATCAGGCCATCGATTTCAGGATCTTCACCAAACATGCGCACACCTGGGGCTAAGATAATTAACTCGCCGTCATCGGCCATAGCCATTCGAGTGCGATACACCGACTTGTTACCAAGCCAAGTGCTTCTAAATTCATTCGGATCCAAGTAGACGACAACTTTCTTAAGCGGTTCAGAAAGCAAATCCAAGTTGCATACTTGGCTCTTGGCAACAGCCTGGCTGAATACCTCGCGCTCCTTGCCTAAAAACAAACCCTGCAACGTCGTGACCTCATCCCTCGTTTCTGTGACGGTAAGAACATAAGCCAAGGGGAGATCAGCTAAGAGGTGCTCTTCTGCATAATCAAACACTTTGCGCACGGGGGAATAATCCCTACCCATCATCTTCTCCATGCCATACACTGCTCCGAGAAAATGGGATTTGTCGATAATGTCTTTACCACCGCACCCGACCACAATATTCTTGGTGTAGTTGGCCATGCCCACCACCTCATGGGGAACAACTTGCCCAATGGAGAGGATCAGATCATACTTCCCTTCGAGAATTTCACGGTTAATGTCCACCACAATGGAATAATCCACAAGGCCACCTGAGACTTCCTCTACAAAACTGCCTGGCACAACGCCCGCCGTTTTTACCCCGGTGCGCCAGTTATGGTCAAGATAAGCTTCGGAAGGTACATCTGCTCCAAAAATGCGCTTTTTTTCCTCTACCGTCATGGGCACATGCGTTCCCAGTGCGGGCAGAATTCGAACCTCCGCAGGCTGCAATACGTGATACAACATATTCGTAATGGGCCCCGCCATGCTGTGTGCCCTCGTGCCGTCCGGTGGGATTAATAACACCTTGCTTAAGGGTTTCTTATATCCAGCTAACCACGCAACGAGCTCCTTTTGGACGACGTTTCGATCAATAGGACCGCTTGCTAAGAAACGACTTTCCATACCCTCCACCACCTTGTATTTCTATACTCCCGAAAAGGCCGAAAATCCACCATCCACAGGTACAACGACTCCGGTAACAAATCTGCTTGCATCCGATACAAGCCAAATAGCGGTACCCACTAGATCGGAAGGTTCTCCAAAGCGATCCATAGGCGTATGCTCTATGATAGTGCGCCCCCGGTCAGTAAAGCCACCTGTTTTCTCGTCCGTCACTAAAAAGCGATTCTGCTCGGTCAAGAAAAATCCTGGTGCCATGGCATTCACCCGGATATTTTTGGAATAGTGTTTGTTGAAGTGCACTGCCAGCCATTGGGTGAGATTGTTTACAGCAGCTTTAGCTGCGCCATAACCTACAACATTAGTCAGTGGCTGTAACGATGCCATGGAGGAGATGTTCAAAATCACGCCCTTCTTTTTCTCCGCGAAGATTTCTCCGAAAATCTGCGTAGGAAGCAAGGTACCCATGAAATTAAGTCGCATAACCCAATCTAGATCACCTTCGGGTAACTCGAAGAAAGACAAGCTTGGGCTTGTGGTAGCAGACGGACTATTACCACCTGCCCCATTGACTAAAATGTCGATTGTACCATACTTGGCCAAAACCTCCTCTCGGGCGTTCAAAAGATGATCGCGATCACTGACATCGCAAGAAATACCGACAGCATCACCTTTCTCTTCTTGAATAGCAGCTACGACTCGATTTCGTTTCTCTGCATCCCTGCCTAACACCGCAACTTTTGCCCCGGCGGCAGCCAAACCCCGGGATAGTTCACTTCCCAAAACGCCGGTTCCACCTGTAATTACCACGACTTTACCACTAAGATCAAATAGTCCTTGCATAGACATCCTCCTTGTTCTGAAATTGACTTAGTTGCATCACGCAACTTAGTCGCCGAAAAAATAGTGGTTCAATACCACATCAACTTATACCCGATGCCTAAACCAACCCATTGGGTTTCGGCAGTTCAAAAATGTCTTGCAGTAGTAATGTTGCTGCCCCAATTGTTACAGAATCTTGTCCCAAACCCACTGGTTCTAGCCTTAAGTGATTCTTGAGTGGTGGGAGCACCTGGATACCTACTGTTTCGCGAACTGTGGGCAATACGTAATCTAGCACTGGAAAAATATCTCCCCCGATTAAAACCTTCGCAGGATTGAGTATATTTATGGTGTAAGAGAGTGCTAGACCCAAATAAACTGCAACGTCTTCCCAGAGCCTAAGTGCAACGGAATCGCGGGCCAACGTGGCTTGACAGAGTTGCTCAAAACTAAGTCGTTCGCCATCTCTAGTAAACTGCCTAAGGCTTTTGCCTTCACCTTTTTTTAGTAGTTCCCTTCCCCGAGTTAAAATAGCGTCAATGGATGCCACTGTTTCCAAACATCCAAAATTGCCACATTTGCAGCGCGGACCACCAGGAAGAACGGTAAGGTGCCCAATTTCCCCTGCACTGTAATTCGTCCCTGGAAACAAGCGACCGCCCAAAATTACACCGGAGCCGATGGACGAACCAACTTTCACTACGAGAATATTCTCTACAGCCTGGCCATACCCAAACCACGATTCTCCAAGTGCCATGGCGTTGGCGTTGTTATCCATGCGTACAGGTAGATCATATTTGTTTTGAATGTTAGCAGCCACCGGTTCATTACGCCATTCAATGGCCGGAGCAAAAACGCTTAAACCTTGATCACTGTTCACAATGCCATGTAGGGCCACGCCAATGCCTAAAACAGTAATCTCCCTCGCCCGGGCACGTTCGAGAAGTGAGTCGATGACCCAATAGACATCGGTCATTACGGCATCACGGCTAGAATCTCGTAGTGGAACTTCGATTCGCTCAATGATCTGAGCGTTAAAATCAACCAACACCCCTGCCACAAACGTCGATTCGATGGCAACCCCCATGATATGAACCGCATCGGGAACTAGACTTAACATGACGGGTTTTCGCCCGAGTCCACTGTCTCCTTCGCCACTCTCCTCTACGAATCCTTCTTCCAAAAGTGCCGCGACAATGCGAGTGATTGTAGAACGATGGAACCCCGTTAGGCGCGCAATGTCAGCCCGGGAGATTGATCCTGCCCGCATGATATGACCCAGAACCAATCTGGGACTAATCTCTTTTAAGATGGGTAGCTTCTCTCGAATATCTATGGTCATCATCCTGTTCTAAGCCTGTGCGCCAGGTATCTACTTAATCATATGCTTGAGCACAGTAATATCCGTCTTTTGCATGCCTTCAGAGGCAATATGTCCGATTACATCAATGGTCTCTTCCACACTAGATTTGACAATGCCATCCCCATCCATGAACTTTAGCGCGGTAAAGGACATGGTCAGTCCCATAATCGCGGCGTCCACAGACGATGCAATTTTCGCTGCACAAGATGGTTTAGCACCATCGCAAAGAATGCCTGAAACATTCGCTAATGTATTCGTAATGGTATCACAAACCTCTTCATAGTCTCCCCCAAGCATATAGGTGATGGCAGCACCGGATCCGCAAGCTGCACTTACCGCACCGCAATAGGCGGAAAGGCGACCAATACCGGTTTTCTGATGAATGGCAACAAGGTTACTAACACATAGGGCTCGTAGGAGCTTCTCCTCTGGCAGTTCATAATACTGGGCATAGACAATCACAGGAATAGAAGCCGCAATACCCTGATTTCCGCTTCCAGAGTTAATTACAACCGGCAATTGGCAGCCATCCATGCGTGCATCGGATGCTGCTGCCGCTGTTGCACGAGCAACATTGCTGACGGCGGTCCCGAAATTCTCCATGAGAACCTTGCCTACACTAGCACCATAGTCTTCCTTTAAGCCTGCTTCGGCAATGGCTAGATTGTGTTCAACCTGGGGCCTGAGAATGGTCTCGATGTCCTCAAGCTCCACAATATCCGCAAAGTTCAAAATATCCTGGATATTCAAAAGCGACCGATCGGTGAGTGTTTCACCACCCGCCGCGCTTGCTCCTTTGTTCAAAATGGTTTTGCCGTCTTTTTCGATCCGCACGAAACCAGTATGCGTATGCAAGATCTCAACTAAGGCATGGCTTTGTTTCGCCGTGCCTTCCACAATAAGATGAAGCTTGGCCGAAGTATTATCCAGGAGCTGTACCAGGCTATATGCAGGATCAGCAATGCGTTTCTTCGTGTTTTCGATATCGCTTGCCGTAACCGAGCTCAATACAGCCAGACCACGGCCTACATCACCACCAAAAATACCCAACCACAACGCCGCCGCAATTCCTTTTAAGCCGTTAGAATAGGGAATGGTCACTGACTTGGTGTTTTTAATGATGTTCCCACTCATCCCCACCTTAATTTTCTCCGGCACCTCACCTAAAACATCACGGAGCTTAGCACCTGCCAGAGCCAAACAGGCAGGCTCAGTGCAACCCACAGCGGGCACCAACTCTTCGCCTAAGATAGCGATATAACTCTCGTATCTCAACCGATCAATACACATATGTCACCTCATCATAACCGAAATCAACATTCGACCGCACCTGCCATAAGTACCAGTAAGTGTCACTTGCCACCGGAATAGAGGATTCGCCAAACCACGAGCGAGTATTACTGAAAAAATCATACCACATATCCAAGAAAAAATCGACGTAGTCATCGTCCGCTTTCATAGTAAACTTCCCCATTTCTTAATATTACCAGCAATAATATTACCTGAGTATATAGTCGAAGTCAAGCGCAAAGACGTATGAGTCAACTGCAGGAAATTAGCACTTCAAGGGCGATTCGTGCAACCACTATCAGCTGCGATCTCGTTGTTCGTTTTAACAAAAACAGAGGAGCCCGTTCCCTTAGGCCCCTCTGCTTTTCTCTTTTATCTAGAACCTGATCCCACTTTTAGGGTCTATCCATCAGTATTTAGGCGTGGGCAGGTTCGACTATCGTTTTTCTCCACTGGCGTCAAAAACGCTTCCCTCCAACCGGGGACCCCCATCAACTGCCCGGCTGAGGATATCTGCTCAGGCTCCCTCCTTTCTATTCCCGTCTTTTTTGTGATTGCCTAGGCAACCT
>DHNI01000026.1:32671-46908 GCA_002409455.1 Firmicutes bacterium UBA5420 | reverse complement strand
CTGCCTATCCACAAGGGAAAAAGGGCCTACTTCACGAAAGTACCTAACAACATAGGTGAAGTGGAGTTGTAAAGATGATCTTAACTGTGACTGTCAATCCTGCCTTAGACAAAAACTATATTGTCCCCGGTTTTGCCCTGTCGGGCATTCATCGAGTGCAGACCATGTCTGTTATCCCTGCTGGCAAGGGTTTGAATGTCTCGAGGGTTTTACAAACGCTGGGAGTACCAACTCTGGCCACGGGCATTGTAGGGGGGTTTACCGGAAAACAAATTGAAACGGCTCTAGATCAGTTCGATGTAAAACACGACTTTGTGCGCATTCAAGCCGAATCTCGTTCCAATGCTCTAGTCATTGATCACGACTGTGGCATCCACACTGAAATTAAAGAGCCCGGACCAGCCATTCCCCGAAACGCCTGGAAACGCCTGGAGAAAAAAGTAATGCAACTGGCTGCAAGCTGTAGCTGGGTGGTTTTTGCCGGTAGCCCTCCCCCAGATGCCCCTTCCACACTGTATTTCAAGTTGATCCAAAGTGTAAAAACTTTAGGTGTAAAGGTGGCCCTCGATACGAGAGGATCATGGCTAGAGGAAGGAATCAAGGCAGGCCCTGATCTGATCAAGCCTAACTGGGAAGAGTACCAAGAGTTGGTGGGTGCCTGCCATTCTACAATGCAAGCCTTGGAGAAAGCTCGATTACTCGTGGAAAAGGAGAAAATCGGAACTATCGTAATTTCCATGGGAGCCAAGGGGGCATTGGCGGTGGACACAAGGTACTCTTATCTTGTGCAGCATCTGCCCCCCATCAAAGTCGCAAGCCCAATAGGTAGCGGCGACACCTTGGTAGCAGGCCTCTTAGCTAAGTTGCGGGGTGGCTTAGATTTTGGCTCCGCCTTTCGCTTTGGTCTAGCAGCAGCCTCTTCAAACGCAAGTCATTTTGGTGCTGGCGTATTTGATCCAGACCAAAGTGTCGCCTTAGAACGGGAGATTGAAGTAGAACAAATTGAAAACAGGGGGAATTTTCATGTTCGTTGAACTAATGAAGAGAACACGCAGCTACAGGAGGTTTAGGCAAGATCCAGCTCCCACTATGGAGCAGCTTAGAAGTCTCATCGACATTGCTAGACTCACCCCATCAACTGCTAACCGACAGCCTTTGAAGTATATCTTGATTCAAGATCGGCAAGCACTTCCTCAGGTGTTCTCAACGCTGCGTTGGGCAGGTTATCTCCAAGACTGGGCAGGCCCAGCCCCAAATGAACAGCCTACCGCCTATATCGTCATCCTCAATGATCCCGCGCGATCCAAAAATCCAGGTATTGACATCGGCTTGGCCGCGCAAAGCATTGTTCTGGGCGCTCAAGAACTGGGGTTTGGCGCTTGTCTTCTTGCAGCCATTGACAAACCCCGTCTCCGGGAAGCACTGGACATTCCAAAGCATCTAGAGATTGAACTGGTGGTAGCCCTGGGCACCCCAGGCGAAGAAGTTGAGTTGACGACCGTGGGTAGCGACGACGATATCCGCTATTGGAGAGATGACAAGGGCGTCCACCACGTTCCCAAACGCTCGAGGGACGATTTGATCGAGAAAACCCTTTAGCCATCGCTAAAGGGTCAATTGTACCGGAGTCATGTTCGCTAGATTATCACTCACCGGGCAGCGGCTCTCCACCGTTTTCAACCAAGCATCGAGCTGCTCCTGACTTGCATTCGAATCGGGCAGTACTTTCACTCGAATTTCCTGGTAGCCTGCCCGGTTCATGGTGGATTGACCCATGAACTTAGCTGGATCCAAATCGCCGCTAAGCTCAAAGGTCACACCTTTAAGCTCAAAGGCCATTTCCTTCGCTACCACATGTCCCACAACGGTCAAACACCCGGCTAGAGCTCCTAGAACATACTCCACCGGAGTTGGCCCGTCGTCTGTCCCACCCAGATTTGGTGGTTCGTCAATAATCATCTCGAAATTGCGCGCCCTTACCACGGTCTTGGTAGGGTTTTCACTTTGGGCCCCCACCGTAAATGTCGCTACAGCCATGACACCTCTCCCTTCCACACTCGATTCCAGAATGCCCTAAACTAGTGAATTTATGCGCCGGTGTCCAGAATCAGATCACTCTTTTGGGCAATGCCGAGGGTGGAAAAGTATCGTTCTTCTAAGGGAATCCATTCTTTAACGAAGCGTTCCAGCAAAGCTGGACCATTGCGCTCCAACAAGCGCTCTTCTTGCACTTTGGGGCTCACAGTCAAAAAGATCCTGAGGTCGTACTTCTCTGTCAACTTAGGGTGATGACTGTAAGAGCCTTCTACAATCGTTAGGCGATGTGGTTCTACTAGAGGTGACAGTGCGAATGCATTCTGCTGACAATCGTAGATCTGATAGCGAAAGGCCACGCCGCTTTTTAGCTTTGGTTTGACCTCGCGCTCAAAGCGCTCATAATCTATATTACCACCTGGTTCCGCGAGGCGGCCCACACTACGCTGCTCGGGCTGAAGAAAAAAGTCGTCCATCGAGATCACAGGGCAGCCATAAACGTCTTTAAGGAGCTGACCAAGAGAGCTCTTTCCTGAACTGCACCGCCCGTCAATGGCTACAACATTTGCGGATCCATTGGCTTTCAAAAGACGTTCAATACGCTCGAAAACTGGGAAATAAAGGGCGGAAAAACGGCATAGCACGCGATAACTAGGCGAATAATGCTCCTTATAGCGCGGGCTATGACTCATGGGGGGATACCCCGCTTCTTTATACTCTGCTAAGAACGAATCCAAGTCTGCAGCAGGGCAGAACTCCCGTAGAGCCGCCAACTTAGCCTCAAAACCTTTCATACTTCCCCGCTTCTGGGCTGCCGTGAGAACAAACAACCGATTCACCGTCTGGAGAGAAAGGGAGTCTCCTAAAGCCTGGAGATGAAGGCGCACAAGTCCATTACCAATATCCTCAAAACGATCCCCCGGGATGTACTTGAGCCCCTTTACTTCCTCTTGAAGACGCGCCAAACTGGCCTCTTCATCATTGATAAAATGCCCACTGCCAAATTCGTTTTGATAGATGAGCTTGGCTAAATCCTGAGCGGTGAGTTGGGGATAACGTTCAAGGTGCTCAGATAGTAGCCTCCTAAGTTCTTCCACAGGGAGCCACCTCTTTTCTTAGGCACTTACCAGCTTGATGATCTGGCTGAGATTCTCGTTCACAACTTCAACGACCTCGGGGCAAAACTGGGTTCCAGTCTTCTCGGTCAAGAACTCTAAGCAGGCATCTAAAGTTAAGGCCCGCCGATAGGGACGATCTTGGGTCATGGCATCCACCACATCAGCTACGCTGGTAATCCAGGTCAAGGGGCTGGGTTTTACCCCGTTATTGCTTTCTGGATAGCCCCCTTGTCCATCAAACCACAGATGATGATGGAGGATAATCTCCCAAGTCCCTTCGTCACGGATGTTTTCTTTCACATACTCCCATCCATTGACGGGATGCTGTTGAATGGCCATCCAGTCCTCAACAGAAAGTGGTGCTTCCTTCATTAAGATGCGACCGGGAATATATTTCTTTCCCACATCATGAAGTAGAGAACCTAGGGAAAGCGTGTTGAGTTCCGTCAAACTCAAACCCAAGGCCTCACCAATTATAAGGGAAAGCTTCTGAACACGGTGACAATGCCGTAAAGTTGCGGGGTCTAGTCCAACCAAAGCGCTTGCTTGCACCCAGGTTGTCAGCAGTTTATTGTCCATCCCTAAACAACAATCCTTCCTTGGAACGCGGCTACATCAGTATCGGCAATTTTGCTTGATATCATCTAAACCTTCTTCGACTTTTTTTCAGTTTTTCCTTCCCTCGCCCTGCTTGGATCCTATTCTAAGGCTGAGCGAAATTGCACGTCTCCGCCTTGAGACGGAGCAAGAAACAGACCAAAGGCGAATTGCCCATTTTCTCCAGTCTTGCTATACTAGATATAGAAAAGGGAGGTTATGAACATGGAACCCAAACATCTCGGTGCCTTAGCGTTGATTCTTTTCGGCGGATACTTCCTTGCCAACAATCTCGGCATTCTTCCAAGGTTAGGCGTTTTCTGGCCCCTCGTGCTCATTGTACTCGGTTTGGTAGCACTCTATCAGAATAGCTCAAAGCCGAAAAAGACGGTGACGGAAGACGGCGAAGTTATCTTTGAAATAGGTGGAAGCCCAGCGCCCCTTAAGGCCCTAGTGGCAATTCCTGTGGTCTTCATCGTTGTAATTGTTGGTTTGGTGATCCTTGGAATCTTGGGCCCATTTTTCATCGTATCCTTAGCCTTTATCCCCATCATATTGTTCTTCAAACTGGGCTGGGCCTTCTTAAGGCTACTGATACCAATCCTTTTCGGAGCGGCCCCCCTTTTGTTACTCTTGGCATTCTTGATGCTAATATTCTAGCTTTTTGCACACCAAAAAAAGCTCACTGGATTAACGCCCAGTGAGCTTAGAAAAGCAGCTTTTTTATAGTGCACTCTATGCTTCGACTTCAGTCATCCAACCAAATGGATCCTCTAATTTTCCAGTCTGGATTCCAGTTATAGTCTCGTAAAGTCTCTGACTGATGTCACCTGTTCTTCCCCCGCCGATTTCGATGGTCTTGTCTCCCCATCCTAGTTTCCCGATGGGGCTGATCACTGCTGCCGTACCACAGCCAAAGGCCTCAATAAGGTGCCCGTCTGCATGGGCTTGGAAGATCTCCTCAACGCCCAGGCGTCGTTCGACCGTAGGGACATCCCAAGATTTGAGTAGCTGTAATACGGAATTGCGGGTGATGCCAGGCAAAACGCTGTCGCCTAGATCTGGCGTAATTAGCTCTCCATTGATATTAAAGAATACATTCATCGCTCCAACTTCTTCTACATACTTGCGCTCCAGTCCATCAAGCCACAATACCTGTGCATAGCCCTGGGCCTGAGCGTTTTTTTGTGCCAAAAGACTTCCGGCGTAGTTACCGGCTGCCTTAGCATACCCGGTACCACCGCGCACCGCACGCACATAATGGGGTTCAACCCAAATACTCACTGGATTCAGACCCTCTTTATAATAAGAGCCAACAGGGGACAAGATGATGACAAACTTGTAGGTACTGGAGGCCCGCACGCCCAAAACATGATCAGTACCGATCACAAATGGCCTGAGGTAAAGGGCTGTACCAGGCGCTCTCGGAATCCAGTCTTGATCCACAGCCACCAACTTTTGAATGGCTTCTAGAGCGAACTTCTCGTCAAATTGCGGGATAGACATCCGCTGGTTGCTACGGTTGAGGCGAGCCATGTTCTGCTCAGGCCTAAAGAGTAAGATCTTACCCTCAGGACTTCTGTATGCCTTCATACCTTCAAAGACTGCTTGCCCGTAATGCAGCACTGCACAGGCAGGATCCATGTCAAAGGGGCCATAAGGCACAATACGGGCGTCATGCCACCCCTCGTCCTCTTTGTAATCCATGATGAACATATGGTCAGTAAAAAACCGCCCAAAACCTAGGTTACTAGTATCTGGTTTGGCTTTCGGGGTCGTAGTCTTTACCAGAGAAATCTTCACGATGTATCACTCCCTCTATTTCTACTCTATGTATGTATTTCATGCTTTTGCCCCTGATTCCTTCTTCCCAGTCCGTGGGCTATATCCGGAGAATTGCGATCTACTGCCGTTTTGCGCCACCTTCGCATATTCAGTTCACGAATGTTCCTGTTTTCATTCCCAGTAATTCCGTTTTCCCTTAAAAATAGCTAAGGAAATTTTACCGAATATTAACCCGCCCTAAGCTATTGATCCTTTCCTTTGACTTCTATAAAATGAGACCGAAAGGAGTCTACGCCCATGCAACTTGTGTTCCAAGGCAAGACCAAAGATGTTTTTGTATCAGATGATGGGAAGTATGTACTTAAGTTCAAGGACGATGTGACTGGTGAGGATGGCGTATTTGATCCCGGGGCCAACAAAGTGGGGTTAGCCATGGAAGGTGCTGGCGAGGCCGCTCTAAACTTAAGCAAGTTCTTCTTTGAGGTGCTCCAAAAAAAGGGGATCCCCACCCATTATATTACAGCAAATCTAAAAGAAAAAACGATGACAGTGGAATCTGCTACTTCCTTTGGTGAGGGTTTAGAGGTGATTTGCCGTTACCGGGCCGTAGGAAGTTTCTATAGGCGCTATGGCAAGTATGTGCAAAATGGCGATCCCCTTGATGGTTTTGTGGAATTTACCCTCAAAGACGACGCTAGAGAAGACCCTCCCATTACAGAAGAGGCCCTAGTAATGCTGGGGATTCTATCCAAAGACGAGTACGACACCTTGTGTCAGCTGACGCGCCAAATCGCCTCGATCGTGAAAGACGAACTAGCCCAACGAGGCCTGGATTTATATGATATTAAGTTTGAATTTGGCCGAATTGGCCACGACCAGCATATTGCCCTCATAGACGAGATCTCCGGAGGAAACATGCGTGCCTATAAGGATGGCGTCCAGGTTCAGCCTTTGGAGTTGACCAAACTAGTGCTCGGAGATAGGTAGTCCATAGCAACCCAAGAGGCGCATTTCGCCAGCTTCTTGCTGGATGTGGTACAAAGCTTGACGTGTTCTCGGACTGGCGGGATCGGCACAAAACTCCACACAAATGCTTGCATCTTGCAGAGATTGAATTTGGGCCAGCGTAAGCCCCAAGTCGCCGAGGATATGGATGACTAGGGGTAAGGCCTCCATAGACCCGATCTGAATCAAGAAGTGCACACTTTGGACATCGAAGGGCAGGATGAGTTCAGAGCCCACGGCAACATAATCTACGCTAAGGGATAAGCGCGCTTGAATATAGAGGGCATGCTTTTTTAATAAGGAAAACAGCTCTCCGGTTAAGGGTACGATGGCACAGTCTATCGAGCCTTCTGCCACTTGGCGACAGGCACTATCTGCAGCTTCCGTGTGCACCAGTGTCGCCTCAGGGTAGAGAGCTTGCGTAGCCTGGATTCCAGAGCTCCCCAGATCGCACGGAAGGCCCAAGATCTTCACTCGATCTTGGCGCGCCTGAATCTCTGGCAAAACTTGAATTGGTGCCCTGCCCCATTTCACTAGCAGTTCATATTGCCTCTCCCTCGAGAGTCGCATGAGCGTGCGCATAAAGACACCTGCGTACGGTTTAAACCTGGGCGTCGTATTGGCCTCTGTTCTCCTTATAACCTTGGCCTCCTGCTCCGGATCAAAAACCTTACCCTGTGTCTTTTCTTTGCATTCCGCTATGCGATCAATCGTCTGCATCCTTCTTAAAAACTGTTCCAAAAGCTCCTGGTCAATCGCGGCAAGCTCCTGACGGAGTTTCTCAAGTTCACGCATGAGATCCTCCTCCCCAGCCCTGCACTCCAAAGGCCACTAGCATCAAGTCCATCATGGCAATGGCTGCTGCAGCTTCGACTGCAACCACAGCACGGGGGGCGATGGCCGGATCGTGGCGTCCAGTGATAAGAATCGTTTCTTCGAGCATGGTCTCTAGATTCACGCTACGCTGAGGAAGTCCTATGGACGATGTTGGCTTAATACCCACCTGAAATACCAGGGGCATCGCATTTGTAATGCCTCCGTTTACCCCACCCTCATGGTTGGTGAGAGTACGCACCTGGTTTTCTGGGCTAAGGCAAAAAGGGTCGTTGTGTTCTGAGCCTTTGCGCCGGCACGCAGCATAGCCATCCCCGAAAGAAACGGCTTTCACCGCAGGAATGCCGTAAAGAAGCGATGCTAAGCACGACTCGACTCCACCAAACATGGGATCTCCCAAGCCCGCTGGCAGTCCCAAGACAATACATTGCACTACACCCCCGAGGGAATCGCCCTGTTCTTGTACATGTTCTATCAGCCGTACCATCTCTTCCCCTTTAGCATCATCCAATACGGGTAGAGCCTTGGTAGGTAGAGTCGCGAGCGCTTGGCGATTCGGATTAGCTGTATCCAAAATGCCATCTTTAACCCCGCCCAACTCGGCTATGTGGGCAAAAATCTCGATACCTCGCCGCTCAAGCATCTGTTTGCAAATAGCCCCCGCCGCGCAGAGGGGAGCTGTGAGTCTCCCGGAAAAGTGCCCACCGCCCCTAGGATCGGCAGCCCCGCTATATCGCATCATTCCCGTATAGTCTGCGTGGCTTGGCCGTGGCAACTTCAGCGTTTGGTCATAATCCTTAGACCGAGCGTCCTTGTTTTCTATAACGATAGAAAGGGGTGTACCCGTTGTCTGCCCTTGATACAGCCCCGAAAGAACAGAGGGGACATCGCCTTCCGTCCTTGCCGTAGACCAAGGTGTGCGCCCTGGGGCGCGCCTTTTCATAAAGTCTTGTAAAGCTTCAAGATCGAGCTTCTCGCCTGCCGGCACACCATCTATGACAACTCCTATTGCAGGCCCATGCGATTCTCCAAATACGGTAATCTTTAGTTGTTCACCCCAGCTTGATGCCATGAACATCCTCCTTTATGCATTCCACCCAAAGGCAGTCATGATCGCCTCCACAACCTGAACCACCTCTCCAAGGGCAGGAACTGTTAGATCCGCTGCCGCCTCATACATAGGCCTACGCCGTTCAAACAAGTTGCGGACTTCCATTTTATCCCCTAAGATCAAAGGTCGATTTTGGTCATCGCCTATGCGCTGAAGCGCCACCTCAAGGGGCACATCGAGATGGATGATCAAAGCTTGATACTGGCGAAGCGACTCTACCATCCCCTCCTGCATTAAGGTGCCACCACCTGTGGCCAAGACCATGGCTCCAGGACGGTAAATCTGGTCTAGAAAAGCCTCCCTTTCTAACTTGCGAAAGGCTTCTTCTCCCCGTGAGGAAAAAATCTCGGTGATACTCTGTCCAGCATCTTTGGTAATCTGTTCATCTAAGTCTAGAAAGGGCAACGACATGGCCATAGCTAAAGCCCGCCCAACATGGGTCTTTCCACTGCCCATAAAGCCGGTAAGCACGAGCTTAATAGGACTATTTTGAAGCACCTCTCTTGCTAATTGCTTTTGTGCTTGCTCCAGCTCATCTCTGAAATCTGCCAGGTTCACCTCAGGGTTCCAGATTTTCTGGGATGCCAACGCCTGCTCAAAAAGCATTTGTAAACCACCCTTGGCCCAAAGTCCCCTTGTTTTGGCCTGCAGCACAAGGCGAGTGGCACTAGGATTATAGATCGTATCAAAAACAATCTTTGCGCTTCGCAGTTGCCTGTCTGTTATGGGAACTCCGCCAACATCAGGCCACATGCCTACAGGTGTTCCGTTCAACAAAACCTCGCAGTCCATGGCTTGATCGTCGCCACGCTTGACCGCATGGATGTTATCGTAACCTTTTTCCTTAACCTCATGAACGAGCCTCTCTGCCCGCTCGGCATTTCTTGCCAGCACATAAATGCCCGTGGATCTAGCCCGCACCGCTTCCATCGTCAATACCCTCGCGACACCACCTGCTCCCAAAACACAGACTTTGCGCCCCTGCATCGGCACGTTACAAGATGCAAATCCCGCACCGTCAGTATTATATCCCGTGCGCTCGTGCACCGTGTTAACTGCACCATAGAGGGAAGCGGAAGGCGCAAGACCCTTTAAATAAGGTATGATAGCCTCTTTATGAGGGATCGTACAGTTAAAACCATCGAGTGTTGCAAAGAGCTTTGGGAGTTCGTTCGACATAGATTCTGGCTCCAGCTCATAGAGTCGATATTCTCCTGGCAGCCCCATGACGGCCATAATACGCTCATGGATCAGGGGCGAAAGGCTATGCCCTAAGGGGTAGCCAATCAAGCCAAAGCGACGAAGCCGTCCTTTTTCGCCCATCCCAGTGCTCACAGTCGATCACCCCCCATTTATGCTTAGCGCAGTTTGCTTTGCCCATCAAGTGCCTTATTCATGTTCATATAGTAAAATCCTGCCCCAACGCAAGGCTGTGAAATCGCGGACAAAAAAACAAGGGCCGCAGCCCTTGCCTTTACTTTTGTGTCAATTGCAGAAACTCTTCTACATCATCGGTAGCGAGTTTTACGGCTGCCTCCCAGAAATCTGGTTTGGTGAGATCCACCCCTAGGTGCTTTTTCGCCAAATCTTCCACCGACATTCTGGCTGTATCGGCCAGTAGGCGTGCGTAATTTTGGGCAAAGCCCTGACCCTCTGCTTTAGCTCTGGCATAGACTCCCGCACTAAAGAGATAACCAAAGGTGTAAGGGAAGTTGTAAAACGGTACCCCTGTTGAATAGAAGTGCAGCTTCGATGCCCAAAAATGGGGGTGGTATTCTTTCAAACTGTCCAGGAAAGCCTCCTTCTGGGCCCCTGCCATAAGCTCGTTCAACTGGGCTGCGCTCACTAGGCCCTTCTTTCGTGCATCATAGAAACGGGTTTCAAAGAGAAAGCGAGAGTGAATATCCATAAAGAAGGATACGCTACGTCCGATCTTATCCTCCAAAATACCCAATTTCTCTTCGGGAGTGCTAGCCGCCCCAATGGCACCATCCACCACCAGAAGCTCTCCAAAGGTCGAAGCCGTTTCGGCCACGTTCATGGCGTAACGCCTGAGAAAAAGGGGAGCATCCTTAAGGACATAACCATGATAAGCATGGCCAAGCTCGTGAGCAAGGGTGCCTAGGCTGCTAATAGTTCCAGAGTAGGTCATGAAAACTCTGGATTCTTTGCTCAAGGGAAGTGAAGTACAAAAGGCGCCAGGGCGCTTTCCTCCACGATCTTCCGCTTCAACCCAGCGTTTGGCTATGGCTCTCTCGGTAAAATCAGCGATGTCGGGGCTAAACTTCCGTAATTGATCAACCACAAAGGTCTTTGCTTCGGCAAGAGGAATTTCCTTGCCAGCATCCCCCACAGGGGCCCACAGATCGCACCAAGCAACCTGATCCAGACCTAAAATCTCTGCTTTTCGTTCCAGGAATTTAACTAAATGAGGCTTTCCGCCTTGCACTGCAGCCCACATCGCATCCAAAGTGGCTCTTTCCATACGATTTCTTTGTAGGGGTTCCGAAAGAACATCATCCCACCCGCGGTTTTTATAGAGATTGATTCTAAAGCCTGCAAGATGGTTTAAGGTGCTAGCAAAAAGCTCAGCTTTTTCAGACCAGGCCTGCTCGTACTTTTCGAAAACTCCTTGACGCACTTTAGGATCTGGGCTCGAAAGCAAATTGGCCGCCTGCCCCATAGACAGCGTCTGGGGCTTACCCGCGAGCTCCATTTCGATGGACATATCGCCAACAATAGTGTAATAAAGATGGGACCAGGCATGATACCCATCCACCTCTAAGTCCGTCACCAAGGATTCTAACTCTGGCGACATCTTGATCTTGGCCACATCGCGCCTTTCGTTCAAAGCAAACTTAAGCTCTTTGAGCTCTCCATCTTCTAAGAAAGACTGCCATTTTTCTTCAGGAATGCTCACGAAAATATGATCGATCGCGGTAAAAACCCCAGCCAACGATGCACCGATCTGACCAAGATCGCCTTGTAAAAGTTTAGCCTTGTTATCTCGCACATTTTGTGCCGTCAAGCAGCTTACAAAAGCACGGCACTGCCCTAGATTTATCTGCACATCCTGCATGTCATGGACAAGTGTTTTCAACTGTTCTAGAGTCAAACCGGATGTCAGGGCTTCCACTTGTGCTTGTAGTGCTGCTATTTGGGTGCGCACTGCTTCGAGCTGCATCTGAAGTTCTGGAGAAGAACTTCCCCCAGGAAATATGCTCTCCAGATCCCATATTTGTTCTGCGTTGCTCATATTCTACCTCCTCGTATAATGCCCATGACCGGGCCAACTGAATACTATTTACTCCTTTTCCACCAATCCCTGGAATTTCATTATACCACGAAGGAGCGAACAACCTCAATCAACGAAACGGAAACGTGCTGTGAAATGACGCAAAATAGGAGGTTCATATTCAAAGGCGATTCCCCTAATCTCATCTTTTCTGGCGTAGACTTTCGCGATGGAATCGGCAATATAACGCATATGGTTGTCTGTGTAAACTCTTCTGGGAATGGTCAAACGCAAAAGCTCAAGTTCAGACAAACCATCTTCTCCCGTTTCTGGATCGCGACCATAGAGGAGAGAACCTATTTCCACCGCCCGAATACCACTTTCTACGTACAAAGCTACAGCAAAAGCATGGGCCGGATACTGTGCCTTTGGCATAGCAGGCAAAATTCTGCCCACATCCACAAAGACAGCATGCCCTCCTATAGGCGATTGCACCGGAATGCCAGCGTCTTGTAGGAGTTTACCCAAAAGGCCTACCTGCGCAATGCGCTGGGTCAGATAATCTTCTTCCACCACTTCTTTTAGGCCTATGGCCAGAGCTTCCATGTCTCGGCCAGCTAGACCCCCATAGGTTGGAAATCCCTCAAGCGGAACCACCATAGCTTGGCAGCGTTGAAAAAGGCCCTGATCTTCTCGTATAGCTAAGATGCCGCCAATATTCACTAGGCCGTCTTTCTTAGCGCTCATGGTAAATGCATCGCCGTAGGAGAACTGTTCCCGTACGATTTCTGGAATACTCTTGCTGGCATAACCATCTTCCCGTTGCTTAATAAAGTAGGCGTTTTCTGCAAAGCGCGCACTATCGATCACAACTGGAATGGCATATTTTTGCCCCATAGCATACGCTGCCCTGATATTTGCCATCGAAATGGGTTGACCCCCCACGCTGTTGCAGGTCACCGTAGTTACAATTGCCGCAATGGAATCGCGGCCTTTTTCCTGAATAAACCTCTCCATGGCCTCTAGATCGAAGTTGCCTTTAAAGGGATGCTCTTTGGCTGTGTCTAAAGCCTCCGCGGTAATGAAATTTACCGCTCTGCCCCGAGCCATCTCAATATGGGCTTTGGTTGTGTCAAAGTGCATGTTTCCTAAAACATACTGTCCCTCGTGCTTAACTAAGAGGGGGAGTAAAACCTGTTCCGCTCCGCGCCCTTGGTGAGTAGGTATCACGTACTTGTAGCCAGTAAGGTTTTGAACAGTCGCTTCGAGATGGTAATAGTTGAGACTGCCCGCGTAGGATTCATCTCCAAGCATCAATCCGGCCCACTGCCTATCACTCATGGCACCTGTGCCACTATCGGTGAGTAAATCAATATAGACTTCATCACTGCGCAATAAAAACGGGTTGTACCCCGCCTTTTCAATACACTTTTGGCGTTCTTCCCGAGGCAAAAGCCTGATGGGTTCCACCATCTTGATCTTGTACGGTTCTGGTTGATACGACGTCATGCAAACTCTCCTTCGCATTTTTTTGACTTTCCCTTTACCTATTACTATTAGATTTCCCAGTTTGATTCCCCTTCACAAATCGGCAAAGATTTCCTGCCAAATTAAAGGGGGGCCATTTTTAGGGCCCCCTACGGTCATCAATCATTATCGACTTGGCTTCTGCCAGAACCGTTATGATCCGGTGCGTACTTGCCAGTCTTTCTTCTCTGCCTCACACATTCTGTGAGCAAAAACTCAATTTGTCCGTTTACAGATCGAAAATCATCTTCAGCCCAAGCGGCAATCTGCTCATAGAGCTTTACTGACAAGCGGAGCGGGACTTGCTTTTTTGCCATTTTTAATACAGACTCCCGCTGTTCACAATGGGCTGAGCGTCTCGATTGCCACATAAGATGACAAGGAGATTCGATACCATGGCCGCCTTTCGTTCTTCGTCAAGCTGTACTACTTCGTTTGCACTGAGAGTATCTAAGGCCATCTCGACCATACCTACGGCTCCATCGACAATCATCTTCCTGGCGTCAATGATTGCGCTAGCCTGCTGCCTTTGAAGCATTACTGCGGCAATCTCTGGTGCATAAGCAAGATGGGTGATACGAGCTTCGATAATCTCAAGACCTGCATTCTCTACTTTGCTCTGAATTGTCTCTCGAATACGATCCGCCACAATGGCGCTCGAACCCCTCAGGCTGCCATCGTCAGGCAGACCATCGCCGGTTGTGTCCACTCCTGGAGCCACATCATAAGGGTAGATACGCACAATATCGCGAAGCGCGCTATCGCATTGCAGGGACAGGTATTCTTTGAAGTTGTCAACATTGAAGACAGCCTGGGCAGTATCGACAACTCTCCACATTACCGCAATACCGATTTCTACTGGAGTGCCTAAAGCATCGTTTACCTTCTGTTTGGAGTTGTTGAGGGTCATGATCTTTAGAGAGATCTTCTTACTTACTCCGGCATTAACCTGCCCCGTTCCCTGGCCCGAAATGACGACTTTAGAGCCTTT
>DHNI01000026.1:30524-32426 GCA_002409455.1 Firmicutes bacterium UBA5420 | reverse complement strand
TAATTGCCAAACAAGGTAAGAACAAGGGCTTCCTGGGGTTTGATAATTTTCAGTCCGAAAAAGGGGATAATCCCCACAAAGACCCCAATCAACCCAATAATCAGAGGGACGGCGCCTATACTCAGTCCATCATCGAGCAAGAAGCCCCCCACAATAACGAGCCCGATCGTCGCAGCATAAAGCAGAATAAACAGAATTAACATGGGTAGCCCCGGTCTCGCCTTCAACATCTTCTCTTCCATACACAATTCCTCCTCACATTCACTTTGATATCATAATGATATCAAATTAATATGGGATGAGCAAGCAAAGACTAGGAAAAATTAGAGAAAAGATGGGAAAAAACGTTTCAGAGGTGACAGAACTCTTGCCTAAAGGAAAAAACGGTGCTATAGTGAAAAAGTGCACATTTCCCAAAACGAAAGGAGGCTTCTGAGCATGAAGTCCGTACGTATATTATGGAATTATATGAAAAAGAATCGATTACTATATCTTGGAGCCATCCTCTCCGTAGGATTGGCGAGCCTAGCCACCATCTCCGCACCACTTGTAATTCGCATCACCATAGACAATATCATTGGAGATGAACCACTAGGTGCGCCTCTATTGATACGCAACTTTGTGGAGAATATTGGCCAAGCGCTTTGGGTCCCCGGTATAGTGTTGATTGTCATCACCACGTTCCGGGGACTTTTTATGTTTCTACGGGGCAGGCTGTCTGCTCAAGCCAGCGAAAACATTGCCCAGAACATTCGAGACCGCGTCTACGACCACATTCAGCACCTCCCCTATAAATACCACAAGGAGGCTGATACCGGAGACATCATGCAAAGATGCACCTCCGACGTAGATACGATCCGCAGATTCTTGGGTGTGCAACTTGTTGAAATGGGTAACTCGTTATTTATGGTGTCTTTTATCATCGGCATCATGCTTAGTGCCAATCTGCGCATGACGATGATTTCTATGATCGCAGTGCCCATCATCTTCACCTTTGCCATTGTTTTCTTTGTGAAAGTGAAAAAGGCCTTTAAGGAAGCCGACGAAGCAGAGGCCGAACTCACCACCGTTTTGCAGGAGAACCTTACGGGAATACGCGTTGTCCGTGCCTTTGCAAATCAAAGCTACGAGATCGATCGCTTTGATGAGAAAAACCAAGTGAACAGAGATAAGCTCTACCACCTCATTTGGCTCTTAGCCTGCTATTGGTCTGCTAGTGACTTTTTGGCCTTCTTACAGATTGGCCTAGTGTTGGTCTCCGGTGCTTATTTTACAGCCAGAGGAGAGATCACAATGGGAACGATGGTACTTTTTAGCACCTACATCGGCATGCTAGTCTGGCCCGTTCGCCAGCTCGGCCGTATTCTAACCGATATGGGTAAAGCGCTGGTGGCCGCGGAAAGGTTACAGGAAATCTTCGATGAACCCAAAGAAAACCTTCTAGAAAATTTCCAGCAACCACCCATTGCCGGCCATATCGCTTTTGACAACGTTTCCTTCAGCTATGAACCAGGACAGCCGGTGCTGGAGAATCTGAGTTTCTCGGTTGAAGCAGGTCAAACGGTGGCGCTTTTGGGCCACACTGGTTCTGGTAAAAGTTCTCTCGTCCATCTTTTAGCCCGCCTCTATGACTACGAAGGAGGATCCATCACCATTGATGGAATGGAGCTTAGAACAATCGACAAAAAGTGGATGCGCAAAAATGTGGCTGTGGTTTCTCAAGAGCCGTTCTTATTTGCCAAGACCATTCGAGAGAATATCACGCTGGCTAGCGGCGAAGTGTCTGATGAGGTGCTGTATGCCATTTGCCAGCAAGCAGCTGTCCATGATGTAATCCTTAATTTCGATCAGGGTTATGAGACCCTAGTGGGTGAACGAGGTGTCTCCGTTTCAGGAGGTCAA
>DHNI01000026.1:29764-30283 GCA_002409455.1 Firmicutes bacterium UBA5420 | reverse complement strand
AATGCTTTAGAAAAGCGTTCGCACAGGGCTACTACCTTTTTAATCTCCCATAGGGTTACAAGTCTCTCTGGCGCGGATCTAATCCTGGTTTTAGATCACGGGAAGATCGTGCAAAGGGGCACCCACGAAGAACTAATGGGCATAGATGGCCCCTACGCCCGCATTTGGGAAATACAAAATACACTTGAAGCCGAATTGAAGGCAACGAGGTGAGTCTATGACAGATGTAATTATGCAAGAAGAAATCCACGAGGAAAAAGTCGACATCAAGCTATGGCGCCAAATCCTGCGGCTGTCCAAACCTTACAGACGCTATATTATCTATGCTATGCTGGGAACTGTAGCTATGGCTGGCGGGGACGCCCTTTTCCCCTACATGACCAAAGTGGCCATCGATCGCTTCGTGGTTCCACAGACAACAGAGGGAATTAGTTGGTTTGCCCTTGCCTTTGTACTTTTAATTGTGGCGCAGAGTTTCAATGTCTATGTATTTATCAATATGGCTGGAAAAGTCGAATC
>DHNI01000026.1:20530-29469 GCA_002409455.1 Firmicutes bacterium UBA5420 | reverse complement strand
GCCCGCATGACCAGTGATATAAACCGAGTTGGGGAAATTGTCTCATGGAGTTTGATTGATTTACTGTGGGGCGGCGTAGCCATGTTCTTCTATTCCATTGTAATGTTCAGCATGAATTGGCGGCTAGCTCTTTTGACCGTGTGCGTCATACCCATTCTCGCGGTAGCCAGCGTTTACTTCCAAAAGCAAATCCTGCGATCCTACCGCAATGTACGCCGTATCAACTCGAAAATCACCGGAGCTTTTAGTGAGGGCATTATGGGAGCCACAACTACAAAAATTTTGAGCCGAGAAGAGGAAAACCTGAAGGAGTTTCAATCCCTCACCTCTGGGTTACGGGCATCAAGCATACGTGCGGCCACCTTTTCTGCCCTCTACCTTCCCATTGTACTGATGCTTGGTAGTATAGGCACCAGCCTGACGCTCTGGGCTGGGGGTAACGGAGTTATTGCCGGTACAATCACTTACGGAGTATTGGTAGCCTTTGTCTCCTATACCATCCAGTTTTTTGAACCCGTGCGGGAAATCGCCCGAATTTTTGCGGAGTTACAGATGGCCCATGCTTCAGCAGAGAGAGTGATGGGGCTTTTGAACACAGAACCCGAAATTTTGGATCGCCCAGGTCTGAGCAATGCGTGGCCGAATCTAGAAGGTGCTGTGGAATTCGAAAATGTTAGTTTTGCATACAATCCCCAAGAACCCGTCCTAGTAGACTTTAATTTAAAGGTCAAGCCAGGGCAGACGGTGGCGTTAGTAGGCGAAACTGGGTCTGGCAAAAGCACCATTGTCAATTTGGCCTGCCGGTTTTATGAACCTACAGCTGGCCGCGTGCTTATTGATGGCGTAGATTACCGCGACAGGTCCTTGGCCTGGCTGCAAAGCAATTTGGGTTATGTTTTGCAAAGTCCCCACCTCTTTTCTGGCAATATCAGAGAGAACATCCGCTATGGAAACCTGAAAGCCACAGACGAAGAGGTGGAACATGCCGCTACACTTGTAAATGCCCATGACTTCATTGTCAAGCTACCCGAGGGTTACAACACAGAAGTCGGTGAAGGGGGCGGTCTGTTGTCCACCGGACAGAAACAGTTAATTTCCTTTGCCAGGGCTATCCTGGCTGATCCTAGGATTTTCGTACTCGACGAGGCGACCTCGTCCATCGATACAGAAACAGAAATGCTGATTCAAGAGGCGATTAAAACTGTTTTAACAGGACGCACCAGCTTTATCATTGCCCATCGCCTATCCACCGTGCGCTCTGCCGATGTGATCCTCGTTATTCGAAATGGAAAGGTGCAAGAAAAAGGCAACCATAATGAACTTATGGCTGCTAAAGGATACTATTACCGCCTCTATACCAATCAATTTCTAGAAGGATAGGCCTCCTTAAGGAGGCCTTTTTCATCTAGGGAATGCATGCTTGTAGTGCGCTATAGTAATCTTCCGTTTCTTCTTGCGTTTTGGCATTGAAAAACACATAAAGGTTAGGCAATTGAATTGCAATATAGGTCGAGCTGTTTTTATATACATAGAGTTTGCTTTTCCCAAAACCAGTCATCGTAAAGTTGCCTAGGGCGTATTTTGAGGTCTCCGCACCATTCGTCCTTGTACCGCGGGGTAATTCGGCCAGCAAAGAAATGCTCTTAATATCCTCTTGACGAAACGTAAACCCGTAAAGAGGCGCCCGTACAACAACATGACTATCTGTAATCTCTAAAGCATATTGGGCTGTGTCTAGTCCGAAAAAGAGCAAAAGCAAGCCTAAAACCAACAAGCCCACTGCCGTCGTGGTCCCATAATACAGCAATTTCCCCTTTTTTGAGCCAACGTTAAACGTTTGACCATAACCTACGCGTTTTTCCACGAGAATCCTCCGATCATGGGGATTGTTGTAGATGCCACCACGCCAATAATGGTCCTCATCTACTACCAGGGTAGAATCGGAACCAGACAAGATTTGATTCTGACTCCGCCTAATGTGAGATGCCGTCATAACAATGGCCCCGAGTGTTACTAGGGTTGTTAGAAACGCTATAGCACCAAAGTTGCCTGTTTCTGAATGACGTAAGAATAGTGCAGAGGAAAGCAAGAGATAGCTGTGCAAGTTAGCCAATGCAACCCAGCACAATGTCCATCCCCGAATCGATAGACGCGTTATGGCCAGGTTAACTTCGGTATCATCACTATACACCCGGGCTCGTTCCCTCGCTGAAAGCACCCAAAGAAGGTAAAAAAGGAGGGTTTCTCCCAAGGCTAGAGAGCCAAAGAGCATGTAGCTGTCCCGAGAAAATCCCCATACCAAGAAACCCACGGTAACCAAAAACGGAGGTAGGAACCACAGTTTCGAAACGGGCATTTTCGCCTTTTCCCGGGAGACAATAAGGTCAACTCTTACCATGTTGGTAGCCCCCATGTGCCACCCTTCCTCGGTCTTTAGGTTCATAAGCTTTTGGGAGTAGGAACCTAGTATCATAGTTCCAGCCCATAGGAGAAGGACAACCCAGATGATCAAAAGGAGAATGACCAGACTCGCTTCGCTAGGCAGGGCGACCAAAAAGCCCCCTCCCAAAGCGGCAAGAAAGAGGAGCAAGTTCGCCTTTTTATATCTCTCCAAGATTTCGCGCACCCTACCATCATCTTGAGCCTCCCTGGGCAAGGTTATGCCCAGAACTACGTTCTTCTTAAAGGTGGCTGACGACTGGAAATTAACGAAAAAGGAAACGGCAATAATCAACAGTGCTGGAACCAAGAAAAAAGTCATTGCGTTTTTTCCCCCTGATTTAGAATTTCGAATAGCTGTTCACATGTTTTCATCAATTCGCCTTTTTCCATACCCCTGGCTAGGCCTTCGGCGATTAAGAGGGCTAGTTGTTGCTGCCAACGTCCAGGAAAATGAGGCGCCGCCTCAGTCGACACCCTCACCTTAGCTCCCTGACGGCGGTCGATTTCGATAAAACCTTGCTCTTTCAGGAGCGTATAAGCCTTATTTACCGTCATGGCATTGATCCCCAGATCCTCGGCTAATTGGCGTACACTTGGTAAGCCTTCGCCCCCTTGTAAGCGTCTAGAGGCGATACCCAAAACGATCTCATTACGCAACTGAAGATAGATGGGATCGTCCCCAGTCATATCTAGGCTGATCAGCATAAAATCCCTCCCTTTTGTCTCGGTTGTATTACTAACTATAATACAAGTAAGACAAAATTGCAAGAAAAACCCTTGAGCAGTCTATGCCTTATTTAGCAGGTTTTTTGGTGCAACCAGCGAATTTTCACCCATAAGGATGTTGTCAAGATGGAAATGGAGGATAGCGATGATTCGAAAGAGTGAAGAAATCAAAGCAGATGTCTACGAAAAACGTTTTGGCGGTGAAGGAACCGTTACCATGCGCCAACTGCTAAATGGGGCCGAGGAGATGTACGAAAAGGGGCGTCTTTTTGCCCATGGCACGATTGAGGTGGAATCCTCTTTGGGCTATCATGTCCATGAAAACGAGTCGGAAACCTTTTACATCCTTCAGGGTACAGCTGAGTATGATGATAATGGAACAAAGTTTGTTGTGCAGGCTGGTGATGTGACCTTTACTGCAGCCGGTGAAGGCCATGGCATGAAAAATATAGGTCAAGAACCCCTGGAGTACATTGCGCTAATTCTGTATAAATGAGGCATAAACGAGGCCGACAAATGACATTATTTCCTTGACTGCCACTTCTCGCTAAGCTATAATAAGTGTGAAAATTGCATACGGAATTCTTCGGGGCGGGGTGAAATTCCCCACCGGCGGTTATAGTCCGCGAGCAATCAAATTTTTGATTGTTGATTTGGTGCAATTCCAAAACCGACAGTATAGTCTGGATGGGAGAAGAAAAGACAGAACAATGTTTGTTCTGCCTGCAGCTTTTGTAAGCGTGAAGCAACCTGAGGAATTTTGGGTTGCTTTTTCTATGAAGGTTTGTATGTGAAGGTGCCTATGCTCAATTGGAAGGAGTCAAATCATGTTCAGAAAATCAAAGCTATTTCTTGTAGTCTTCACGATCGTCACGGGGTGCTTATTAGCGGTGGCAAGCGCCCAAGCGAATATCACAACCATCAAGTACTGGCATTACCTCAGCGGAGATAATGCCAAGATCCATGAACAGATGGTGCAAGAATTTAATGCTCAACATCCCCACGTCCAAGTTGAAGTACTTTACACGGGAAACCAATTTGTAGCCAGAGACAAATTGCTTGCTTCAGTGGCGGGAAGCGTGCCTCCAGATGTAGCCCTAGTGGATCAGTTTTGGCCACCCCTCATGGTTTCGACTGGCGCGCTGGTGCCTCTACGGGAGTTCGTGGACCCCGAAGTGTATTTACAGGACTATAGCCAGGTTTCCAAGGACACCGTAACAGTCCGTGGCGAAGCGTGGACAGTTCCCTTTTCTCTCAGCAACCAGATCCTTCTTTACAACAAAGATAAGTTCAGAGAGGTTGGTCTAGATCCAGAAAAACCCCCTACAACATGGGATGAGTTGGTGGAGTACGCCAAAGCTTTAACCCGAGACATAGACGGTGATGGGCGGATCGATGAATGGGGTGTGAACTTCACGACCAGGGCCAATCTAGGCTCCATGTATGCCTTTGTAACCTTCTTGTGGCAAGCTGGGGGCGAGCTGTACAGCGAAGATTACAGTAAAGCTGCCTTCAATGACAGTACAGCCCGCGACACGGTGCAGTTCTGGATTGATCTAGCACATAAACACCAAGTACTATCGCTTTCGCCACCACCTGATGGTTTTGAGATTGGGCGCATTGCCATGCAGTATTCCAGCACATCTTCCATCGCTGCCACCAAGAACAAAGTGGATTTCGATCTAGGGGTAGCAGCACTACCAGGGCACAAAAACACTGTAACAGGAGTAGGTGGCAGCAGTCTTGCCATCTTCAAAACGACTACTGAAAAAGAACAAGCCGCCTGGGAATTTGTAAATTGGATGTCTAGTGCCGAAAACAACCTTAAATGGAGTATGGAAACGGGATACATTCCCCTGAGACTTTCAGTGCGAGAGTCCGACGCCTACCAGCAATACCTGGCCGAGGAGCCTCATATGCAAGTTGTGCTTGAGCAGTTTGATTATGCAAGGGCGAGACCCAATACGGTAAGCTATGCAGACCTATCCCGCATTCTTGGCGTGGCAGTGGAAGAAGCCCTGTACGGCAATTCCAACCCCGAACCCATTCTCAATCAGGCAGTTAAGGAAGCAAACACCTATATCCAAGCACTAGACTAAGTCTTAACCAAAAGGCTCAGGTTACACCTGAGCCTTTATCTTTTCTTGTTTTTCTGGGTTGTGGCGTAAATAGAGAAGTAATCCAAGTACATTAGCTAAAGCCACAGCGAGCCAAAACAGGCCATAAGAATAGATCGCCAACCAAGACAAGCCAATGGAGCCCAAGACAATACCCAAGTCGAAGGCGTTACTGAAAAAGGCCAGGTCATTAGAGGCATCAATGGCATTGATACTGTATTCTGGCACCATGGCCATGAGTACCGTATTCACAAAACCAAAACCTCCCCCACACAACAGAGCGGCCAAAATCAAGATTACCGCTCCATTAAGCAGGGTTAAAGACAGGAGCCCGATTATCAAAAGACAAAAGCCCGGGATAATCATTGTGCTACGCCCAAAGCGATCCGAAAGATAGCCCGAGACAGCCCCACTTAAGGTATAGGTAAGGGCGAATAATCCAAAGAATAAGCTAGGATGATCGATCCCCACCGCTCTAGCATGGAGCGCGAACATGGAGGACGTGGCTCCCATAACCGAAGCTGCCAGAAACATACTTCCAGATAAGACCAGGAGATTATGGTTCTTCCAAGGAGGGTGGGGCTGGTACTTGCGTCCCATACCAGGTCCATGAATCCCACTTTTGCCACCAATGACAAAACTCAACACCATGGCTAGGCCCACAATCACAGTCGCACCCCCAAAGAGCATGGAATAGCTGAAATTCTCAGCCAGAAAGCTCCCTAATAAAGGGCCAACTGCCATGCCCAAGCCGATTGCGGCTGCAAAGATCCCAAAAAACAAACCTCGATTATGGCCCCTGCTGTGATCAGAGAGCAAGCCCTGCCCTCCCGCGACAAAGCCAGCGAGTCCAATGCTTTGTAATAGGCGCACCGCGGCCAAGAAACCAAAGCCTAAGAAGGGCTGATACAAGAATAAGACGGCGGTAGCAAGAACCAGACCGATTCGCAAAACCAAGAGATTGGAATGGCGGGTTGCCATCTTTCCAAAGAAGACCTTGGCGGCAATTGCACCAAGGGATAAAAGACCCACAATCACTCCCACCACTACTTCACTACCGCCAAGTCCAGCAATATAAACCGGCAAAGTGGGTACGAACATTTGATTCATGGTATGATACAAAAAAGTGATGAGAAATACGAGAACGATGTCTTTGTGCTTTGCCATGAGGATTATCCACCTATTCTACAAAACAAAGAGAAAAACCATCAAGAAGTGTAGTATTGTACCTAGGCCGACGAAAATGTGGAAAATCTCATGGAAGCCAAATCGTTTGGGGACAAAATTGAAAATCTTTGTGGCATAGATAATGGCGCCAATCGTATAGGCGCTACCACCAGCGACTAGAAGAATAAGTGCTGGTCTTGCCAAAGATTCTAAAAGCTGCTTAAAAGGAATGACCGCCATCCATCCTAGGGCTAAGTAGAATCCAGCGGTCACACCACGTGGTAAGCCCACGAGCCAGATCTTTAGAAGCGCCCCGATTGCAGCCAGACCCCAAATAACAGCCAGCATAATCCACCGCCACGGATCGTCCAACCCATAGTACAAGACAGGTGTATAGGTTCCTGCAATCAACATATAAATGGAGATATGGTCGAGCTTACGCAGGAGCAACTCCTTTTTGGGCGTTGTACGCACCCAATGATACAGTGTACTGGCCCCGTAGAGCATAATGATACTTAGGCCAAAAATTATGGCCACCATCACCCCAGATACCGTTCCCCAGGCTCTCCAAATTAGGAGCCCTAGACCGACCAAGCCAGCAAGAAACATGACAAAATGTGTGAGGGCATTCACTGGTTCTTTAATCTTCATGCCGGATTCACCTCCTCAGCTATTCTTCACCTTCCAGCAAGAAAAGTCCTGCTTTGTTGGGCTCAAGGAAGGACAAATATGGGCGACTTAGAATATTGAACATTAAGTAGCGAAAAAAGGAGCTGTTTGCCATGGGTGATTTGACCTTGATTTTGTGGGCACAAGAATTTGCCAGACCGGCCTTAACCGCTTTTTTTACAGCCATTACGTCCCTTGGTTCCCTGGAGTTTTATATGTTTACTATCCCCATTATCTACTGGATGGTAGATAAACATTTTGGCTTCCGTTTTTCCGTTTTCTTTATCTTTTCGGCCTACGTTAACTCCGGGGTAAAGCATATCTTTGCAACCGAGCGTCCCCCGAGCGAGCTTCGCCTTGTGGAACAAGAAGGTTATGCCTTTCCCAGTGGACACGCGCAGGGCAGTACAGCCTTCTGGGGTTTTCTTGCCGTAAAGCTAAAGAAACCCCTGGCCTGGGCTGGTGCGGTGGCCATGATTTTGCTGGTGAGCTTGTCACGGATCTATTTAGGAGTACACTGGCCCATTGATATTCTCGGGGGATTAACGATAGGCGTTCTCCTACTGTTGGCCTACTCTCCGCTGGCCGGGATGGATCTAGAAAAAATCCCGTTTAGAACCTGGATGCTGGGTTCAGTTCTCGCCGCGGTCATTTTGTACCTGCTGCACCCTACAGGTGATGGACCAATGACTGTGGGCTTTTTCCTTGGAGCTCTTCTTGGTTATCGTCTAGAACTACGCTATGTGAAGTTCCAAGAGGATGCCACCCTCGTGCAAAATGTTCTTAAACTAATCCTGGGTCTAGCTGCTCTTTTCGTCTTGCGCATTGTCCTTAAGCCACTTGTCAGCTGGTTACCTGGCGAAATCGACTACGTGGTTCGTTATGCATTCTTGGGTCTCTGGGCAAGCCTAGGTGCCCCCTTTACCTTTACAAAACTAGGTTTATTCAAAAAAATCGATCTGGCAAAAACGCTCTAACAAGAAAGTGAGTGATTCTTATCCTAAAGCGCTATTATTCCGACCCCTGGTTGCAGAACTTAGACACCAAGATGCTTTCACAACGCCAAGAAGGAGAACACTACTTGGTGGTTCTGGAAGAGACGATTTTTTATCCTACAGGCGGCGGTCAGCCCCATGATCTAGGCTCCATTAACGGCATACCCCTCCTTGATGTCGTTGAACAAGATGGGGTGGTGATTCATGTCCTAGAACACCCATTGCATGGAGATGATGTCTCGTGCGTACTAGACTGGCCCCGGAGGCTAGACCATATGCAGCAGCATAGCGGACAACATCTTCTTTCTGCTATCTTTCATGATCAATATGGTTATCGCACCGAGAGCTTCCATCTCGGCGAAGAATATTGTAGTATTGATATCTCCACACCTTCTTTGTCCCAAGAAGAACAAATCTCCGTAGAAACCATGGTTAACCAGGTGATTTTCTCCAATCTTTCGATCGTGAACTACTCCCTCGGCCCTGACGAACGGCGAGACGTACCGCTTCGCAAGATTCCAGACCTTGAGGGCAATCTACGCATTGTGGAAATTGCAGGGCTCGATTATTCGCCCTGTTCTGGGACGCATGTGAGCACTACGAGTCAGATTGGACTTGTGAAAATCATCAAGAGCGAGAAATACAAGGGCATGACTAGAGTATACTTTCTGTGCGGAGATCGTGCGCTACGAGACTATAAGCGCAAGCATGAAGTCTGCCTCAGCTTAGGCGATCTTCTGTCCGTACCAGTAGAAGAATTGCATGAACGCATGACGCTGGAGATCGGGCGCAAACAGGAGCTGGAGAAGAAAATGCAGGAACT
>DHNI01000026.1:1803-20280 GCA_002409455.1 Firmicutes bacterium UBA5420 | reverse complement strand
ACCAAGGTACAAGCATAGAAGAAGCACAACAGCTGGCCCGTTCGGTATTGAATTTGACTACCGCCACTGTGATCATTAATCTCGGTGAGCGATTGATCTTGGCGCATAATCAGGCCAACGAATTACACTTAGGCCAGCTCATCAAGGAAAAAGCCGTGCCCCTAGGAGGCCGGGGCGGGGGAAGTGCGACAGGTGCCCAAGTATACTTTCCAGATTCGGACGGCCTGAAGGAGTTTTTGGATGCACTTTTGTTGGAGCTGGAGAAGCAGTAATGTGCGAAACGCATCTCGCCCTTACGTTTCGCATCATTTTGGACGATTTTTGCAGGAATGTGATGAAATAAATCAGAAAAGGAGCGGAATTTAGTATTTTCGAAGTAGGAAATCAGATGCTTTACGTAGAATTCCTCTAAGTAACGCAGAAATACACCGGAAGGAGTTTGGCGTAATGTCGATTTCGGAAGTACTACTGTGTCTGTTTCTCATAGGGCTACAGATTTTTGTGAGTCTACGGCTCCTTGGTCGTGAAGCAGTGTGGTGGAAAGTGATATCCTTTACCCTTCTACAAACATCCTCAATCGCCTTGTTCACCTACATCCTTCCTAACCCAGCACTCCGGTTCATTACTATCTCCATCACACATTTTGTGTATTTCATGTGGGTCTTTAGCGCAGACCTCTTTCACGACACTCTAGCCTGTTACCTCACCCCCCTTGCCTTCGCGGCCCTGGGCGAGCTTTTATTGCGGCACTTGTTTCAGGACTCAGGCAGGTTTCACCTGCCGAATGTGATCATCAAGACATTTGTTCCGCCCTTTGGCCTCTGGGTCTATTTGCCCCTTCTGTTTTTTGCCCTTTATTTTCTAATCAAGGATTATGTGGCCCGCAAAAATGATGATGATCAGCGGCGCCCTATTGAACTCAATAGCGTCGACTGCCTCATTGCCTGTGCAATCATCGCCCTTTGCTGTTATCTCCGAAGTCCAACCCTGAACATCAATACCGACACGGAGTCTTTTTTCCGTAACCTGTTTCTAGGCGGTTCGCTCTTTACGCTACCCCTTGTCCTCTTCGCGGTACATCAATATATCACTAAAGAAATACAGACAGGCAAGTCGCTACAGTATCATGTTAAGCAGCATGCTGTTCAAAAATTAGCCATCAAAGTTCTGCGAGAAGAACGCCATGAATTCATCAATGAGCTTACCCTAATCTCAACGTATCTACAGATGGGGAAGATCAAAGAAGCCATAACTTGCATTGATTATAGCTCAGCCAAACTCGCCGATCGCAACAACTATGCAAGTTTACCCCACGATGCCTGGCTCACTGTCTTAGAGTTAAAACAGACAGAGGCCAAGAATCGGCAAATTCATTTTCAAGTGGATATACAAGCTGCTGCCCCCCGCTCTTTTAAAGAACAGCGTCTGCTTCCGAAGATCATCATCAACCTAGTTGATAACGCTTTTAACGCCGTAGCAGGGCGTTCCAACCCCCAAGTGACCTTGACGTGGTCCTTTGGCCCCGCTGGAGAACGCATCCTCGCAGTGGTCAATAACGGACCTGAGATTTCGCCCTGGGATGGAAAAATGATGTTTCGCGGAGGCGTGACCACGAAAAAAGACGCTTCAGGTAACCATGGCTGGGGTCTAGTGATTTGTCGAGACATAGCCCGCGAACTGGAGGGCTCCCTGAGCTATCATAGTTCTCCTGAAGAGACAGCCTTTGTTCTTATCCTACCACCCTTGAATGAACACGCCTATGAGCAACTCGTTGCTACTTAGAAAGGTAAGGCACGACCTCGTGTGCGGCTTTATAAATCATTCCTGAAGGGATGCTCCCCCGAACCGATGTGAGGGGATAGATGATCGATCCCATTCCCACGAGGGTACCTGGATTTAACACCGCGTTACAGCCCACTTCTACCCGATCGCCCAAAATCGCCCCAAATTTCCGCAGCCCCGTCTCGATCACTTCTTCCTGTAGCCTTACCTTCACATTTTCCTTGGTAGACTTGAAGTTGGAGATAATGGCGCCGGCACCTAAATGGGCACCGCGACCCAAGATCGAATCACCTGCGTAATTAAAATGGGGTAACTGAACTTCAGAAAAAAGGATCGCCTGCTTCACCTCACTGGCGTTTCCCACGACCACTCCATCACCAGCTAGTACATTACCTCTTACGTAGGCACCGGGCCGAATATCGCAATCCTCGCCAAAGAGGGCTGGCCCGTGAAAGCGGGCAGTGTCAGCTACCGTAGTTCTGGCACCCACCCACACCCCTTGGGCTATCTGTCTAAATTTTCCAGGGCTAATCTGTACTACGTCATAAATGAGATCCTCGATCATTGATAGTACATCCCAGGGATATTGAACCTGGGTAAAGGCCTCGGAACAAGGACAACCTGAAAAACTGAAAAACTCATGTATCTGCAGCAACATCTTTACCTCCTACCACTCCGCTTGTTTTCGGATAAACAAAGAAGCAATCCAGACCCCGCAGACAAACAAACCCAAACAGAGCAAAAACTCAAGACCCGTACGAGGCCACCCAGGAAACGCAGCCAGAAGCGATCCTAGCATGAGACCGATGATGGCATAGGAAATATGGCCGTGCTTCCAGTTAAAGAGCCAGTTCATGGCCTTGGATACCACAACAACAGCAGGAATAAAGCCCACGGCCACAGGAGTTAGGACGGCTAGATCTAGATGCACTACTGCCCTGAGCAGCTCCTCGTAAAAACCAAAGGCAATGAGTAAGAACGAAGCACTAAGTCCTGGAATAACCAAACCAACCCCCAGAATACTCCCCTTGAACACTATGCTCAGTACTCCTTGGGTCAAGGTAACCCCTCCCCCAATGTGTTTGGGCAGAGTGGTTACTAGAATTAGTGTGACAAAACCCACCACAAGACTTACCAAAAAAGAGAGGCGAAACCCCTTGCCGTTGGCCATTTTGACCATGGAAGGGATGCTAGCGATAACGAGTCCAAAGAAAAAGTATAAAGTAGCCATCGTATGCTGCGCAAATAGGTACTCCAAAATTCTAGCCAGCACGAGCAGGCATACAGCTGCCCCCAGACCAAGGGGGATCAAGAGCTTGATGTTCTCGCGCCAGTTAGCAAAGGGCTGAGCAATAGCGGCAATAGTAGGTTCGTAAAGTCCCACAACCATAGCCAAAACGCCTCCACTCACGCCAGGCACCACCATACCGAGACCAATCACAAAGCCACTAGCGAGCCGGTACCAAAAACTCTGCTCCTTAACCACCCTCACGAACTCCTTCCAGACCGTCCCGGTCTTTGATTAGGATGCGGCGTTGACCAATCTGCTCGATGAAACCCCGATCTTGAAATGCTGTTAGTTTGCGGCTGAGAGTCTCGCCCGTCATACCTATCTGCGAGGCCCAATCTCTCTTACTCATCTCTAGCTCAACCTCAGTTGCACCCACGCTTAGATCCAAAAGTGCCTGGGCTAAACGCCTCTCCACCGAATGCAGACTAATTTCCTCGAGAAGCTGTTCGGTTCTGTCCAAACGCTTGCTCAGCTCCTCCAAAATCTTAAAGGCGATGCTAGGATATTTACGCATTAACTCCTTGAGGGCGGTGCCATCAATCACGCACATACTGCTCTCTTCCAAAGCTTCCGCGTAATCACTCATGGGAGAATGGTTGAACAGAGCCAGTTCGCCTAAAAAATCGCCGGAGCGCAAGACGCGAAGCACTTGCTCTTTGCCAGTATCACTCAAGCGATAGATCTTCACTCGCCCAGAGTGGACGACAAAGAGGCTATCTACCTCATCATCCATGGCATAAATCATCGCTCCTTTTTGAACAACTACCTGCCGAGTAATCTGCGCCACTTCGAACGTCTCTTCTGTGGTGAGATTATGAAAGATTGGAACGAGCGTTATGCAGTTGGACTCCTTATCGTGCTCGCAATAGCACTTCATGGGCATCACCTCCCTAGATTCCGGCCCCCACATTACCGCGTCCATAAGCCTAGTTTATTCTACCCCATCCGTATACAGACCACATCTAGGATCAAGAATCCCCACCGGGAATCGGGTTGCCAGTGGGGTCTTACACTACTTGCCCTGATTGAGCGGATAAACGTTACCAATCGGAACAGAGAACATGAAACCTACAGCCGGATGATCCACATCACCGAGGACATCCTTTACGGCCTCTACGATTCGCTCAACTAAGCGCTCACTGTCTACAACGGTAAAGATCGTTTTGTTATAAGGTCTAGCCCCTTCCATGAATGTCTTTAGTGAACCGAATAAAGGGAAATCTCTTCCCCTACTACTGGCTAGGGCACTGGCCATGCCTTGGCTATCTAGAATTGTAGCTCCCTGCACGCCCACATCCACGAAGCGAGCTAGGATCTCATCTAAATAATCCGTTTCATTCAAGACCAGAAACAAAGCATACATACTGTCGCCCTCCTTTGATAATCTACCTAAGCGAGGATCCCATTCCACGAATCTCTCCAGCCTTTTGGATGGCTGTTTTGGCAACTATGGGTCCAACAATTTCGTAGAGTAAAACACTACCTGTGATGATGGCAATAACGGCCATACTAATGTCGGGCTGGTGTTGCCGAACTACCATCGCCAGTGCGATGGCGAATCCACCTTGGGGTAGTAATGCTATTCCCAGGTGTTTTCGTACAGCGGTTTCAGCCCTTACACCCAGGGATCCGACCCACGCGCCCAAAATTTTGCCAAAAGCCCTTGCCACAATGTATCCTAGGCCCAAAAAGCCTATCTGGAAAACAATTCTCAAATCCAGACTTGCGCCAGCAAATGTAAAGAAGAGCAGGTAAACAGGTGGTATAAAGTTATTTAAGCCAAAGAAAATCCGATTGGAATTCTGGGTTAGATTGACCAGTACTGCACCCATCATAATATTGGTCAGCAAAGGAGATAAGGTCAAGGCCGTAGCGACCGCGGTAGATGCAAGAATCGCAGCTAACGTAATCACTAAAAGCTCGTCGCTGTCACGAGCCTTCTGTCCAAAAAACGTCAAGGCCATCCCCAAGACTGCCCCCAGGGCCAGACTGCCGAAGATCTCGATTAGGGGTCTTCCCACCGCCTGCCACGGACTGATCTGTGTTCCCAGCGTCACCACCCGGGTGATCGATATCATGATGCCAAAAAGCACCACTCCCAACACTCCATCGAGGGCTGTAACCGGTAAGAGCGTGCGGGTGACAGGGCCATCGGCGCGGTACTGCCGCATCACCATAATCGCGGCCGCAGGTGCGGTAGCTGCAGCAATGGAGGCCATTACCATGCTAAAAACAAAATCCTGTTGAAATAGAAAAAACATGGTAGCAAAGACAACGAGGACGGTTCCGAAGACTTCCGCGAAGGTGATGATCATAAAGGACGTTCCAAGTTTCTTCATGTCCCTTACCACAAACTCACTGCCGATCTTGAAGGCAAGGATAGCCACGGCGATCTCAGCAATAATGCTTAAGGACGTAAGATCTTGAGTAGAAAGGAGTTTTGAGCATGAAGGGCCGAGAATGATACCTGCAATTAAAAAGCCAAAAATATTGGACAACTTGAGGGTCTTAGCTAATCTGCCTGCTAAGCATCCTACCGGAACAACGATTGCAAGTTTAAGTAACATATCCATGCACGGTACCCCCTTAGACCCAAATATAGCATATTCAGTCAACCCTGTCAAAATAAACACATTGCTACCCGGTGGTGCAAAATGCCTTCTCAGCCCAGCTTACAGCCCTCCTAGATCACCCATCTTTCTAGGACGGGCGTCATCACCATGCTGCTTCATCCTTTTCCTCCAGATCCCTGTAAAAAACCGAAGAGGTAAATTCACTCTGCATGGCGAACTTGATTTGTTGCATCTAAATTTTGGAGGGACAGCATGAACAAGCTAAGTAGCATTGAAACATTTCTCTTGGATCTAGACGGAACCTTTTACCTAGGAGATCAACTCTATCCCTGGTCTCTGCCCTTTGTGAACGCCTGTGAGCGGCTGCACAAACGCTTTATTTTTGTGACCAACAACTCTTCTCAAAACGGCGATCATTATGTACAGAAACTTCGTAAGATGGGAGTGGCCATCACAGATAAGCAGGTCTTTACTGCAGGTCAGGCCACCATTTTCTATCTAAAAAAATACGACTACCCGAAGCGGATCTACCTTTTGGGCACTCCTGCCCTTGAAGAGGAATTCCGCGCCGCGGGCTTTATTTTGACAGAAAAAGACCCGGAAATAGTTGTTCTGGGCTTCGACCTTACCCTTACCTACGAGAAGCTCGAGCGTGCTTGCTTCTTCATTCGTCAGGGCCTACCATTCATCGCTACGCACCCCGATCTTAATTGTCCCACTCCCGAAGGCCCTATTCCAGATTGCGGCTCGATGATCGCCTTAATTACTGCATCGACGGGGGTAAAGCCCAAGATTATCGGGAAACCCTTCCCTGAGATGATCGAAGCTCTACGAGAGCGCTATGGACTAGAGGATCCCAGCACTGTCGCTATGGTCGGCGACCGGCTCTACACCGATATTGCCATGGGTAATGCCGCAGGAATTACTAGCATCCTGGTACTCAGCGGTGAAACCAAGCTAGAGGATGTGGATGCAACCAATGCCGAAACCCGGCCTGATGTAATTGTCGAGAATCTCGGTGAGATCGTCAAAGGCCTATAGGCTCATTGGGATGCAAGGTGTCGCTTTGCAACTCAGCGAGGCTCTTCCGCAAATTCTTCAGGCTAGCCTCAGTGCCAAAGTGCGCCTCCTCGAGGCCCGTAAACTCTAGGGAAATCCAGCCCTGATACCCTTTGGCCTTGAGCACTTCAAAGAGCTTTTGTAAGGGAACTAGGCCTAGACCTATTACGCAGCCAACATAACTGCCGCTCTGTGGTTCTTCGTCTTGCTGTGCGAGCCGTACATCAACGGCTCGCACATGGACAATATGATCCTGAAGACGCTCTAGAGCCACTAAGGGATCTTCACCGGCTATAAAACTATTTGCCATATTGAAGCCTACCTTCACCTGGGGATTGTCTATTTGGTTCAGAAGCTCGGCCATATGATGGCTCTGAAACTCGACACTTTCCGGGTTTTCTATGGCTAGCATGAAATCCTTGCCCTGTACAAGGGGCAGAACCATGTCTACGAGCTGGAGAATCAATGCTTTCACATCTTTGGCGGCAACTGCGGGATCAAATACCTCACCGACGATCTGCACAGATTCAGCACCGAGGAGTTCGGCCACAGCAAGCTCCGCCTTGATTTTCTCTAGTGCTTCCTGGCGTTCTAGTTGTTGAAGGGGTTCCATACGATGATGAATATCGTAACAAGACACCGTCAGGCCCGTCTCCGCCAATATCTCCTGAATCTCGGTGCAATCTATGTCGGCACCCTGAAGATACATATCGTCCAGTTCTACACCATCAACCGCTAGACTGGCTGCATATTTCATAAAGTCAATGATACCCATCTCTCCCTGCAAGAGTGCTTTATGTATACTCCGCATACTAATGGCAACCTGCACCGCGCTCAGTCCTTTCTTACGCTATCTGTTTGTAGTTACTATTTTATTCACCGACTAGGGCGCGTTCTCCTTGCCCTATGTTACAATTAAATCAAGGTGGTGACCGATTTGAGTTTTAACGCTGAGGAACTTCTGGGGCCAACTGGCCTTTTAGCCAATACACTAGCTAATTATGAATATCGCCCAGAGCAAATTGAGATGTCCAACCATGTATACCAAGCGCTGCAAAACGAGGCCCACGGAGTCATCGAAGCAGGTACAGGTGTGGGAAAAAGCCTAGCCTACCTTCTTCCCCTCATTTATCATACGGTGGAAGAAAAAAAGCTGGCCATTGTGGCCACCCATACCATCATCCTCCAGGAGCAACTTTTTCAAAAGGATATTCCCTTTTTACAAAAGGTTTTGCCCTGCCAATTCAAGGCAGAAGTGTTTAAAGGACGCGGTAATTATCTTTGTCTGCGCCAATGGAACGAACTCATTCAAGGGCGCGGCAATCACCTAGGCTTCGTTGATAATTTGGAGCTTCTCAACCGCTGGGTGAACGAAACCACCACAGGTGATTACAGCGAGGCACCCTTCATCATACCCTGGGAATTGTGGTCGGAAATACGCTGCGAAAAAGAAAGTTGCCCCGAGGAACTTTGCTCTTATTTTAGCAAGTGTTTTTATTGGAACTTGCGCCATCGACTTGCAAAAGCCCATCTGATTATCACCAACCAAGCCATGCTCCTGGCAGATGCCCGGGCCGAAGGGCGTGTTCTTCCAGCCTGCGAAGGGGTTGTGATTGATGAAGCCCATAACCTCGAAGAGGTAGCGACGAGTGCCTACAGCCACGAGCTAAAACGGGCAGGTTTCTTGGCCTATTACCGTACGGGAGCGCAGCTGCAGTCTATACTCCGCGATGTTGTTCCAGAATACATCATTCAGGATCTCCACTTGATCCTAGACGAACTCATTAAAGAAGCTGCTCAGTACTTTTCACACATGGAGCCTTTTATTACGGGCTATACTGTTCCCTTAACAGATCAAAACCGATTACATTTCACCCAGACAAGTTTACCGAAGCATTTAAAAGACATTCAAGATGTGCTTAAAGAATGCAACTTCGACGAAGAAGGGGAAGTCTCTGGATTGGTGGAACAGTTTGCTGCCTTTACGGAACGGCTCTTAACAACCCTCGATCTCGTCTTGCCCGGGAACGATAAAAGCTATGCTTACTGGGCAGAAATGCAAAATGGGGAGCCCTGCTTAGTGGCTGCCCCCATTGAGGTTGGTTCACTTTTACAAGAGACTTTATTCGCCCAGACCCCTTCGGTCATTCTTACCTCAGCCACCTTGAGTACCAACCAGTCCTTCGATTACATTCAGAGCCAATTAGGCCTGACTGAAGCATCGGGGTTGATTTTAGGTTCTCCCTTTGCCTATGACAAACAGGCCCTTTTGTGCATCCCTCGGGAGGCCAAACATCCCAACCATCCCCGCTACACCCACTATGTGGCGTACTTGATCTTGCGGACACTAGCCCTTACCCAGGGCGGTGTTTTGGCCCTATTCACGAGCTACAGTCTCATGGACGAGGTAGCAGATACAATCTATCCCAAGTTGGACGAAGTGGGCTATACTCTTTTTAAACAAGGGGATGGGCCTCGGCTAGGGCTCATTCAGGATTTCCAAGACGAGCCCCGCTCTCTGCTTTTTGGAACCAACAGTTTCTGGGAAGGTATTGACCTTCCCGGTGATGTGCTGCGGGCGGTGGTTATCACTCGCCTACCCTTCACTTCGCCGGATCGGCCAGTCACCCGCGCCCGGCTCCAGGCCATCGAAGACTCTGGAGGCAATCCGTTCTTAGACTACAGTGTTCCTCAGGCTATCTTGCGCCTTAAACAAGGTTTCGGGCGTCTCATCCGCACCAAGACAGACGTGGGCGGAGTTGTCATCCTCGATGAACGCATCCTCACCGCAAGGTATGGTGCTGACTTTTTGGCATCCTTGCCACCAGCCCGTTTCAGCCGGGATTTAGATGAGCTCCGCCTCTTGTTTGGAGACTAACTCAACATCATACAAAGGTCCGTTCTTTATTACGCGGACCTGCTGCACCTCATCGCCCACTGCAATCTCTGTAGGACGCATTTTGCGGGTCACTTGGTACAGGGTCGATCGAATGGTAGATTCGTTCACATCATCCCTTGCCTGCCCAAACTCTTGCACAACTGCCCGGGCAGAAACACCTTCAGGGCTATCCTTAGTCAAGGCGTGAAGGACTTCCACGATTTGACTTGTCAAAGATGGCCCCCTTCCTTTCCTTCCCCCGGTATCTTTCAATAGGCCGTCCAATTTGCGCAGATCCATTTCCTTGCTAGCCAAACTCATCTGCAGCTCTTGAATTTCTCCCTGTAGAATCTCTCGGGCCTGGCGAAGTTGCTCGCGATAACTCATCTATATCCCCCTTTGGTAACTGTGCTACTCTTTAGTATGATCAGCTTCCTCAGGTAATATTACTGTGCTGGCCCATTTCATTGCCATGGAGGCAAAAATAGTGCCCCCTAATAAGATGGGGATATAAAAGACAACTGCTCGCCACAGGACAATAAAGGTGCCAAGTAAATCAGGGGTCAACACACCGTCAAGAACCACCCAGGCAATTCCCTCCGAAACACCGGCACCCCCAGGTATGGGAGAAAATACAGGGGCCACACCAAAAAGAACCGCGATGGCATAACGAAGCCATGGGCTATAAACACCAAAGCCTGTTAGCAACAGAAAACTGCTGGTATAGTAGACTACATAGTATGAGAAGGCCACGGCAAAACAGGCTAGAAAATGGCCCCTCTTCTGACCTAGAATGAAGTGTATGGTAGAGCGAAACTCTTCAAGCCACACCGCTGGACGAGACCCGCCCTTTTTGCGGAAGAACCATTGAAAAAACCGCTGACTCCGCACAATCAGGAGCAACAACGCCAATAAGACCACAATATACAGTACGGCACCGATGCGCACCGCGTTAAAATAGCTAGCCAGGTCGGGGGGCACGTTGATTAAGGTAGAAAAGACAAAAAGACCAAGACATGCTAGGCTGAGTTGCCCCGCTAATCCCCCGCCTACCACAATAGCTGTTGCAGTAGAACCCTTCAGGCCGCGACGATAGAGGAAATAGATAACCAAAGCCCCACCACCCCCTGCAAACGGGGTTACGAGCGTTAAGAAATTCGCAGCCCCCAGCGTAAGAGCCAGTTGCCACCAAGGAACAGAATGCCCCATCGCCCTAGCCAGCATTCCAATGCGCTGCCCGTCCACGATCCAAGCCGCCAACACAAAAAACAGAGCACCAAAAAAATAGAGGAGAGGATATTCGGCCAGCCCCTGCAAGACATGGAGGGGGTTTGCCATTCTCCAAACAACAATCACCAAAGCCGACATGCTTACCACAAAGGTTAGAGCAATCCCCTTCCAGGGGATACGCCATGAGAATTTCTCCGGTTTGTCCATATTCCTAATACCTCAGTTGTTCGGAATGCGTAATCAAGTGTGCCTTGGCATAGTATTTACCGAGGATGCTCAAATAATCGCATCCCGCTTCGGCCATACCCTTGGCTCCCCATTGACTCATTCCTAAATTATGGCCACTTCCGCCACCATAGATGGTGACCGATTCAAGCCGCCCTCCTGCGTCGCCTGTATGCTCAATAAAAAAAAGCGTGCTGGGCAACAAGGTTTGGGGCCCTAGACTGTCGTTCACCCTTCCTAAAGTAGAGGGCTGCAAAGCGCGCCTGATGTTCAGTTCGCCTTCGATGGATTCTTCCCCTCCCGTACCCGACACGATAAGGGTAATAACCCTACCAAGCTCATCCCTTTCCTCCACCTGCAAACTAGAAATCTCTCCGAGGCCGAACAGACTTGAGAGCTCCGCCCTAGTAAAGGTACACTTCCAACGGAACCAGGGAGAGTTACCCTCGAGAGCCAGGCCTGAAGTATCTTTCCAAGTATTCAAATCTGTGAGAATTGTTCCAGGGGATGTAGAGTAGAAATACGTAGAATGAATGGTGCCATCGGGTTGGGCTAGAATCTGGCCCGCGGTTTCAGCAATGGCCCGAGTTGTGCTCGCTGCTTCTGGCTGATTATTATACACCTGAGAGTTGGTGCTATCAGCCACGTGAAAACCCAAATGGCCCTGCCGAGAGTATATGGCCTGGGCAACGGCATAGGTTCTAGCCGCCACCGCTTGAGCCTTAAGGGCTTCTAGAGGCCAGCTGATCGGCATCTCGCTTGGAACCACCTGATAAAGATAATCCTCTAGATTCACCTCATTAATGACTAAGAAGCGATTGCCATCTACTACCGTAAGCTCAAAGCGACCCCGATAGCGAGGAAAAAACCTCGTACCGGTACCCCGCTTAAAGGAGTTGATCTGAATAAGTCCTTCTGGGTCAGACCAAATGTGTAAGCGTTGATCAAACTCCCAGATGCTGCCTCGTCCATCAGAAGCATGTAGCCTACCATCTTCGACAAAGATGACTGCCTCCTCACCTGCGTCTACCTGGAATCCCCTCCCTGTACCCTTTTCCTCCACATAGAGCCTAGAAGTGGGGCTGAGCATGAGCTCTTTGTGTTCAAGCGCTGCAAATTGATCCGTGCTAATCGCAATGCGCATGGTGCGAATATAAAGGGGATCATAGACATCAAAACGTATAACCTCCTCTTGGGACATGCTAGCCACTACCTCTTCAAAGCCCACCTTTACCGCGGCAAGGGGGAGGCTATGAAGCTCACCCTCCCAGTGCTGAAACACCTCCACATTCTCGCTGATGGGCAAGAATCCGTGGTGTTCAAATTCTACGAATGTTTGGGATATACGCAAAATCTTATCAGCAGGCAGTACCAAAGAACCGTCGTAGCCACAGGTGACGTCGACAGTGCACAGGAGGATGATGAGTATCGCGCCAACAAAAGACAGACCACGCCTCATTATAGACCAGACTCCTTCTGCCGAATGTACTCTTCCCGCATGGTTTTAAGCAGCAACGGACTGGTTAGCACATCAACGACCGTATAAGCGAGAGCCTCTGCCGCCGTGATAGCTACCTGCAATCCTTTTTCACTTACGCTGGCCTTGGCAAACTCTGGCGTATGGGCAACCAACCCATCGCCAATACTCAAATAGGGATGTATGGCCGGAACCACGCGAGAGACATTGCCCATATCAGAGGAGCCCCTCCCCTCGGCAAATTCCGCGATATCTGTTACTTTAAGTCTCTGCAAGTTAGCTCCAAAAGCTAAGGCCAGTGGATGGCAGGGCAGCATGTTGTCAGTCCCTAACTCAAATTCATTCCACTCTACCTGCGTCCGTGTGATCATGGCAGCCCCCTGCGCCACGTTTAAGACCTTGGCAGTGATGCCACCTAGCAGCTGCCGCCTAGGAGCGCGAATGTAGAAGCGAGCTACAGCCCGTGCGGGCACGATATTAGCCGCTGTTCCTCCTTCGGAGATAATTCCATGAATACGTACGCCATCAGGGAGATGTTCCCTCAGGGCGTTAACTCCGTTAAAGAGAGCAATGACCCCGTCGAGAGCATTAATACCTTCCTCAGGGCAATCCGCGGCATGGGCTGCCTTGCCAACAAACTCAAATTCGTAAGCATCCAAAGCATTACTGGTTGCCATTAGTAGGTTTTCCGAGGAAGGATGAAACATCATGGCCGCATCGATCTGGTCAAAGAAGCCAGCTCTTACCAGGATTACCTTGCCACTTCCCGTTTCTTCAGCGGGAGTTCCCAAGACAGTGATCGTTCCTCCTAATTTGTCCATAAATGGAGCAAGCCCCAGGGCGGCGCCTACACTGGCCGCTCCGATGAGGTTATGACCACAAGCATGGCCTAGTTCTGGCAAGGCATCATATTCGCAGAGCAAGGCTATATTAGGCTGCCCCTTGCCGAGCACCGCACTAAAAGCGGTGTCTAACCCGGCTATGCCCCGTGTGACCGCAAATCCCGCTTCTTGCAGAATGCTCGTCAAAAGGCTGACTGCCTTTACTTCTTCAAAACCTAGTTCTGGGTTTTCTCCAATCGTTAGAGCCAACTGCTCCAACGCGGCACGATTCGCATTGATTTCCGCACTAATCTGTCCCTTCCAATTCACTCCATCACCTCTAGCGTTTGCGGGCCCATCTGCGATGTTCTTTAAACATACACTTATCCTGTACAAAGATCAGCCCTCTCTCACCTGCAAGAAGCTCCGCCTCAGGGCTAGTAATTCCCTCCTGTAGCCAAATGCCCTTCAGATCATCACGTTTCAGGACATCTTCAACAACGGGCAACACCTCGGCAGATGGCCTAAAGATCACAACCAGATCTACGCTTCCTTCCACCTCGCTTGCCTGATGGTACACCCTTTCTCCAAGAAGCTCCTCGCCTCCGAACGGATTAACAGGATAGATCTTGTAACCATGGTTCTGAAGATACCGTGGAACACTATGTGCAGCCTTGGCGGGATCTTTACTGAGCCCCACCACCGCAATATTCTTCAATTCCAACGCCCTTTCAACCGCAGTTTGCATAGAGTACTCTCCTTTCCTTGTCCCCTCAAGGGTCAAATATGCTATAATAGATGCATTGCTACGCGAAGGAGTTTGATCGTTGTCTAAAACTTGCCTGATCCTTGACTGTTTCTCTTTAGTATATCGTTCTTTTTTCGGATTACCAACAACTATTAAGAGGCAAGATGGACAAGCCATCAATGCCGTCCTTGGCTTTTACAATACCGTTACCGGACTGATGGAACAATTTCGTCCAGATTACGTATTTGTGGCTTCAGATCATCCGAGCCCCACATTTCGCCATGAGCTTTTTCCCGATTATAAAGGTCAAAGACCCCCGATGCCAGACGAACTAAAAAGTCAAATCCCACTTATCGAGGACATCGTACACTGCTTGGGCGCTCCCTTAGTAAAACTTGAGGGATACGAAGCCGATGACGTGATCGGCACAATCTCAAAACACGCCCCTAGTGATACCCATTGTTTTATTGTCACCACCGACCATGATGCCCTACAGCTGGTCTCCACAGATGTGACAGTGATCTCGCCGAACAGTAGGGCCAACAAAGTCTTCACACCAGAGCTTGTGGCCCATGAAATGGGGGTGCCCCCAAAGCGCGTGCCTGATCTTAAAGCTCTAATGGGCGATGCCAGCGACAACATCCCTGGAATTCCCCTAGTGGGGCCCAAGACGGCCAAGCGTTGGCTTGGCATCTATGATTCCCTCGACGGTGTGATCGAAAACGCCCACCTCTTGCCAGGAAAGGCCGGAAAGAACCTACTGGAAGGTCAAGAAGATGCCCTACTCTACAGGCACCTGGCAACGATCGAGCGGGACGTACCGACCTTTTGCTGCTGGAAGGCTGGGCGTCTAGCCTTCGATGAAAGGCAAGTACGCCAGACCCTTGATTCCATGGGGATCAGAGCTTCCATCCCTCAAGTCTGTTAGTGGTTCTTGGTTACCAATTCTTCAATGGCAGATACAATCATCAATTGCAGTTGTCCCCGCGGCTTTTTGGCTTCCTCTAAGGCCGCTTTTTCTTGTTCATTGAGTTTCTTGGCCGGTGATTCTAGGACTTCCAAAGCGATGGTGGCCACCTTAGTAAGGTCAAGGGAGAGTGTATTCACTTCACGTAAAATGGGCGAACGCTCTATGATGGGCGCTAACTTCTCGTGATTACACGCCCACATGCGCAACTTTTCTTGGAGTCTGGTGCGTACCTCGCTCTCTCCGTGGTAGAGTGCGACCAAATCGCGAAACTCCCTAGCACCTCTGGCATCGGGTCTAGCAGCGTCTACTGCCCTAGTCAAAGGAGAAACCGCGGTGTGCTTGCGCTGCGTTACCCGTTCATAACCCTGCACAGGTTCGCAAAGATCAAGCAAGTTCTGTAAAGGCGCGATATGTGCACCACCTACAAGCCTTCTGAGCATCTGCGGATAGTTTTTCTCATGGGTGAGACCCAAATCTTCCAGTCCCAGGCTAAGGATATCGAGCCGCTCGTGGAGGCCTTCAACTTTGCAGTCTTCGCGTCGCGACCATAGCCGTTCGGCAATGGCTGCCGTTCTAGGCCATATTCTAGAATCAATGGTCTCGGGGCTCACAAGCTCACTCCACATCGTGGCTTCTCCACCTAAGATGTACTTGCTCTCCTCCTCGGTTAGCTCCATATCTGCCGGCAAAGGGTCGTTTTTATAATGATACTCAGCTGGCTGACAAAGATCGATGTAGTAGCCAGCCGAAAGGATAACCCTATGGCCTTGTTTGGCCCCTTGAACAAGACTCTCTCGACCACGCCACGATTGGATCACTGCTGTGGGCGGAAGTTCGGGGGTGAGAATCTCATCCCATCCGATCATCTTCTTGCCCAGTTTGGTTAAAATGTCTAGCAGCTTCTTGTTGAAGTGGCATTGTAGATCCAAGATCGTTTTGAAGTCATGCTCTTCCATAAATTGTGTAATTCTGGGATTAGCAAGCCATTGCTTGCCATTGTTCTCATCTCCCCCTATATGTAAGTATTCGTCAGGGAAAAGTGTAGCCATTTCGGCAAAAAACTCTTCTAAGAAAAGATAGGTGGACTCCTTTATGGGGTCTAAGACCGTATCTAAAATACCAAGGTTTATTTCGCGCAAGAAGGGGCCCGGAGCGCTCGCTAGTTCAGGATATCCGATTACCCAACTCGCTGCATGGCCGGGGACATCGAATTCGGGAATCACGCGAATGCCGCGTTCAGCTGCATAAGCCACAATTTCCCGAATCTGCTCTTGGGTATAATACTCCCCGTTGGATCCCATCTCGTGCAGGCGGGGAAACACCTTGCTTTCAACGCGAAATCCCTGGTCGTCCGTTAGGTGCCAGTGAAATACATTCAATTTCACCGCTGCCATTCCATCTAGGTTGCGCTTTAAAACATCCATAGGTTGAAATCGCCGAGCAGAATCGATCATCAGCCCGCGCCAGGGAAAGCGAGGCTCATCGCTAATTTCTACAGCGGGAATATAGTAGCCCTCCTGATCGACACACACAAGTTGCAGCAGGGTTTCTAGGCCCCTTAGGATACCTAAATCAGTTTCTGCACTGAGAACGGCCTGCTGGGATGTGACATTAAGGGTATAGCCCTCTTTCTCTCCGAGTACAAGCTCTCCTTCGCGCTTGTATTGCATGACCAACGAGCATTCTAAAGGCCCACCCATTTCTAGGAATAACCCTGTCTTATCGGCCAGGCGCTTCTGAAAACGTAGGGCAGCCTTGGCCACTTTTACGCCTGCCCCACCCTCAATTCGCAAGGAAAAACCGGCAGCAATCTTCAAACCACCGGGTTTTGGATTCATACGAACTGGTTTTGGCATCAAAGCGTCAAATGGATTCATCATTACACATCTCCCTTACCCAAAGTCACCACCACTCGATGAACGGTCCCTGCCTCTTGTGGAGGAATGGGGCCTACAAGAGCTGTTCCGTTGAGTGTCATCATCTTAACACCCTTCTCAACTCCATCGGGGTTTCTGACTGTAATGTTGTATGTGGCCCCCCGCCATCTACGTGTCACTTGAAAATCATCCCACTGGGCTGGTATGCAAGGATCGATAATAAGTCCATCAAAGGCAAGGCGAATACCCAAGATCCCTTGGGTTGCTGCCGTATAAGACCAGCCACCACTTCCCGTTAGCCAAGGATGCCGCGCCCGCCCATGGGCGCTATGATCCCGGCCCATCACAAACTGGCAGTAGGAGTATGGTTCGGCCTGCCTGATCTCAATCTGATCATTTTGGTTGTAGGGTAAAAGAGCATCATAAAACTTCATAGCCCGACTTCCCCTGCCCAGATTGCATTCTGCAATGATGGCCCAAGGATTGGGATGGCTGAAGATGGACGCGTTTTCTTTGATCCCAGGATAAACCCTGGTAACAAAACCTACATCATCATCGGGCTTGGTGTAGGCTGGCCAGACTAGATGAATACCCTTATCGGAATAAAGATACGTATCGACCGCATCCATGCAAGCTAGACCTCGCTCCTTTGAAGCAGCTCCTGAAAGAACGGCCAAAGCGTTAGACTCTAGATGAACTTTACCCTCTTCATTACGGCAACTCCCAATCGCATCTCCGTTCTTGGTGAAACCGCGAAGATACCACTGGCCATCCCAAAGATGTTCTTCACAGGTCCAGCGAACCCGTTCGGCTAAGTCCGTATAATAGTCTACATCGTCTTCTCGCTCTAGAAACGTTGCAGCTTCAATAAATGCCCGCAAAGCCCAATAATGTAGAAAAGACACCATGGCACTTTCGCCGCCACCTAAATTTAAGCAGTCATTCCAATCTGCCCGCAGCCCTTTACATATGCCCGTCTTGCCCACTTGTTCAGCAGAAAAGTCCAGTGCCCTCTTAAGGTGCTCGTAGACCGTCGCCTGACCCCCATCTGCAAAGGGATAAACCTCTTCGAAAAAGCTCACATCCCCCGTTTCTTTCACATACTCGCAGACAGAGGGCACGAGCCAGAGATGATCATCAGAGCATGTATCTTCTAAGCCGTGGATAAGGCTTGAAAGGGGCGGCTCTGGTACCACAGTGGGTGATTTAAATGCAGGTGGAGCCGGTCGATCGGGATCAAAGAGCTCTGGCTCAAATAGATGCAGTCCATAGCCCATCTGCACCTGGGCCCTTAAGAGCTCACCAATGCGCTGGCGGACTTTTTGTGGATTTGTGTGAACGACGCTCATAATATCTTGTGCCGTATCGCGATAACCTAGACCCGTACGCCCCCCCACCTCAATAAAGGAGGCAAAGCGCGACCACCCAACACAGGTCTCGGCTTGATAGAGGGTCCAGGTATTGATCATGGTATCTAGGCCTTCGTGGGGAGTACTACATTGGAACATATCGAGTTTTTGTCGCCAATATTCTTTTAGCTCTGCCA
>DHNI01000026.1:1376-1576 GCA_002409455.1 Firmicutes bacterium UBA5420 | reverse complement strand
ATCTTCTTATGGAGAGCCCCGCAATGATTTCCCCCCAGCTCACTGGTGTTGGAACAGCGGCCACTTTCCACCGCTATGGGGTTCGTTTCGCTACGATAGGCGCCAAGAAATTGATCCCGCAAGGTATCATAACTGTCAGGTTCAAAATTGGCTGTGAAGTAATGGAAAGTCCAGGGCTCATAGAAGAAATCGTATTCAAT
>DHNI01000026.1:0-1240 GCA_002409455.1 Firmicutes bacterium UBA5420 | reverse complement strand
TCATAGAAGAAATCGTATTCAATGACTCCATTTTCATAATCGGAGCCGCTGGCATAAAGACTCATTTGTAGGTTTTGATTGTCGATATCAATATGATGGAAGGAAAACTCCACGTAGGAGAAAACGCTTACATGACGGGTTTGTTCCGAGTTGTTGGTGATCTTTACCTCCCACAGTTCCACATCATCGTGAACTGGTATAAAAACAAGTTGCTGTGCGTCGATACCTTGATAGGCACAGGAAAACGCCGAATAAGAAAGTCCATGGCGACATTGGTATGTAGCTTTGTCCAAAGGCACGCCAACGGGCTGCCAAGAAAGAGACCAATACTCACCAGACGCATCGTCTCGGAGATATATATAATGCCCGGGGCGATCCAAGGGAACGCCATTAGCCCTAAAACGCGTCATGCGCCCATGTTGCGGCGTTTTATAAAATGAGTAACCACCTGCGTTGTGTGACAGCACAGTACACAAGTCCTTGACGCCCAAGTAATTGGTCCAAGAAACGGGAATGTCGGGACGCTCAATAACGTATTCTCGGTTTATATTGTCAAAATATCCGTATCTCATTGGTTGACTCCTTCATTACAGTTAGCGTCAAATGCGCTCACCACTGCGCTGTGATAGAATTTCAGTGGTCTTGGCCAATACTTTTTGAGAGCGGTGGAGATCGACTAAGGCTACTGCCACAAACAAAGTGTCAATTGTGGTAATTTGGGCAATTCTTGATGAAATTCCACCTTTAGTAACAAGGTTGTCTTGTGTGCAAGTTAACAAGACTAGATCAGCTTCTTTAGCTAGGCTTGATGCCGAGTGGTTGGTAACAGCAATCGTTACTGCACCGTACTCTCCGGCGGTACGCACCGCTTCTACAATTTCCCTGGTTTCACCGGAGCAAGACAATCCAATCACCACATCACCTGGCTGTAAGAGCACAGCACGGGCAATCTGCATATGGGTATCTACAAAGGCACTAGCCCTGCGCCCGATACGAGTAAACTTCTGTTCCCCATCGAAAGCTGCAATGCTCGAGATTCCAAGACCATAAAAGTGAATCTCTCTGGCCTTAACTAGAGCCTGCACAGCGGCATCTAAAGCGTTCGTATCTAGTACCTGAATCGTGTCTTGCAGTGCACTGATATTGGCGCGAAAAACCTTTTCCTTAATGGTGCGTATATCATCACCGGGCTCTACTTCACCACCGGAAATACTCTGTTTCATCACTACATCCTGGGCCA
>DHNI01000029.1:13192-18079 GCA_002409455.1 Firmicutes bacterium UBA5420 | reverse complement strand
CTGATTAGCCAGGATGGCAATACTCCATAGCCCACTTCGAATCCCATATTATACGTATATACATAGTCACGCAGGAACCGAAAATAGTTTTCGGTGGCCGACGATTTCAAGACCTTTTGGCCCTGCTTCGTCAAGCCGATTTTCCCTTTGTGTTTTTTTATCAAACCTGCCGATCGTCCTAAGGCATGCAATTCCCTCAGAAACCATGCATCATCTTCTTTACGAACACTTCTTGCTCGAAACGGAGCATACAAATAATCATAACCCTGGGCAAAGAGCTCCATGACCAGCTTCGCGGGCAAGTTGCCGATCGCTGTAGCTTTGATGGGGCCACGCTCATCTAAAATCTTGAGAAATCCCACCATGCGCTCGACAAGATGAGCACTTCCCGCCCGCTCCGGGCTTAACCCCAGATTAAAAGCAATGGGCTCATTGAATAACAAAAGCGCTTGGTTGAGTTCCTTTCCAAGCTGTTCCAAGTTACTCTTCCCGAGGGGAAGTTTATGCTTCAAGAACTGGTTCACTGTCTCTAGATCAAATGTACCAGTATAGCCCTGTGATTCACCCCAAACCACCATGCGGGCGTGTTCCTCATCGGCTGGGTTATGCCATGAGGTCAAAAAGTCCATGTAACCACCGGTTCCTCCCACATCTTCTGGCGGGGCAGCTTCTTTCCCACCGGTGCAAATCGCAAAGGAATTAGAGTAGTCGCCAATTACCTCTTCCAAGGTAATCGCTACCTCCCAGTCATCTCCAAAATCATAGAGATAACTCAGCTTTTTGGCTCGTGTAAGAATTTGGTCTATTTGCACAGAACTTGCCAATACTAGTGGACGAGCTAGAGTTTCTTCATCCCAGCTGTCCCGAACTGAATCGGGATTTTCTCTCAAATACTCGTACTCATCAATACCTTCAAGATTATTCGTATAACAAGTTGGATCATCACTAGTGCTAAACTCATAAAGATGAGCGTCATGCCAGCCCATGGCATATTGAATGATATAGTGTAGTGTTTCAAAGGAAATCTTCCCCGGTACAATGACACGCCTCCAGACCGTAGGCAACTCTGTCATTTCTATCTTCAGCTGATATGCTTGCATTTTCTTTGCCCCCCTATTTCTGCGGCATTCTTCCCATTACTCCTGTACTAAAGCTTCGCCAATAAGGATTCTACCAAAATACTCCATATCCTCCCGAGTCGCCTCCAAATAGCCGTGCCCTTTTTCCCTGTTGGCAGACGTGGTAGCCGTTGAAGTTCATTAAGTTTTCACCGGATTTTCGTTATTTTTTTATCATGTCGGTGAAGGAGTTATCAACCATGACTTGAATAGACTGATAGACGACGCGATAGAGGTGGTGACACATGTTTAAAATCGGACTTCGTAACATTAAGACGGCCATCTCTGTAGCTATCTGCATTTTGGTATTGGGTCTCGTGGGAGTACGCCAACCTTTTTTCGCCTGTATGACTGCGGTATTTACTATGCAAGCTAACGTGGCAACCTCCTTCGAGGCTGGCGTGAATCGTTTCTTAGGAACCTTAGCTGGAGCCATTACTGGCACCACGTTCGCAGCCCTATGCAAGCTGCTTCCCATGCGATATTTGCTGGTTCGGGCCGTGGTGATTCCCCTTGGTGCCGTGTTTGTCATTCACGTCTTGCACCTTATAAGCCGCAGAGATTCTGTATTCATAGCCTGCATCGTCTACTTTGCCCTAATGATGAAGGTTGAACAGGTCTCTGTACTAGAATACGCCATTTCTCGAACGGCCTTAACAGGTTTTGGAGCCTTTGTGGCGCTTATGGTCAATCACTATGTATTTCCATTGCGTAAAGCCGCCAATGAAGGTCTCCCTGAGACTGCCGTTGGCCAAGGATCGTGACCGCAATCGGGCGGAAGACTCCGGAAAAATAGCCGCGACGAACATGCTTTACACCTCATAGACTATGGCATAATTACGCCGAGGTGAGCGCCGTGGACTTAACCATTTTAATGTTGGTGGATCAACTGAACATCGGAGGAACAGAAACCCACGTACTATCTTTAGCTAAAGAGCTGAGCCGCAAGGGTGTTAAAGTCATTCTTGGTACAGCTGGTGGTGTTTTGCTGGACGCCTTTACAGACGATAGCGTAGAAGTCATACCTCTCCCTTTCAAGAGCGATGATCCTGTGTACGACGAGTACCGTACACTTTTAGAAAAGACAAAGAATTTGGTTCAAACGAAACATGTCCAATTGATTCACGCCCATTCCATAGCTGCCCTTAAGGTGGCAGTTCACGTTAGCCAAGAAACTCTGGTCCCGACTGTAGCCACCATTCACGGGAAATTCTATTCACCCCGTAAGCTTAGGGGACTTTTGGATCGTTGCCTCAGGGTGATCGCGGTGAGTAATCCTGTTGTCACCTGGTTATCTAAAGCCATTGACTATCCGCTAGGGCAAATCGCGCTGATCCCTAATGGCGTTGAAACCCGGCATTTTAAGCCCGGTGACAAAGCAAACTCCTTCCGTGATGAATTACAGATCAAGCCAGACGAAAAGTTGGTGGTTTTAGTCAGTCGTCTGGCCTGGGAAAAAACCCGCGTGGTCGAAGCAGCCATTGAAGCGATTATGAATTTGCAGGCCGAATTTCCCATCCATTTGGCGATCGTAGGAGGTGGAGCCCATAAGCCCCTAGTACATGCCGCAGCCCAGCTCGCCAATGATGCCGTAAGCAAAGATGTAATTAGTGTGGTCGGGCCGAGACTTGACACCCTAGAATGTTATCGGGGTGCAGATGTGGTTATTGGCACAGCCAGGGTGGCTCTAGAAGCCCTTAGCTGCGCGAGGCCAGTTATCGCTGGCGGAAATGCATCCTATGTTGGCTTTCTAGAACCCAAGAACCTCGAACAAGCCTGGTCAGTGTATTTCGGCGATCACCAGTGGGCACGCCCCCTCACCGTAGCGAGGCTAACAGACGATTTGCGCCATGTCTTGCATGAACAGGCGAAATTCGAGAAGAATGCTCGCAAACTGCGGGAGTGGGTCATCGCCAACTTTGAAATTAAGGATATTGCTCAAAAGACATTAGACTTCTATCAAGCAGCCCTCGCCGGCGAAGAGTTGACACCCGCGTTGCTCGTGGCCGCACCCCCTACAGAAGAAAAAGCAGAAAAGGCAGAAAGGGCAAAATCCCCAGTCAAAGAACTCCCGGTTCAAAAGCCGTTAATAAGTGTGGCCATCCCCGCGTATAACCGGGGGCAATATCTAGAAGAATGCCTCCACTCCATAGCAAACCAGACCTATCGTCCCCTAGAAATTGTTGTGGTAAATGATGGTTCCACCGATCATACCGAGGAAGTAGCGCAAAAATGGTGGGAAGGCTTGGAAAATCGCCAAGAACTGTCCTTTGTCTACTTGGCGCTTCCTCACAACACCGGCTACGCCTCAGCCCAAAGTATTGCCTACCAGATCAGCTCAGGCAAGTACATCGCCAACCAGGACTCTGATGATGCGAGCCACCCGCAGAGGCTGGAAAAGGAGCTCTCCTTCCTCTTAGCCAATCCTGATTATAGCTTCGTAGGAAGCAACTTTGCTGTTTTTGAAGAAGACCTGACCAAGACCAGACGCAGCTACATGGTGCGCTATGGCTTCGAGAAGATCATAACTAGCTACCATAACGGGGGGCATGTAGTTTGTTTTGGCACTTTGCTCTTTAAACGGGCCGTGTTTGAACGGATCGGGGGAATGACTAGCTTCTTGAAGGGGGCCGAAGACTACGAGTGGATCACCAGGGCTTTGAATCAAGGTTTCTATGTAGATAACCTTAAGGAGCAACTCTATTTCTACCGGGGACATCCTGGACAGTTGTCGCGCCTGGTAAAATCTAGACGGGGATCTTTAAGGCCGTGGCAATATGTGTTGGATCTGGAAGGGATGGATGAGGAGGTTTAGGTGCGGACTCAGATGGCCACCGACAATTTTCGCATCATAACAAATGTGTCAAGATATGGGACACCAAACTCACGACAAACATTAGGAATCGGTACTTGTCTCTGAATTCCAGGCTTATACGTTTCCTGTGTTACTACACAACAATTATGGACAGTAGCATAGGCAATAAGCCATGGATCGGCTCCTGATGCAAAATCGCGCTTCGCATGATCGAGAAAGGCGTGGCTAGGATCATAGACCCACTCGATTATAGATCTATAGGCCAGCACAACGTCTTCATTGCCCGTGCTTACGACCCAGTGCGAAAAATCTTTGATCATCCAAAAAGTCAACGTATCATGGCTCCGTTCAATTTCATGACGAACCCGATCAATGGTCAAAATCATATCATCGGCCGCCAACTCAATTATTATCGACCAAAAGGAGGGTACGATGTCGAAGGCGTAGTACCTTCGAGCGGCTTCAATAAAAACATTAGCGTCTAGCAGATATGCGCCTCTACTCCTCATTCCCACATCCCTCCTAACTGACGCTTAGCGTATTCTGCGAACGTATCGCCGTATAGCCCAGTTAGCCTATACGCCTCACGATAAAGGAGGTTATTCTCCTTAACAGCATTAGCAACATGCGTAAAAAAGAGACGACCTACACGGTAATTCTGGGTGTGGTAGAAATTACCGCCTTCACCATCACTTTCACGCACTTGTCTCTTCCTTATTCCATCTAAATAAGTGACATAGTAGGTTCGATATGCATGATATTTGATTACCCCCATGTCAACGGCGCGTCTTGCAATAACCAGCGGACTGACCTTGAATCGTCTCGCCAAGTCCTGCCACAGCAAAGCATGGTCAGAATGATGGAGCTGTTGCGAAAGTTCCCGATGTAGTATCTCCGATGGCACCAAAAACTCAGCGGCAATTCTGTTGCACACTCGTTCTATGGCATGATCAG
>DHNI01000029.1:9293-13031 GCA_002409455.1 Firmicutes bacterium UBA5420 | reverse complement strand
AAAGCTAAGTCAAATACGGCACTACATCCCAACCATAAATGAGCTAGTTCATGAGCTAACGTGAACATCTGAGCTGCTTTATAGTCCGACCCGTTGATAAAGATCAACGGAGCATATGCATCAACCAAGACAAATCCACGAAACTCTGTAGCATCAAGTTTTCGTCTGGTATTATTGCCGACTACACCGTTTCTAACGACCATAATCCCCTTTTGTTCAGCACATCGGAAGATCTTGATTAGAGCGTCTTCCCACGTATCTGTACTTTCCGCCCAATCTATGGGCAAAGCAAGCGTACTCCTAATACTGTCGGCAACGACCCTAACATCATCAGTGACGCGGGCGGAACCAACAAAGCCCTTAGGAGCAAAACCATCTTCAATGAGATATTCCCGAAGCCATGTCTGCCGACCCATCATCATCTGGACAGTATCTAGTAAATTGCGACTTGGTTCTGCTACTGCATCGTCGCCAAACGTTCTGTAATTTGGAATTGACAGCTTCTCTGTCGGAGGATTAGGGAGAAATAGCACACCAAGTGGAACATAAGTCTTTTTTGCCAAATCCTCCAATTGTCGGAGAGTCGGTTTTACGTCGCCATCAAGCCATCTATTCAGCATGGGAAGTTGTTGTTCAAGTTGAACTCTTTTCTCAGATCTGTCCACCGCCCACTCTAGAACATCGCGGCTAACATCGACTCGGATCGATCTGGCCATTGCAACTCGCCTCCGTTCACAACTTAGTTACGACATGGTATGTCTGGCACACCCCATATTAACAAGCGTAGTATCTATTCGACAACAGCCCGCAAGTTTCTGCCCCGCGGCAATCGGCTTATCCCCCTTCTCGTGTTTGGATTATTGTAATGTTTTCATCAAACGAAGGACAATCCCCTGCTAATTTTGGTGTTCAGCTGCCTCGGAAATACGACTTCGCCGGCGAGGATCCCCAGCCCACCGGCCCCCGAGTATCACCACTATATGATGAATCACGCTAGCCAGTGCGTCAACTTTGGCAACCAATCTTGTACAAGAACCATAAAGTTCAAACCAATTCTTTGAATCAAAGACCGAGTAGCCGAAGAATGGCTCGGAAGAGGTCTTTGCCCTTCTAGAGATAGTATGACACAGAACAAACGATAATACAATACACAATTCGGATAACTGGTAAACTATTGAGTCGCAGATTACAACCTTAATATTGCCGGGTGCAAATATGTAAATATTTCGCCAAGGGCGTAAAATGAGTTGTATTATTACGCGGGATATGTTAATATGAAAATCCGAGGGAACAGAAAAAAGGTCAAGATCCTCACGCTATTTTATTTTCGGCATTTAATTTCACCAAGAAAATAGGGCTCGCCTCATAGGTTACGAGTCGCAGTATCCATATCCAAGAATCTTTATAATAATGCAGGATGATGAAGGGTAGGTGGTATAACGGCAGCAACATTTCCCCGTTGTGTACGAAAACGATTCTAAAGGAGGAACAAAAGTGCATAAGAAAAGGACCGTCTCTAGCGTAATGTTGATCATGTTGATTATGGCATTGGGCTCATCCCTAGTGGCTGCTTCCACCTTGACTATCATGCAGAGTGAATCCCCCCGGGCCATGGATCCCTCGAACCAGTCAGCTACTTATACTGGATCTGTACTTTCGCACATGTATGACACGCTCTTAACGGTAAACTCTGACGGAAACGTTGTACCCAGCTTAGCTACAGACTATACGTATTCATCAGACGGAATGGAATGGATCTTCAAATTAAGAGAAGGAGTTACATTCCATGACGGCACAGCCTTAAACGCCGAGGCCATAAAGTACTCGTTTGAGAGAATTCTAAATCCCGACAACGGATTAACGGCATTTGGACGATTCAATCCTGTGATCAAAAGGATTGACGCCGTAGATGATCTCACCGTGAAGTTCACACTTCATTCTCCCTACCCAGCATTTGCCCTACTCTTGACCATTAACCAGGCCGCCATTACACCACCTAGTGCAGCTGATATTGTATCCAGGCACCCTGTGGGAACAGGGCCATTTAAGTTTGTCGAATATGTTTCTGGGGAACGCGTAGTTATGGATCGCTTTGACGATTTCTGGGGTGAAGCCCCTGAAGTTGATCGTCTCATTTGGCGCTGGTCTCCCGAAGAATCAGTCATGGTCATGGCTCTTCAGGCCGGGGAAGTCGACGTGGTGGTCCCATTACCCGCTTCGCATGTCAGGGCTTTAGAGCTGTCCCCTGGCGTTGAAGTTCATGAAAAGGCAGGCTCTGCAGTCTTCTGGTTGGCGCTAAACACCACCGCAGAACCCCTTAATGACGTACGTGTACGTCAGGCACTTAACTATGCCACAGATCGACAAGGTCTCGTAGACGCCATTTTATGGGGGCGTGGCACAGTAGCCCATTCACCGCTGGCTCCCCAATACTTTGGCTATGATCCAACCGTTCAAGGCTACCCCTTTGACCCTGAAAAGGCTAAGGAACTTTTGGCTGAAGCGGGTTACCCAAATGGATTTACAATGTCTATCACTGTCCAGGAATCTGAGTCGCAATATGCCGAAGTGTTGCAAGGCATGTGGAGGGACGTCGATGTCAATGTCATAGTGGATCAACTCGAGAATGCTCTATGGTCGGCTAAGGTGTTTAGTCCACTTGAGGAAAATGAGACAATGTCCAGTTTTGCGTCCTGGTCGTCCATTCTCGATGCCGACTTGATGCTCACTCCCCTCTTTGCAACAAGGAGCTTCCCACCAGCTAGCGCTAACTTAGGCTTCTTCTCCAATGCACGTCTGGATGAGATCTTAGCACAGGCTGTCAATGAAGTTAATCCTAATGTGCGTGAAGAACTGTATTTTGAAGCACAACGAATCATCAATGACGAAGCCGCTCATGTGACCCTTTACTACGCCAACACCATCTTTGGAGTCCGCGATAACGTACAGGGCGTATGGAGCCAACCTAGCGGTCAGATTAATGTACGAGGTGCTAGCTTTAAATAGTAGTTGGAAGTTTTCATCCGAGTCGAGCCGGCAGATAGCCGGCTCGATCGAGTCTTAAGAAGAAGCCTAGGCTGCATCATCTTTAGAAGGGAGCCCCTATATGGGACGCTATATAGCAAGAAAGTTTGCAGTACTCCCCCTGATCATTGTGGCAGTATCTATACTCATTTTTGTTGTGATACGATTTATACCAGGTGATCCAGCACGGCTAATGGCAGGCATGGATGCTACTGCAGAAGGTGTGGAGGTGTTACGAAGAAAGCTGGGTCTAGATCAGAATGTTATCGTGCAATACTGGCGTTTCTTCCTGGGTGCACTACAAGGAGACTTAGGCACTTCCATTAACTCAGGATATCCTGTCGTTCAAGAAATTGCCACAAGAATCCCTTATACACTACAGCTAACGATTGTCGCTTTTGCCATCGCGATCACAATTGGAGTCCCCTCTGGTATTATTGCCGCTGTGTATACCAATTCCTGGATTGACCAACTTGTCATGGTCTTCGCTATTATGGGGGCTTCTGCTCCGAGTTTTTGGATTGCCCTGATGGGCATGAGTCTATTTTCAGTCAAGTTGCAGTGGCTACCCCTATTTGGGGCGGGTACCTGGTCTCATTTGATTTTGCCCTCCTTAGCCCTTGCGATGGGCCCCCTCGCCCTTATAGCCCGCATGAGCCGTTCTAGCATGTTAGAGGTCATGAAAGAAGACTATGTGCGCACCGCTCGTGCCAA
>DHNI01000029.1:0-9065 GCA_002409455.1 Firmicutes bacterium UBA5420 | reverse complement strand
TAGCTGGAGCAGTAGCTACTGAGACAGTTTTTTCGTGGCCAGGCATAGGTCGATTGTTGATTGATTCAGTGCGTTACCGTGATTATCCAGTCATTCAAGGTACTGTCCTCTTTACTGTAAGTGCAGTTGTAATTGTAAATAGTATGACAGATATTGTGCTGGCTACGGTCAATCCCCGTATGCGGTTCGATTAAGAGGTGAAATGATGCAAAGAGCGAAAACTACTGCTAAGACTATCTTGTTACGCAGAAAAAACATCATTATTGGCGGCGGACTTGTCGCCCTTATTTTGCTTATGGGGCTATTTGCTTCCCTGGTAGCGCCACATGATCCTCTCGAGCAGAACTTGCGTAATGCTTATCAAACACCGAGCCGGAAATATCCCTTTGGAACGGATCAATTCGGTCGTTGCCTCCTGTCCAGAGTTATCCATGGCGCTCGCATTAGTCTGCTCGAGATTGGCATGGGTGTCAGCCTAGCTATGGCCATAGGGGTTCCTTTAGGCCTAATCGCGGGCTATTTTGGAGGTTCTGTTGACCGTGCCATTATGTGGTTTTTAGATATTGTCTATGCATTTCCCGGCATTATTCTAGCGATCTTGATTGTAAGCGTCCTAGGCCCTTCCCTAATAAATATGCTCATCGCTATTGCCATTTTTTCTATACCTGTCTACGGACGCTTATGTCGCAATTTGACCATATCTCTTAAACAAAGCGAATATGTAGAGGCAGCAAAAGCTCTTGGGCTTAGTAATCTGGGCATTATGTTCAAACACATTCTTCGAAACGCTCTGGCCCCTCTTTTGGTTCAAGCTACATTGACCGCTGGCGGTGTTGTTTTAAGCGCCTCCACCTTGAGTTTCCTAGGCTTAGGGGTAGTTCCACCCACCCCAGAATGGGGTGCCATGATTAGTACCGGAAGAACCTTTATTACAATTGCCCCGCATCTCTCGCTCTTTCCGGGCTTGGCTATCCTCATAACAGTGCTTGGCTTCAATCTCTTGGGCGATGGATTGCGCGATCTACTAGACCCGAGGCTGAGAAATAGTTGATGCAATATATATAGAAAGGACGTGATGCTAAATGAGAATTGTAATTGGTAGCCTTTCCCATGAATCTAATTCATTCAACCCTAAGTACATGAGTCTTGAAGACTTCTCACCAGCGTATGGAAACGATGTCCTATCCCGCCTCAGAGAAGATGGGCGCTCTCCCTTGCATGGTATCTACAAGGTGATCCAATCCTGTGGCGCCGAGGTGCTTCCGACCATATTTGCCCGGGCTACGCCTGGAGGGCTTGTCTCTTTTGAAGCCTACCAAACCATGAAGGAAGGCTTCTTAGCTGAACTGAGCAAAACGGAACAAATTGATGGGGTCTGCCTGCATCTGCATGGAAGTATGGTGGTGGAGAATATCGGAGATGCCGAAGGGGATTTGTTAACAGAAGTGAGAGCGATGGTCGGTGATGGAGTTCCCATTGTTACCTCGTTAGATATGCATGCCACCATAACTGAAAGAATGATGGAGAAAGCTGACGCTTTTGCAGGTTTTCGCACTGCACCCCATGTCGACACCATGGAAACAGGCGAAAGAGCTGCTCAGTTATTGATGGATGCTTTAACAAAGGGTTATAAACTATCCATGTGCGGGGTGGGGCTTCCCCTGCTTGTTTCTGGGGAACAGTCCGAATCAGCAAAACCACCCATGGTTTCCTTGATTCGGAAGATGGAAGCCATGGACAAGTTGCCAAATGTGCTCTCTTCCTCTCTTCTTCTGGGTTTCCCCTGGGTTGATGTACGTTACAATCAGGGAACAGCCCTAGTAGTAACCAAGGAAAATCCTAGGCTGGCCCAAGCCGAGGCGCTACGCCTGGCAGAAGAATTTTGGAGCAAGCTTGATCAGTTTAAATTTACTACTGCAGCATATCCCTTTGCAGAGTCTTTAGCGATGGCATTAAACGCAAAAAGGGGGCCTGTCTGTATCGCAGATTGCGGAGATAATCCTGGGGCTGGAGGAAGCCAAAATATTGTCTATCCACTTCAAATCATGCTACAGCAGAATCTCAGGAACATCTTGTTTGGAGCTATAGCTGACGAAACAGCTTATGAGTACTGTCTCACACAAAAAATCGGATCAAGCTTTGAGTTGACGTTTGGTAAGTTGAATATCGAGGCTGGAGCGCCCGGTATCACAGCCGTGGCCAGGCTCAAGCATATAGGTAACCTAGGGAAAACGCCAGCCGTGGCCATACAGGTAGCCGGAATTGATGTAGTAGTCAGTAAGGATCGTGTGATGATGCTCGATCCTAAGGATCTTGAACAATTAGGGCTAAGGCCGAAGGAATACCGGATTCTGGTTCTAAAAAGTGGATATTTAGATCCCAAGTACGAAGCGATCGCGAGCTATGGTTTATTGGCATTGACCCCAGGTTTCACGAACCAAGATTTCGCTGCGTTAAACTACAAACACATAAAACGACCGACACATCCCCTGGATCAAGGCTTCACCTATGATCCCCACGAATATATATTACCATCACGAAGCAAGTAAGGAGAGAGAAGATGAAGTATACTGTTGAGGTATGTACGTATACCATAGAAGATGTTCTAGCAGCGAAAGAGGCTGGAGCCGATCGCGTTGAGCTTTGCGCAGATCCTGATGCAGGAGGTACCACACCAAGCTATGGGCTTATTGAACATGTAGTGGAAGCGGTGGGCATTGATGTGGCAGTCATGATTCGCCCTAGAGGTGGAGACTTTGTCTACAGTCCCGAGGAGCTTCTGATCATGGAAAGAGATATTCGCATGGCGGCCCAAGCGGGCGCTAAATGCGTAGTATTTGGGGTTTTGACGAACTCTGGTCATCTAGATCTTCATGCCATGGCCCATTTAGTCTCCATTGCCAAAGAGCATCAGCTCCAGGTAACTTGCCATCGTGCCTTCGATGTAACAAGCAATCCCCACAAGTTTGTGCAGGAACTCGTGGATCTTGGTGTGAATCGACTCCTCACCTCAGGGCAAAAACCAAGGGCCATTGAGGGATTAGCTCTCTTGGCCGAGTTGCAGAATACAATAGGTGATAAATTGAGTATTATGCCTGGTGTCGAGATATCCAGTGATAATCTGGAGCAAATCTTAGGGCTGGGTGTGAAGGAAGTTCATATTCGAAATGTGGAGAAGGTAACCTCCTCCATGCAGCGCGGTGCCAATCTCGTGATGGGTGCCGATGACTACGATGAGGCTACCCGAGTTAGAATTGACCTGGCGGAAACAGCGAAGATCGTGGAGGCAGTCAAGCAAAAAGAAAAGTAAGAGGGAGCGAGAGGCACGATGCAATTTCCAAGAACGTTTAATAGTATGAAGGAAATGCAGGAAACAAACCGTACCACCGTTTTACGCGTGCTTTTCGCCCATGATTCCCCTATGACTCGCGGTGAAATTGCACAAAAGACCGGGCTGAGCGCTCCGACCATCACCCGTATTGTTAAAGAACTACTCAAGGAGAAGATCGTGATCGAAGTAGGGAAGCTTGAGCTAATGCAAGGCCGTAATCGGGAGCTTCTTCAAATCGATTACGATCACATTGATGTGCTAGGCTTTGAGGTAAACGAATCTTTTGTGCATGGAGTTGTTTGTGATCTTAGAGGCGCGATTAAAGTGAGCTTTTCTGATCCCGTGCAAGACAAAAAGCCACAAGCTATAGCCGAGAGTATTAAGACTATCTTAGATCAAATTGGCCAAAGCGGGGCTAGGGCTGCAAACATTATTGGAGTTGGACTTTCCATTTCTGGTATCGTAGCGCCAGAAGAACAGAAGGTTATTCATTCTGGCACCATGGGCTGGGAAAATATTCACGTTAACGATCTCTTCCCTCCTCTAGGAGATATGAGAATTATTGTAGAGAATGACGCCAATGCAGCGCTTTTGGGGGAGGTCTGGGTAGCGAACATTCGTGATGACGAGGATGTAGTATACATTGTCATTACCGAAGGAGCCATCGGAGCAAGCCTTTTGGTTGACGGCCAACTTGTGCGAGGTTCAACGATGGTGGCTGGGGAAATAAGCCATTTTCCGGTAGAGCCCAATGGCAAGTTATGCATGTGCGGGAATTCAGGTTGTTTTGAGACCTATGTTTCCTTAAAGAGACTAGAAAAAGAGTTTGCTGAGTTGAGCACCGGAAACATGAAGCTCATCGAGGCCTATAAGGCAGGCGATGAGCTTGCTCAAAAGTTCGTGATTGAAGCTGCGCAAAAGATGGCGACGGTGATTCGGTCCATCATTTACTTGGTTAACCCTGGGAGGATTATTATTGGTGGCCTATGGATTGAAGCTGGAGAGATATTCTTAAATTTGGTTCTGCAACAAGTACAAGCACATTTTTCCCTAGGAGCACGACATATCCCACAGTTTGCTTACTCAAAACTCCACCCCCATGCTGGTGTGCTGGGGGCGGTTGGTCTTGTTATAGATGAATTTTTTAAATACCAATCCTGAATTCGTCAAATTGATCGCGGGCCTGTCCCTCAAACAATTCAACGAATTCAGGCCCCGGGCTACCACACCTCGTGAAGAACACGGAGGATGTTTTTGCCTAGAACCTTTTGGATGTCCTCGGTTGAATAGTCGTGTTTCACTAACCAACGCAAGATGTTATGGGACGCTTCTGTGGGGTTTTCCAAACCCTGCACATAGTCTACTTCTGGAAATTCACTACTTGCTTGTGTCCCCTTCGTGGACAGTTGCGAAGCGTAGTGACGGTGCAAGCCCACATGATCACCATAGAGGGTATCGGGCCCAAAGGCCACATGATCAATGCCCACTAAGTCCTTAATGTACTCAAAATGTTCCATATACGAATCTAGATTGTGGGCTGGATTGTTATGGGTAATGGTCGTGTGGGGAGCTGCTTCAATTCCAATCACACCGCCTTTGGCGGCACAGGCTCGCAATACTTCATCGGGAGTCAGTCGTTTGCTATTCCACAAACTGCGTGCTCCCACATGGCTTAAGAAGATGGGCTTCGTGCTGTGTTCAATCACATCCAGCGTCGTAAGACTTCCTGTGTGTGAACAGTCAATGGCCATGCCAAGCTTGTTCATCCGTTCCACAGCCCGTCTGCCAAATGCGGTCAGACCCCCATCCCGCCTTTCCTTGAGACCAGAGCCCAAGGCATTTGACTCGCTATAGGTGATCCCTAAGAGCCTCACACCAAGACCATAGAGAATATCGATGCGGTCTAGCTCATTTTCAATAGGAGCGGCGCCTTCGATAGATGGTACCCAGGCCAATCTACCTTCATTGTGGGCACGGTAAATATCAGAGACACCCTCGCAGAGGATGAGGAAATCCTGGTGGGCAATATCGCTGCGCCGCATGCCTAAGTCATGGAGGATATCCTGCCACTTCCAACCAGCCGATGAACTGATCGTACAAGTACCATCCATCATATTATCAAACACACAGTCCAAATAGGAATGGGAAAGACCCAAAAAAGCTGTATGTTCCCGGCCCTGCCGTTCGTAGGCATCCAAATCTCTTTCCACGTTCTGAGGCATAATCGTCGGGTGCTCATGGAGCGAGATAATGACGGACTCCTTTGCTAAATAGGCTACCCGCTCTTCCTCTTTAGCATTAAGCGGGAGAAGGTAAGGTTCTACCCGCTCTACTTGATCAGCCATTTCATAGCTTACAAAATCCTTACCTGCTTCTAGATATTGATACGACATGTACCCCTTATACTGCTTCTTGGTTCCCACTAGCTATTCACCTACCACCGAGAGCTCATGGAGAGATTTCACCTTACCCGTCGCCAGTTTGGGTGGCAGAGCAAAGGACTTCTTAGAATGGGATAGACCGCTTCGTACCAGGGATTCCGCCATCGCCAAAGCCACCCGGGAGGGGTTGATCACGGGAATACCAAGAACCTCCTGCACCTCTTCGGCCACCTGGAGAAAGCCCATGGACATGCAGCCTAAGACTAAGGCCTGGGCCCTATCTTCTATCATTGCTGCCCGACCTTCCGCAATAATCTTCTCCATGGTACCAGCTCGATCGGTGGCGAGTTCTAAAACAGGTACCTCCACCGATCGTACCGAGGCCAACTTGGCCAATACCCCCGCTTTAAACCCTAGCTCAAAGCTGGTATCAATCATGCTCTCGGCAATGGTCAAGACCGAAAACTGATGGCAGAGCATGGCCGCAGTCTGAAAACTCGTCTGCCCAGGGCCAACTACAAGCATTTGACTTGTAATCTCTCGCATAGCGTCAAGACCGGGGTCTCCCGCACAGCCCAAAATGGCAGCATCATATCCTTCCTGTTCGAGCTGGAAGACAACTTGCGCGGCAGCAGGAATGCTCAGATATTCCTCATACATCGATTCAATCGAAGCGGGCCCTTCTTCCACCCTGCGAATATCTACTGCGGTATCCGGTGCGGCCCATTCCTTTAAAATAGCACCGCGGCGGGCTGCCTCCTTGTGATCCATGGGACCTGGAACTACATAGGCGATTTTCATACAGCTTTTCCTCCCTCTAATTTAAGACTATCGTTATTAGCACAAACAAGACCGCAACGTACTAGATGGCCATCACCCACATCTGTCAGTATCTGCTCCGAAGCCTTGCAGGTCGCCTGAGCATAAGGACAGCGATCCTGGAGCAAGCACCCTGAAGGCAAATCAACTGGGCTTGGCACATGCTTACTCAAGGGAATTTCTTCTGGTCGTTTACCAGGATCCAAAGTAGGAATGGCCGCAACCAAAGCTTGGGCATACGGATGGAGGGGCTTTGTTAGAATGTCTTCCGTCCTACCATACTCCACAATTTGACCCAGGTACATGATGGCGGTATGATCGCAAAGATACTGCAACAACGAAAGGTCATGGGAGATATAGACTGTTGCCAGCTGCATCTCCTCTGCAATCTCCTTCATCAAGTTGAGTACCCCAGCCCGCACCGAAACATCTAGCATGGAGACAGGTTCGTCAGCCACCAAGAAGGCGGGTTTTAGTACTAAGGCCCGGGCCAAAACCACACGTTGTAGCTGTCCCCCACTCATTTGATGGGGATACTTCTCTAAAAACGCCTCGGCGGGCTGTAAGTTCACCTTTCTGAGAGCTTGCTTCACGAGTTCAGCGCGCTCTTCCTTGGATGATCCAATACCGTGAATGGTTAGAGGCTCTGTGATCGAACGCTGCACCGTAAAGCGTGGATTCAATGCCTCAAAGGGATTTTGAAAGACCAATTGTGCCTGACGACGAAATCTTAAGATCTCTTCCTTGGAACGGAGCACTGTCACATCCTCACCATTAAAGAGATACTGCCCCTCAGTACTGTCGATCAGTTTCAGTAAAAGGCGTCCCATGGTAGACTTACCGCAACCACTCTCACCTGCAATCCCCAGGGATTCTCCCTTTTTCAGACGGAGATCCACACCATTGACCGCAGTCAGCCACTGGCTTTGCTGTCTGTTTCGAAAAAGGCTTTGGCGAACAGGATATAGTTTTTTGACGTTTCGTAATTCGACCACGAACTCGTCTGTGTCACTGCAGTTCAAGCTGATTGCCATGTTTTAGCCTCCTTTGCTAGTTGCCTCAGGGTCTTAGCTTCTGCCAACCGAAAGCAAGCTGCCCCATGCCCATGCTGATCATCCACCTCTTGGTACTTGGGTTCACTTGTAGCACAGCGCTCCAAGGCAAAGGGACAGCGCGGAGCAAACCTGCACCCTGGACGGTGGATTGACCAAATCTGGGGGCGAACCTTCGATGGAAATAAGCTCCTTGTCTTGCTGGCGTACATCGGGAAAAGCGTTTTCCAAACCCATGGTATAAGGATGCAAGGAATTTTGGAGTACTTCCTTGGTCGTCCCCTTTTCCACCACTTTTCCAGCATACATCACGGCAATGCGATCGCAGGTTTCAGCTACGACAGAAATGTCATGCGTAATCATAATGAGGGCTAAGTTCAAATCATTGCGTAGGCGCTTCAGCTCATCGAGAACCTGGCGCTGGACAATAACATCTAGAGCTGTCACGGGCTCGTCAGCAATAACGAGCTTTGGCTGGAGAGCGAGGGCCAAGGCGATAGCCGCCCGTTGTTTCATTCCCCCGGAATACTCGTGAGGAAAGTTTCTCATGCGATCAGGATCCAGGCCCACCATGGTAAAGAGCTCAACCGTGCGCGCATGAGCTTCTTTACGGGTCAGGCCACCCTTGAGGGTCAAAACCTCGATAAAGGCATCTTCCACGGCGAAAACTGGATTCAGCGAATCCATGGCCGCCTGAGGAATCAAGGACAACTCCCGCCAACGCACTTTGCGCATCTCCTTCTCTGGGAGGGCTGCAAGATTCTGACCAGAAAACAGAACTCTCCCACTGGGAATAAAGGCGTTTTTAGCCATAACCCGAATAATTCCATTCACCATCGTACTCTTTCCACAGCCGCTTTCACCCACGAGGCCTAAGCTCCGGCCAGGCTCCACAGCAAACGATACGCCATCGACGGCCTGAGAGATACCCTTTTTCGTTTTGTAATGGACTTTCATATCTCGTACATCCAATAAGGACATGCTAGCCCTCCTTTCTTACATACTGCGCAGTTTGGGCTGGAGAATCTCTTCAGCCCCCCGGCTGATATAGAAACCTGCCATGACCAAAAGCATAATGCAGATTCCCGGCGGGATCATCCAATAAAAAGCCCCGCGGGAAAGGGCTTGAGACACATAGGCGTCGTGCAGCATATAGCCCCAGCTGATAGAAGTGGGGTCGCCAAAACCCAAAAAGCTCACAGCGGCCTCCGTTAAGATGGCCCAGCCGATAGCCAAAGACCCATACAACAACGAAAGGGGCAAGATATTCGGCATAATATAACTAAAGATAATGCGAGAATCGGAGGCCCCAGATACACGGGCCGCTTCGACAAAAGCTCTTTTTTTGATGGACAAAACTTGGGAGCGGATGATCCGAGCGGTATCGCGCCACAAAAGAAGGGCCATAGCCAAGACAATATTCCAGATGCTTGGCCCCAAGAAACTCACCAAGACAATGACAAAGGGGTCAAAAGGTATGCC
>DHNI01000009.1:7133-11869 GCA_002409455.1 Firmicutes bacterium UBA5420 | reverse complement strand
GCGGATCTCATTCCGGAACTGCAGGGGCGCTTTCCTATTCGAGTAAATTTGGAGAGTTTGCGCGCCAAGGATTTTGCTCGCATCTTAACTGAGCCTCATAACTCTCTAACAAAGCAATACACGGCACTGTTGGGAACCGAAGGGGTGGAGCTGGAATTTACTAATGAAGGGGTCTTAGAGATCGCGAAGATTGCTGAAGAAGTAAACCGTAGTACCGAGAATATAGGAGCGAGAAGGTTACACACGATTTTGGAACGGCTTCTAGAGGATGTGAGCTTTGAGGCACCTACCGGAACAAAAGTAACGGTGGATGCTCAATTTGTCCAAGACAAACTCGGTGAATTGGCACACAACCAGGATCTTACCCGTTATATTTTGTAAGATATCGGTATTTTTTGTGGAAAATGGAAAACCCGGAAGGAACGGCGGTTTCAATTGCGAATATATAGATACTAGGGGCGAGGGATATTCTTTACTCTCCCCTTTTGTGCTTACTATAACGAATTTTTGCAGGACTTCTTAGGGTTTTGTCGAAGTGTAACCAAATGGTAAATGGGATTTTTTTCTAATCAGAACAAGTGGACAAGGAGGGGTGTCTTAGTGTTTAAGCTCGTTGACAAACTGGGTACTGGCTTGAATAAAGCATCGTTACGCCATACCGTCCTCAGTAACAATATGGCCAACTACAATACGCCAGGATTCAAACGATCGGATGTGGCCATGAACTCATCGTTTTCAAGAGAATTGACTAGGGTGCAAAACCCAAAGTTAACCAGAACAAATGTCAGACATCTGCAGGGTTCTCTGAGCATGCGGACAGATCCTTTTTCCGTTGTTCAGGACAATTCTACTACGATGCGTAACGACGGAAACAATGTGGATCCTGATCAAGAGCAAGTGTTGCTTTTGGAGAATCAACTTTATTATGAGTCCTTAATTGATGCTGTCAGCCGTAAACTCGGACAACTTCGCACGGTGATTGGAGAAGGAAGGAGATAGGTTATGAGTTTTTTTAAGGCGTTACGAATTTCTGCTTCTGGTCTCACTGCTGAACGTTTGCGGATGGATACGATTTCTAATAACTTGGCCAACGCCAATACGACTCGTTCGGTGGAAGGCGGTCCTTACAGGCGCCAGGTACCCGTCTTCGCTCCAATTTTGGATCAGTCTATGCATGGAGCGAAAAGCCCTATCCATGGCGGTTCAAAAGGTCAAGGTGTGCAAGTTGTAGGAATTGTGAGCGATCCATCACCACCGCGCTTGGTTTTTGATCCCCAGCATCCTGATGCTAACGCGGATGGTTATGTAGAAATGCCCAATGTGCACGTGGTCAAGGAAATGGTGGATCTGATCACTGCAACGCGAGCCTACGAAGCGAATGTTACTGCGTTAAACTCTGCTAAATCCATGGCCCAGCGTGCTCTGGAAATTGGCCGCTAAGCCTTTGGCGACAGGGGAGGAGGATCCAAATGAAAGTGCATTTAGATATCCCGATGACTGTAACAGGGGCTAAACTGGGACAACCAGTGCAGGCAGGAAACGGTTTTCAGGATCATTTGCGAGAAGCGCTAAGCGAGGTAAATGTGCTACAGCATCAAGGTGATGTTGCTTTTTCCCAGCTGTTAACTGGGGATATAGAATTTCATGATGCCATGATTATCGCAGAAAAGGCGAACCTGGCCCTTCAGCTCACGATGGCAATTCGGACAAAGCTTCTAGAGGCGTATCAGGAAATTATGCGGATGCAAGTTTAGCTAGGTGGGTGTACTATGAACAATGTTCTTGAGTCAATCAAAGGGACCTGGGGTAAATTATCACGTCCAATGCAACTCGGCGTTGGCGTGTTTGTCCTAGGTGTTTTTCTATCCCTGGTTCTTTTGGGGTTATTCTCTCGTACGGAATACCAGGTTCTTTTTTCTAGTCTGGGAGTGGAAGATGCTGGGGCGGTTGTATCGGCCCTACAGGAACGGGGAACGCCCTACAAGCTCACAGACGGTGGCAGTACCGTCTGGGTTCCTGAAGAGGATGTTTTTGAGTCCCGAATTGCTCTGGCGACATCTGGTGTGCCCACGGGGGGAGTTGTAGGTTTTGAGATCTTCAATACCACAAGGCTGGGCGAAACAGAAGCGGATCGCCAATTGCGATATCAATGGGCATTGCAAGGAGAGTTGACCCGCACTATAAGGCAAATTAACGAAGTAGCCGATGCCCGTATACATATTGTTTTACCGAGGCGGTCTTTGTTTGTCCAGGAAAGCCAAAGTGCAACGGCTTCTGTCCTTTTACAGTTAAATCCTGGTGCACAGCTCACTGCAGGGCAGGTGAGGGCCATAGCCAATTTGGTCGCCACAAGCGTGGAAGGGTTAACACCTGAAAACGTAACAATCGTAGATTCGCGAGGTACGGTACTAAACTCGCCATCCATGATGGAGCTCGGCGGAAATGTCTCGGATCGTTTTGAGATGCAATGGCTTTATGAGCAGCAGCTAGAGAATAGTGTTGTAGCCATGTTAGAGCGGATCTACGGCTTTGGAAACGTGGTAGCACGCATTAATGCGGTGCTAGACTTCGCACATTTGGAGCAGTACAACGAAACGTTTTCGCCCATCAATCGAGGTGAAGGATTAGTGCGTAGCAGCCAAAGCGCCGAGGAGTCCTATAGCGGAACTTCCACGGGTGCCGGAGGCGTACCTGGTGTTGACTCCAATGTGCCTGGCTATGTCTTTCTCGAAGAAGAAGGCGGCACCACCGAATGGCAACGTAGTGAGGATATCACAAATTATGAACTGAATCGAACCGAAACATGGACCACAACCCCGCCAGGACAAGTTACTAACTTGGCTGTATCTGTGTGGATTAATGGCGATTTGACCCCCACACAGCTCGCGTCCATAGAAGAGTCTGTGATTCGTGCCACTGGTTTGCGCACGGATCGGGGAGATAGCGTGTATGTAGCCAGTGTTCCCTTTGAAGTAAGCCCCTTTGTGGGCGATCTTCCAACGCTTGAAGTATCGACAGGGGTTCCTTTATACTGGATCATTGCCCTTGGCATTTTACTCCTTTTAGCTTTGCTGTTTGTGGTTTTTCGCAAGAAAAGCCCGGTTCCAGAGGAAGTTCCAGTGGCAGCAAGCCTGGATATTGTGGTAGATGATGAACTTCCCGAACGGGCGCTCACTCCAGAGGAGAGGGAGCGGCAAACCATGCGCAAGCAGATCGAGAAACTTGCAGAGGAAAAACCCGAAGACGTGGCGTCATTAATGAGAACTTGGTTGGTTGACGATTAGGGGGTCTGGTGATGAGGGCTCGAAAAATGAGCGGAAAACAAAAAGCAGCTATCCTTTTGGTTAGTCTACGCCCAGAGATTTCGTCCCTGGTCTTCAAACATCTCAAGGAAGAGGAAATTGAAGACATAACTCTGGAAATAGCAAGTCTGAAACGGGTTCAGCCAGACCAAAGGGACTCTGTACTGGAAGAATTCCATGAACTCGTTGTAGCTAGGGAATATCTTGAACACGGTGGCATTGAATATGCAAGGGAACTCCTTGAAAAGGCCTTAGGCCCGGCCAAAGCCGATGACATAATTAACCGGCTTACCGCGTCTTTGCAGGTGCGTCCCTTTGATTTTGCTCGCAAGACGGATCCCGGTCAGTTATTGAACTTTATCCAAAATGAGCATCCTCAAACTATTGCACTGATCTTGGCCTATCTCGATCCAGAACAAGCAGGTATGATCTTATCATCCTTAAGTCCCGAGCTGCAAGTGAATGTGGCAAGGCGTCTGGCAAGACTCGATCGTACCACCCCAGAGGTGCTGCAGGAAATTGAAAATACGCTAGAACAGCGGCTTTCTGCCTTTGTTGTAGATGATTACACCATTGCCGGAGGGATTGAGGCCGCGGTAGATATTTTGAACATGGTCGACCGCTCCACAGAAAAGACCATTATTGATGCACTTGAACAAGAAGAACCTGAATTAGCAGAGGAGATTCGCAAGCGGATGTTTGTCTTTGAAGATATCATCATCCTAGATGATCGTTCTATTCAGAAGGTGTTGCGCGAAGTGGATTCCAAAGAGTTGGCTTTGGCGCTTAAGACCGCTAGCGAAGAGGTTTCATCGCGCATATTCAAAAATATGTCCAAGCGCGCTGCCGAAATGTTGCAGGAAGACATTGACTTTATGGGCCCTGCCCGTTTGCGCGACATTGAAGAAACGCAGCAGAGAATTGTTGCCACCATTCGGCGTTTAGAGGATACCGGTGAGATCATTATTGCCCGCGGAGGGGAGGACGAGGTGATTGTCTAAAATCATTAAGGCTGCTGAACTGAAGGTCTTGGTGACAGACGATACCGATACCGTGATTCCAGCGATCTGCGTGGAACGAGATGGGCCGGGCGTACCCGAAGGTACTCTTTTGGATGGTTCTAATCTGATTCAAGATGCTAAACGCCAGGCGCAGGAGATTGTTCTGCAGGCCGAAAAAGAGGCGCAACTACGCCTAGCTAAAGCCGCAGAAGAAGTGGAAACCCTGCGTCTAAAAACGAAGGAAGAAGGCTATGCCCAAGGCTATGAGGAAGGTTTAGTTGAAGGGAAAGAAAAGGCCCTCCAAGAGGCCCAGGACTTACTTAGGCTATTGCAGAGCACCGTGGAGGAAGGAGTTCGTCTGAGAGCAAGTGGTCTAGCAGCCCTCGAAGAGGACTTTCTAAAGCTTAGCCTCCTTCTTGCCGATAAAATGGTG
>DHNI01000009.1:6203-6944 GCA_002409455.1 Firmicutes bacterium UBA5420 | reverse complement strand
CTTGCCGATAAAATGGTGAGGAAGTCTATTGCAGATGATGTCTCCTGGCTTGAATCCATAATCAAAGAGGCACTACAATCTCTAGGTAATGTTCGTGAAATTGTAGTCTATGTAAATCCCATGGACTATTCTCTGATCAAGGAACAGGAGAAAAATTTGTTTGTTACAGCTAAAGCAAACGTCGTTTTTCAACAAGATACAAGTGTAAGCCAGGGTGGATGTCTAATTGAGTCCGAAAATGGCCTGATTGATGCCCGCCTAGAGCAAAGACTTGGCAAACTAGGTAAAAGCTTAATGGAAGTGCTCTACGATGAGAACAACAGATGAACTTACGCCTAGAGTGGCGCATTATAGGCGGCAGCTAGAGCTAATGGATGATACCATTCACAGTGGACGGGTCAGTCAGGTTGTAGGGCTTACAATCGAGTCCATAGGTCCTACTACAAATATCGGTGACCTTTGTTTGATTCAACCTCGCACTGGAAGGGGTATTCCGGCAGAGGTGGTTGGCTTCAGGGATCAAAAGGTGCTTTTGATGCCCCTTTCCGAATTAACCGGGATAGGGCCAGGAAGCCTAGTCACAGCTACAGGTTCACCTTTGACCATTTCTGTAAGTGAAGGGCTTTTAGGCCGGGTTCTCGATGGACTAGGGCACCCCATGGATGGTAAGGGCTATGTGCCAGTGGCAAAACAGCGCTCGGTACAAGGAAGGATTCCAAAGCCCTTGGAGCGACAGCGCAT
>DHNI01000009.1:5177-6034 GCA_002409455.1 Firmicutes bacterium UBA5420 | reverse complement strand
TCGGTGGGGGTACGGGCGATAGACGGACTGTTGACCTGTGGAAAAGGTCAAAGAATTGGGGTCTTTGCAGGGAGCGGCGTAGGAAAAAGCACCCTTTTAGGAATGATGGCACGCAACACAGAGGCTGATGTGAACGTAATCGCCTTAATTGGAGAGCGCGGCCGGGAAGTCCGGGAGTTTTTGGAAAGGGATCTTGGTCCAGAAGGTATGGCCCGCTCGGTTGTCGTGGTTGCCACTTCTGACCAACCTGCTCTCGTGCGCATCAAGGGAGCCATGGTTGCCACCACGATTGCAGAGTTTTTCCGTGATCTCGGTCAAGATGTACTTTTCGTTATGGACTCTGTCACAAGACTGGCGTTGGCACAAAGGGAAGTGGGTTTAGCCACTGGCGAACCGCCTGCAACCCGAGGCTATACCCCGTCGGTTTTCGCCCTTTTGCCTCGCATCTTGGAAAGGACAGGCCCAGGGCGTGTGGGTACCATTACCGCTTTTTATACTGTATTGGTTGAGGGTGACGATCTAAACGAGCCCGTGAGTGATACCGTGCGAGGAATTCTTGATGGGCACATTGTGCTGAATCGAGCTTTGGCTGAAAAGAATCACTATCCTGCCATTGATGTTCTAGCCAGCGTGAGTCGGTTGATGACTGAGGTTTCAAGTAAGAAACACCAGACCTTAGCTGGCCAGATTAAGGCCTCAATGGCTACGTATGCGGATGCAGAAGACCTAATTAATATCGGGGCTTACGCACCGGGTTCTAACCCACAGATTGACGATGCGATTCGGCTTCATCCAGGCATTACTGGCTTTTTACGGCAAGAGGTGAATGAGACCTGCGCATGGCCCGATACATTGGC
>DHNI01000009.1:4091-4971 GCA_002409455.1 Firmicutes bacterium UBA5420 | reverse complement strand
CCTTTAGATTTCGCCTTGAAAAGGTTTTGCGTGTGCGTGAGATTTTTGAAGAACGTGCCAAAAATGAGTGGGCATTGCAAGAGCGCTTAGCAAGAGAAGAAAGGCTCAAGCTTGCCCGCCTGCAGGAACAGGCAGAAGACGTTAAGGCCTTTGGGTATCAGCAATCTGACATTGAAACGCGGCAGGCCATGTATTCGTTTTTGGCTGTTTTGGAGCGGAGAATCGCTTTGCAGGCATCAAGACTTGCTGAACAAGAACAGATAACGCTCGAAGCAAAAGAGGCCTGGCTTGTGGCCAGACAGGAGACAGAGAAAGTGATCACCTTGCGTAAAAAACAATACGCCTCTTTTGTGAAAGAGGAACAACGAAAAGAGCAAAAAGTCCTCGATGATATGCGTTCGCATGGTATGCGTATGCATCTACTCGGGTAGGAGGTACTCCTGTGCGCAAGTGGGTTTTAGTGTTTTTGTTGCTTCTTGTGGCAATCTCGGTTGCCTTTGGGATATTTGCCTTTACTGGCGTGATTGATGGATCCGCCCTTTTTTGGGATTTAGGCATGAAGATCGGATGGATCGAGCCACATTTAAAGGTCTATGCCGTTGGTCAGGATGCTGAGGGTTGGATTGCAGTCAGACAGGAAGAATTGCAGCTTGAAGCCATGGAATTAGAGTCGCGAGAGGCTAAATTGCGAACCGATCAGCAGCAAATAGAGCAAAGGGAGACGCAACTCGATGCACGCGAGGCGAGTATCGATGAGGCATTTGCTAAGCTGCAGCGAGAACAGGAACAGCACCGCAGTGTCCAGACTTTGGCTTCTCTCTACACAGAGATGACGCCGGTCGAGGCTGCCCGAATTATGGAAAAGCTCGATCAACAGCTG
>DHNI01000009.1:3402-3884 GCA_002409455.1 Firmicutes bacterium UBA5420 | reverse complement strand
GAATTGCCAACTAATCTGGCTGTGGCACTTAGTGAACAACTGAGCCAGGCCAGTCAATAGCTGGAATACCTACGGAAAGGAGGTGATAGTAATCGTACCATTTATATTAGCTCATATGGCTCTAGGTGGTGTTGAGCCTAGGGGCGATGTGGCTCCCCAGTTAGACCAGATTGCCACGGAGGAAGCTGTTACAGAGTTTGGGACAGTCCTCACGAGGCTACTAGGCAAATGGAAGGAGCTAGAGGATGGAGGGCAAGCAAAGGAAGAAGAATCGGCTCCACCGGTACCAAGAGAAAGAAAGCAGGCAACAAGTGGGAATAGCCCAGTAGCAGCATGTCTTCATCTTCCCTTGGTAGTGCAAACAACAAAACTGGCAGAGACCCAGACAGAAGAAATAAAGTTAACTGAAACACCGTCTCCTACCTTGACGTTTCAGCCCGTCTTACCCAAACTGCCTGATCATGGCTTCATGGAGATGGAGA
>DHNI01000009.1:245-3145 GCA_002409455.1 Firmicutes bacterium UBA5420 | reverse complement strand
TGCAGAAGCCAGATGTCGAACGACTCGATCTTCCCGAAGCAAAGGAGCAAGCGCAGCTTGAGCCACCAGGACAGGCTTCGGACATGGCTACAATTTTGCCGCAAGAGCAAGAGGAAGCGCCAATTCTCGCAAAGCCTGAGAAGCCCCCTGAGGGTAGCTTCGGGCAACAACTAAGGCCTCCAAATCAACGAAGAGCCGAGGGAGAGCCAAAGACCGTTTTGAAAGAGGTGCCAATCGCCACGCCACAAGAACAACCTTCCACGGAAGTGAAGGCCTCAAGCTTTGCCGAACACGAAGTTGAGGGGGTTCTGGACGATGCTGGGCTTGACGTTCTGCCGCAACCAGCATTTGCTCAGGAAGTAGCGGCGAAAGAACAGTTCACAGACGAATCACAAGATCCTTTAGAGGTAGTGGTAAATGCAACCTCAGAGGAAATGGTAGGTGCGATCAGAAACGATGATGTACCTGTCGAAACCCACTCTGAAGGCAAAACGGAGATTCACCCAGTCCCTGTACAAATAGAGACAGAAAGGGATCAAGGGTTTGATGCACAACAAAAGACGTTTTCGGATCAGAGGGAACGCACCTTCAAGGATATGCCAAAAGCGCGAACAACTGAGGCTCTAAGCGATGCTACAACCGCCCCTGCAGATTTCAAGGCCTTTGAACCCCTTGTAGAAAGTGCAGACGTTGAAACACAGATGCGTGCGGTTTTGGATTTTGAGGACAGAGAGAATTTGCTTCCAAAACTCGTGCAGAAGATCGAGTCCTTAGTGCAGGATGAACGTAGCGAAGTACGCATAGAACTCAAGCCCGAGCACTTAGGAGAGCTGAAGATCAAGCTATCCATCGAGCGGGGCATCATGGTGGCAGAGTTTGTTGTTCAAAACCAAGCAGTTCGTGAAGTGATTGCCAGTCAACTACCTCAGCTGCAAACGGCGCTGCAAGACCATGGGGGCTCCATGGCAGATGTGAGTGTGAGTGTGGGCCTGTCGCACAAAGGACCAGATGATGAAAGGCAGCCGAGATCGGGGCAATCGAGGCAGCATGGCCAAGGCCGCCTACAAAAAGCATCAACATTTGGAAGTGAGCGGGCTTATCTAGGCCGAAGTGCTTGGAATCAAGTGGATGTAAGAGTGTAAGGAGGTGAACGATTTGTATGTAAACACAGTTGGTACTGTAGAAGAACTACGCAAGCAACGGGAAGGCGTGGAGCGTGATCCAAGTGCTCTAGGGAAGGATCAGTTTCTCCAACTTCTGATAACCCAGTTGCGACATCAAGATCCCATTAGCCCTGTTGAAGACAAGGAGTTTGTGGCACAGCTGGCCCAATTCAGCAGTTTAGAGCAGATGCAGAATCTGAACACCAATATGAGTGAGATGATGCTGGCACAACAAAAACTCACTGCGCTTGGACAAGCAACACAGATGATTGGGCAAGATGTAGAGTTGTTTACCAAAGAAGGAGAGAGTCTCTTTGGAAAAGTGTCTGGTGTACAGTTCAAGGAGGGCTGGCCTCAGATCATGGTAGATGGAAAACTCTATGATTTCGGAGAAATAGTCGCCATTAGGGAGGGAGTGACGGATGAGCCAACAGTTTAAGGTTCCGACGGGGTTACCCATTCAACCTATACAGCCGAAGCAAACGCCTAAGACAAGGCCTGTTCCAGGACAAGAAGGCTCTTTTGCTAAGATTCTGGATGCCAAGTTGCAGCAAAGTTCCGTTAAGTTCTCCGCTCATGCCAACAAGAGGTTGGAGGCTCGCAACATTCAATTCACAGAGGAACAACTCAAGACGTTGGAAGATGCTGTGGAAAAAGCTCGCAACAAGGGCGGACGAGAAACCCTCATTCTGTTGGATAGTGTCGCCTTGGTAGTAAGTGTGGCTAATCGGACTGTGATCACGGCCATGGATGGTGATAACCTCAAGGATAATGTGTTCACGCACATTGATAGTGCAGTAATTACGTAAGCAAAGGGCTGGACCCTTCGGGGAGCCCTCCACCCACTGAATGACAGAGGTGGGTTGTCCCCCCCTAGTGGGGGGCCTCGAAAAAGGAGGAATGAACTATGATGCGTTCAATGTTTGCCGGTGTAGCTGGACTTAAGGCGCACCAAGTGCGTATGGATGCCATCGGCAACAATATCGCTAATGTAAACTCCGCGGGATACAAATCGTCGCGGGTCACGTTTCAAGATATGTTAAGTCAAACAATGCGGGCGGCTACAGCTCCAACGGCTAGTAGAGGCGGCACAAACCCGCAACAAATTGGACTCGGTGTACAACTCGGTTCTATTGACGTCAAGCATACCCAAGGCAACACCCAATCCACGGGCTATATCACCGATCTAGCCATCGAAGGAGATGGATTCTTTGTTTTGGGCCAAGGAGCAAATCGACAATACACCAGGGCCGGTATGTTTGGGCTAGATGATGGAACGGAAGGTAACCTTGTTTCGCTGCTCAACGGCGAACGGGTGCTAGGCTACAAGGCAGATAATAATGGTTATATTGATCCGAACTCAAGTTTGGTACCACTCTATATCTCTTCTTCGGAAACCATTACACCGAGGGCTACTACTCAAGTCGTCTTCGCTGGTAACCTCGATAATCGCTATCCAGTATGGCAAACGGATGAAGATACTGTGAGTCGTACGGTGCAAGTCTACGACTCTCGAGGTCGAGAGCAGACCATTGTCGTGGATTTGAAGCAGCTTGGAGGCAATGAATGGGAGTGGGATGCGAGCTGGCTCTTAGTCAGTGATAGCATTCCCATGGATAATGGGGTCATAGCGAATAATGGTGAGTACGTGGTGGAAGGCGACACGATGATCCTTGAAGAGCTTCAGGATGATGGCACAACCAAGAAAACCCCCGTTGCTTCTAGCTCGGACGGACG
>DHNI01000009.1:0-233 GCA_002409455.1 Firmicutes bacterium UBA5420 | reverse complement strand
ACCCATCTCCATGGAGAATGGCCTGATCGTGAATAATGGTGAGTATGTGGTGAGTGGAACCGACTTGCATGTACTTAATGCAGATGGTTCGACGGGCGCTCGGGTTGCGGAGAGTTCTGATGGACGACAGTTTACGATAACAGATTCCGCAGGTAAGGCCTATTCCTTTGAGTTTGAACACGCGCTTACGAACGGCGAAAAAGCTAATGCATTTTCTGATGGTGGCAGTTTGT
>DHNI01000089.1:5254-5493 GCA_002409455.1 Firmicutes bacterium UBA5420 | reverse complement strand
TCACTAGCGTTGCGTAAAACTCAAATTCAGTTGTCAACCCTTAGTATTACGTGCCGTTCATCGGTATTCTGAACTTTCTGACAGGGAATTTGTCTGCCGTTGGAAAAAAGACTCGGGGTAATAGGAGGTAGTCCTTTCCACGTTTTTCCGCCTATTACAATATTATTGGGTCATACGTCGTGTCATGCAAGAAATCCGTGTCTCCGGCCATTACGTGCTCATAAGTATGCTCGAAGATG
>DHNI01000089.1:4814-5100 GCA_002409455.1 Firmicutes bacterium UBA5420 | reverse complement strand
GCTCATAAGTATGCTCGAAGATGAGGTCATGCTGCAATTCTCGCCGCCCTTTCGAATGTCTCGAAGGTTTCCGATGTAGCCTCTTGAGGAAGTCTTCATAAGGGCAATGTAGACATGCCAATACCAATCTCTTTAGCTCTAAGAATGGCTTTGAACAACCACTTTCTTCTCTCAACATACCAAGCAAACAATGTGTGATGAGTGCTATAAAAAGTTGATTCTCCACCGCCTGGTGACTTTGCCCGAAGAAGTGTTTGACCGTCAGATGCTGCTTGATCCATTTGAA
>DHNI01000089.1:1661-4668 GCA_002409455.1 Firmicutes bacterium UBA5420 | reverse complement strand
ATGCTGCTTGATCCATTTGAAAAAGAGTTCGATTTGCCAGCGATAACGATAAACGTCTCCGATTTCCTCTGCGGTTAGGTCGGTTACATTCGTGAGAATCCGTATGGGCTTGCCTTCTGTATCTACCGTTTCCAAGAGCCTCAAGGGATGTTCCATACGCTTTTTGCCGTTGCCAAGGGTAACGATAGAATCGCTTTTGATGACGCTGTCTGCGCTAAGAGGAAGGCTTACTTCATGCTCCACAATAGCGTTCGCCTTAAGCCTGGTTACGAATCGCACGTTCTTTTCGCAGTAAAGATCGAATTTCTTGTAATCAAGATACGCTCTGTCAAAAACATTGATAGCATCGGCATCTTCGACGACCAACGCATCCATTTGTGTCTTGTCAGATGGCCTAGCTTCAGTCATTACCAACTTGTCTGCAAGAACACCATCTTCGTGGACAACAACTCGCAAATGCGCTTTGATTCCACTTTTAGTCTTCCGGAAATTAGCCCAACCATATCGTCTTAAGCATAGGCTGATTGTTGTGGAGTCAATAAGATGTAGCCTGCCGAAGATCCTATTGCTAAAATTCAAACCCTTTTGCGCTATACATCTATTCTTCAGATTGAAGAATAGATGCCGAAGTGCCTCTGCTGGTAAATCGGCGAGTCTTCTGGAAAGCGATGATGCGTGAATCGATTCGAGCCCGATGGTTTTGCTAACGTCCCTGTCTTCAAGGTAAGAGCTGATTTCTCGCAAGCCTTTACATTGCCTGAGCTGTGCCAAGATCATTAGTACCAGAAACTTTCCGAACTCCAACTTCTTTGTGTAACGATCTACACCTAACTGCGTCTTCACGAAGTTGACAAGTTCCTCGTTGGCGATTTTCCTCGCCAGTTGATTTAATGTGGATTTTGTAGTATCCTTGCCTTGCATTGGTAATCTCCTTTATTTTAGAGATTTGGGCAAGGACTACCCTTATCTCTATTATAAAGGAGTTTTCCTTTATAATCAAGGGAAACAGGCTGTTTAAGGGGTTATAAGTAAATTAAACTTCTATTTCGCCATAACGCTCGCGATTGCGTCCGTTATTGTTGCTTGACAAACCAGAAAGAAGTTAATGCAACGCTAGTGATTTTGTATGAGAAATTTGAAACGTTTCAAAAAGGGGAGAATGGCAATGAAAGGACGCACAACACTGAAGGATGTTGCCAAAATAGCTGGCGTTTCCATTGGAACCGCATCTATGGCCATCAATCATAATCCGTTGGTAAACGAAGAAACCCGAAAAAAAGTTCTCGAGATTGCCGCGGAATTGGAGTATGTTCCCAATGAAATAGCGCGGAGATTCCAAGCACAACGAACGAACACAATCGCGGTTGTCATTCCTCATACCGCTTCCCACGTCTTTTCTCACCCGTACTTTAACGGGATCTTTCTTGGAATCACGGAGGTATTAGAGAAATACGGAATGACCTTAAACATATCGACTTCGCCTGCTGAAACTGATGAACAGAGTGCTTATCAGAAAATCCTCCAGAATAGAGCTGCAGATGGTGTGATCGTAGCTTCCGCCGCTGCTACAGATAAAAACGCTTTCCGCTTCGCACAGTTGGGCTACCCCGTAGTGTTTATCGGAGACTTCTTAGAAGAGGGGATAACCAGCGTAGGGGTTGATGACTATGCGGGGGCTTTCGAGGCTACCGAGCACCTGATCAAGGTTCATGGGTTTTCTAGGCTTGCCCACATTTCAGGGCCCCTGGAGCATTCCTCTGCCCGCACCCGTTTGGATGGCTTACTCGAAGCACTACAGGCCCATCAACTCGAACTTCTCCCCAGTGATCTGTACGAGGGCGACTATTCTCAAGAAGCAGGTTATGTAGGCATGAAGCGCCTGATAGCCCTTGACGATCCTCCTCGTGCAGTATTTATCGGCAACGATCTTATGTCAGTTGGAGCATTACAGGCCTTGGGTGAAGCCGGCTTGAGTGCGCCAAAGGATGTGGCAATCGTCAGCTTTGACGACGTACATCTTGCCCAATTGACTTCACCACCTTTGACAACAGTACGCCAACCCATCAAAGAACTGGGACATTCTGCTGCAGAGATACTCATGGAACGCCTCACGGGCGATGTCGACACGGGATCATGGCAAAGAACGACGGATGGGCAACATCACAAATTTGAGACAAAGCTTGTAGTCAGACGTTCTTGTGGTTGCACTGGAGGTGATTCATAGACTTACAGCGTTGAGCAAGAGACAACATATTCTCAAGGAGGTAGCAATTTGAAAAGGAAGCTGTTTTACGTATTGGTATTTGTGTTTGTGTTGGCACTTGGAACGGCAAGTGTCTCCGGGAAAACAACGTTAACGTTTTGGAATGGCTATACAGGGCCTGACCGGCCTGTCCTCGAACAACTGGTAGCAGAATTTAACAGCTTACATCCTGACATTGAAATCGTCATGGACATCCAACCCTGGGATTCTCTCTATCAGAAGCTCCTAACTTCCTTTGTAGTGGGTAGCGGACCAGATATTGCGGGTTTTGCCTGTGAAAACATACCCCAATATGCAGCTGCAGGGGTGCTGTCTCCGGTTGATGATTTCTATTCAGGAGACTACATGGATGTGGAAATGCTTGTAGCCGCGGCTGTGGAAAACGGGATCTATGACGGACAGCACTTTGGCGTTCCCATGGATTTCGCTACCATGCTTATGTATTATAACAAGGATCACTTTGCAGCAGCTGGACTTCCTGACACTCCACCAAGAGATTGGGGTGAGTTCAAGGAGTATCTCTTGGTCCTCACAAATGCACCAGAGCAATATGGACTGGCTATCGGCATGAAAGATACAGCTCCAATGTGGCCAATTCTGCTCTGGGGCAACGGCGGTGGCATATTGACTAGGGAAGGCGAAGTATTGCTCGACTCCCCGGAAACAAAAGAAGCAATGCGATTTTGGGCGGATCTTGTGATGAACCACAATGTATCTCCAATTGGCCTTACCGGTGCGGAAGCA
>DHNI01000089.1:496-1551 GCA_002409455.1 Firmicutes bacterium UBA5420 | reverse complement strand
AATGAACCACAATGTAGCTCCAATCGGCCTTACCGGTGCGGAAGCAGACAAGCTCTTCCAGTCAGGTAAGGCCTCGATTGAAATTGTTGGACCCTGGATGACCACAGGGTTTACCGAGGCAGGTCTAAATTATGATGTGGCACCAGTTCCGGCGGGGCCTGCAGGGTCAGTTACTGCAGGTACAAGTGTCAATCTGGTGTTGAGTAAAAAGGCCGGCCAAGATAGTACCAAGAGAGCTGCAGCTTTCAAATTCTTTGCATTTTGGAACAGCCGAGAAGCGCAGGTAAAGTGGGCGCTGGGTTCAGGATTTCCCCCAACCCGCACCGATTTGCTTGATCATCCCGAAATCCTGGAGCATCCCTGGGTTTCCAAGTTCTCTGCAGCAGCACCGCATGCCCGCTTCTATTTGACAGGCACCGAGAAATTTAAAGAGATTGAAACAGATATCTATGTTCCAGCACTAGAAGCCATTCTCTATGGAACCAAAGACATTGGCACAGCACTAGATGAAGCGGGTGCTCGATTACGCCAGCTAATCCAGTAAATCAGAGCAGGGTAGGCGTGTCCCGCCTACCCTGCTAGGAGGTCTAAACGTGAAAAATCCCATTTCAGTGCGTAAGACTAGTGTGGCGCTTTTATTCCTTGCCCCCAGCTTGATCGTATTTGCGGTGTTTGTCTTCTATCCAATTGGATTTTCTCTGTGGGCTAGTTTTACGGATTGGAGTTTGATCAACCAATCTCCGAGTTTTCTAAAGGGGGCCAATTACGCAAGACTGCTGTCTGACACAAGGTTCTGGAACGCTGTTAGTAACACAATTATCTATACCTTAGGTGTGGTACCTGTTGGGACAGTTATTTCGCTTTGCGTGGCAATGGCAGTCAATCAGAAAGTTCGCGGGGTCACCATTTTCCGTACGATCTTCTTTTTGCCAGTCATCACATCAACAGCCATTATTGCGATTGTATGGGCCTTCTTGTTTGATCCCGACATTGGGCTGTTAGCGTATTATTTGCGGTTTATTGGGTTTGCAACCCAAGGCTGGCTACGGGATCCC
>DHNI01000089.1:0-342 GCA_002409455.1 Firmicutes bacterium UBA5420 | reverse complement strand
TTATTTGCGGTTTATTGGGTTTACAACCCAAGGATGGCTTCGGGATCCCGATTACGCCATGCCAGCGGTGATCTTGGTAAGCATATGGAAAAACATGGGCTTTAATATGGTTATCTTTCTAGCTGGTTTACAGGGGATTCCTGCGACTCTGTATGAAGCAGCTAGCATTGACGGAGCAAATTCTTGGCGTTCCTTCTGGCATATCACCTTGCCCCAGTTACGGCCGACCATGACCTTCGTTATTGTTATGTCCCTTATCTCCTCGTTTCAGGTCTTTGATCAGGTCTATGTTATGACACGTGGTGGGCCACTGTTCCGTACGGAAACTGTTGTGCAGTACAT
>DHNI01000118.1:53995-60632 GCA_002409455.1 Firmicutes bacterium UBA5420 | reverse complement strand
CTCAAGGGTTATTATGTATGGTCTCTTTTGGATAATTTTGAGTGGGCCTTTGGATATGATCGGCGTTTTGGTATTGTCTATGTGGATTTTGCGACCCAGGAGCGTATTCTAAAAGATAGTGCCCTTTGGTATCAGTCCTTTTTGAGACGGTGATGTGGTTATGCCCAGCTATCCAGGCTGTAGGCGTTTTTCTCTTGCCTGCAGGATGACACTATGATAAAATAACCTAGTAGTGTTATAAATGGGCAGGGAGGTGTCATTAAACTATGGGAACCTTTTTGATGATTATCCAGTTTATTGTGTGTATTGCCTTAATCGTCGCGGTGGTACTCCAGGAGAGCAAGGGTGAGGGTTTGGGCTCGATTGGTGGAGGAAGTCGGATGTTCTTTAACCAGCGCAAAGGAAGCGAAGAAGTCCTTTCCACGGCAACTACGTATCTTGCTGTCGGTTTCATGGTCCTTTCTGTCATTTTGTCTGTTTGGTTCTAACTCATGTACAAAGTATGGATCCTCTGCCCAACGAAGGGTGGAGGATTTTTGCCTAAATGGCACAGGACAAAAAAAGAGCCTCTAGACAGGCTCTTCATGGCAAGCTTATGTTTTTGGTGGAGGTGAGCGGAGTTGCACCGCTGTCCGCAAGTGAAATCACACCAGCATCTCCGAGCGCAGCCACAAATTGGTTTCTCGTTCATCCTTCTACTTTGTGGCCAGCCAAAGGAGGAACCAGCCCGTAAATTTCCCCTCTGAGCTCCGGGCTTGACTTAAAGGGTAGTCTGTAAGTTGACGTCGGTCTTATTTCTAACAGACAGAGAAATAAGGGACGTTAGCTGAACTAAGCAGCTAAGGCGTAATTATTGTTTGCAGTTAATGCTTTCCCACTTTTAACGCGGCATTGGGGACCTCGGCTCGCTTCTGATGCTCTTCCTACCCACGTCGAAACTAATTCACCCCCGTGGTGTGTTACGACTCAAGAATATCAAAAATCCTCGCCACTGTCAAGATATCGAATCCTTAACGTTCTTGGCCGAGAGCCTGCTGGGCCCGTCTCGTGGCGTCCCTTTTTGCCGCTGCATCACGCTTATCATAGAGTTTTTTACCTTTTGCCAAAGCCAACTCCACCTTGCATTTTCCCCTTGCGAAATAGAGGCGCGTTGGCACTAAGGTATAGCCATCTTCCTTCGTTTTGCCAATGAGTCGACGAATCTCGCGTTTATGCAAGAGCAGTTTGCGCGGCCGAATTGGATCGTGGTTGTAGCGATTACCCTGCTCGTAGGGGCTAATGTGCATACCGTATAGAAAGATTTCCCCATTTTCAACGCGGGCAAAACTGTCCCGAAGATTCACTTTACCTAAACGAAGGGATTTTACCTCAGTACCTTGCAGCACAATTCCCACTTCCATGGTGTCTTCAATAAAGTAATCATGACGGGCTCGGCGATTTTCAGAAATGACTTTGATCTGATTCATAGCCAACAACTCCCTTTGGAGTTATTATAACAGAGTTATTCCTGTTACGGAAGATGGGGGTGCCCCAGTCTAGGGAAGATGGGGGTGCCAGTCGTTGTCTAGATCAAGATGATCCGTAATGGTTAGGACATGATATTGCCCGAGGTCGTGACCTTCTTGGAAGGCATAGTGGACTTCAAGGCTGTAAGGGCCTGGTGGAAAGTAGCCTTTCAGAGGGGCGAATTCTCCTCCTTGTACCATGCGAGGTGCCCACTTCAGCGCTTTTTGAGGTTCCAAGACGACTTCAAGCTTATTAGAAAGATCCATGAAGTAGCCAAACCCATCATTATCATGGAGAATATCGCTAATTGCTTCGCCCCCCGGACTAAGAATGGATGCCCGTTCAATATAGATGGGTTCGGTGGTTCCATTGGCAAAACCAACCATCCCGAAGATTTCGTCGTTCTCTTTGTAGAAGACGTGAAAGTCTACTAAAAAAACTTGGGGCCATAGGCCTGTTTCATACTTAATGGTGGGATGATTGATTCCCTCTTCAACTTGGATCTCTCTTGTGTATCGAGCATAATCTCCCGCAAAGATTTCCAGGGTATGGCGCCCCGACGTGACGTTCATGATCCGAAAGGCTCCTGTGCTGTCTGCTTGCACTAGGTGCTCTCCCACAATAATGACCCCAAAGGGAACGGGGTCGCCAAAAACATTACGCACTTGACCTTCTATGGTGCTTGAACCTTGGGCCGGATTAAAGACAGAGATTACCTTAGTAGCGTCGACAATGGCTAGTTCCTCACGAATAATAATGGTGACGATGACAATCCAGGCCATAAGGAGGTAGGCGATCAACGTGAACAAGCCAAACTTCCCCAAGCGTATCCAAAAGCGCGAAAACATAAGAGGATTCCTCCTTTCTAGGGAGAAATGATGGTAATAATTACAGCTGGAGGTAAAACTATGAAGCGGGTTGCCCTTATTCTCTTTTTTCTTTTTTTCGTTTCACTTCTATGTTCAAGCCACTCCGAAGCTTCCCTTGGACTATTTGTGGGAACAGATGAAGTGGAGCTTAAACATCCCTTAGTCATGATCAATGGCAACTTTATGATCCCCGCGGACGTCTTTGCAAAATATCTCGGGGCTGAGGTTAACACAACTCTTGAAGAGATCGAGTTGGTGTTTGCCGATCAAACCATTCTTATGCAATTAGGTGAAGAAAGTGCACAAGTGGATGGCGTGATGTATAAACTGGATGTTGCCCCCCAACTCGTTGAAGAAGAGATTGTGGTACCCATACGTTTTATCGCTAATCGCCTTGGACTAAGCCTAGTTTTTGATCAGGATAGCATGGCCCTACGCCTAGAGTCCTCCAGGGAGATTCCATCGCGCGAACGTTCCTTCGCGGCTGGGCTCATTCGCGGATCGGAGGGCAATGAAGGATCCAATGATCCAATGTTCGGTGAACCAGAGTTGTCCGATGAGATTGTAAATGAACCGATTGTTCTTCATCATCCTGGGGAGGAACAGGACCTTAGTGATATCATTTTTATGGGTGGACCTAGGTCGAGGGTTTTTCTTGATCTCCATTCATATACTGGTTACCAGACCCATCTGTTGACGGAGCCCGATCGTCTAGTCATTGATCTCTATGGTGTGGGGGGTGAACCGCTTCCTACAGTTGAAATCAGCGACCACCCTGTGGTGCGCTCCATTCGAAGCAGCCGTTTTGATGAGCAGACCATGCGCATCGTCTGTGATTTGCATGGATCGACGGGTTACCGCGTCAATCCGTGGCCCCAAGGTGGTTTGGAGATTGAGTTTAACTTTCAACTCACATCGATTGAACTGGAACAAAGTGATGGTGAGTTTCAGCTACGTTTGGATGTATCAGCAGCTCCAGTGATTGAAGTAGTCTACTTAGAAGATCCTCTGCGTCTCGTGCTAGACGTTCAAGAAACAACGTTGATGATCCCTTCTTTTGATAGACCCATTAATCAGGGGAGAATTGCGCGTTTGCGGGTAAGCCAGCACACACCATCTGTGACTAGAATCGTTCTGCAGGTCACGGAGCCTATGGCACCCCTTCCACTAGAACAGTTAGGTGAAGGAGGATTCGCACTTCCGCTCTTTTCTGGAACAGCGAGTGAAGCCCATGCCTATCTTGCCCGTTTGCAGGGAGCATCAACCCCGCCCCTGTTCTCGGATGTTCCTATCCAGGATGGTGAGTTGTCAGGGCTTACGGTAGTTGTCGATCCTGGCCACGGCGGTTCAGATCCTGGAGCAATTGGGTATCATGGTAGCTTTGAGAAGGATATTAATTTGGCCATTAGCTTATATCTTGGTGAGTTTTTGAGTCAGGCAGGGGCCAAAGTTGTGTATACTAGAGATAGTGATGCGTATGTTTCTATTTTCGAACGCCCTGAGATTGCTGCGCAGGCCAAGGCAGACCTATTTATCTCTGTGCACACCAATGCCCATATTCAAAGAGGCACCGCTCGAGGTACAGAAACCTTGTACAGAGCAAATGACCCAGCGTCGGAGCTCTTGGCCCGCACGGTTCAGGACGAGGTGGTGCAATCTATCACCCTAGCCAATAGGCGAATTTGGGGAAGGAGTGATCTTGCTGTGTTTAATAACACCAAGATGCCTGCCATCATGGTGGAGGTAGGATTCTTGGATCACCCCGATGAAGAGGTACTTCTACGGGCTCCAGGATTTCAGGAAGCCGCTGCTCAAGGCATTTTTAATGGGATCAGACGCTTTTATCTAGAGAACAAGCAATAGGGGGCGAAGCACATGAGGTGGAAGCGCGGGTTAGCCAGTGCGGTTATGGTTCTGATTCTGCTCTTTTTGACGCGCACTGTCGCATATATTTTTACGGAAAGAAGCGAGATACTACCAGTATCCGTCGATTCCACCCAGCCTTTTTACGCCGTGTACTTTGGATGTCCCGATAGTGTTAGATTGATTCCAGAATTTAGCCAGGGACAGGGAACTGTCGCCGAACGTTTGGAGAGTCTATTAGCGGGCCCCCGTCTTTCCGACCTTACCCCGATTATTCCCGAAGGTACAGAGCTTCTCGGTTATAGTCAGCATGGCGACGTGCTTTTTCTGAATTTTAGTCACCACCTTATTACACAGCACCCAGGAGGCAGTGCAGGGGAAATCCTAACGGTATATGGCATAGTCAATACTGTAGTTGGTGCTCAGGGAGTTCGGAGAGTGCAAATTTTAGTGGAAAGTAGATCCATTCCCACATTAGCTGGTCACCTAGACCTTACAGAACCGCTAGAGAAGGATTATAAGCTTCTAGGTGGTTCTCACATATGATGGCCCCGCCTTTGGCGGAACGCCTCTTGGGGGAAATATTTTGATGATAGGTATTTATGATTCTGGTTTAGGGGGGCTGTCCGTTTGGCGTGAGCTTCGGCAGCATACAAGTGCGCAGCTCCTTTACTTTGGCGATACCAGCCATGTCCCATACGGTGAGAAGACCCCTGCCCAGCTTGAGGGCTATTTTTGGGATATTGTAGGTTTCTTCCTAAGTCAGGGATGTGAGGGTGTAGTTGTGGCCTGCAATACGTCAAGTGCCTTGGTATTACCACGGGTGATGGGGAGAGTGCAGATCCCTGTTTTTGGAATCCTGGAAAGCGCAGTTCGTGCGACTCTCGAGGTGAGCGACGGTCGTGTTGGCATACTTGCTACGCGGGGAACAGCAGATAGTGGGGCCTACCAGAAGGCCTTTTCTAAAATTGCTCCAAATGTGCAAGTATTTATGCAAAGTGCTCCCCGCCTTGTACCCTTAGTTGAGGAAGGACAGGTCAAATCACAGGCCGCGGAAGAAGCGCTTCAGGAGTACTTAGACCCTCTCATGGCTCAAGATATAGACACACTTTTGCTTGGCTGCACCCACTATCCTTTCTTGGAGGGGCTCATAGGCGAACTTGTAGGGGCCAATATTCATATTGTCAATCCGGCACCGCAATTAGCTTTGCAGGTAGCAGAGGTGTTTCCGAATTTGGCGACGAATTCTGCAAACGATTCTGGTAAGGATACCCAGTTTTGGGTCAGCGGTGATCCACATACATTTAAAACCACCGCAGAACTCTTGCTTCAGGAGAGATTGCCCGCGGTGGGCTTTCATCATATGGCGGGAGAGAAGACCTAATGGTTAGAGAGTTTCAAAAGGACTGGTCTGGTAAACGGGTGGCTGTGATTGGTCTTGGGATCAGCAACATTGCATTGATTCGATTCTTAAAGGATGCTGGTGCTCAGTTAAGTGGGCGGGATCTGAAGACAGGTATCCAACTTGGTGAACGTCTCGCGGAATTAGAATCACTAGGCATCGAGCTGGTTTTGGGCCCCGGGTATCTAAAGGGTCTCACATCCTTTGATGCTGTAGTGGTGAGCCCGGGCGTGCCTAAGGATTTGCCTGAACTACAAGCAATAGAAAAGTCAGGCCGCTTAGAAAGCGAGATTGGCTTAGTGTTTCGCTACAGCCATGGATCGATCTATGCCATTACTGGCAGTAGTGGCAAAACCACAACCACGAGCCTAGTTTCGGAAATCTTTAAGGCAAGTAAAATACCCACCTATGTGGGAGGCAACATTGGAACACCACTGATTGGCGACCTTGAACATATCGGTCCAGAGGATCATGTGGTCTTGGAGCTGTCTAGTTTTCAATTGGAAGTCTTGCGTCAAAGTCCCCATGGGGCCGTGATCACCAATATTGCCCAGAATCATCTCGATGTTCACCATACCATGGAAAACTATATCAAGGCGAAGCAGAATATTTATCGCCATCAAAAGCCTCATGATTTTTTGGTCTTAAATTACGACGATCCTATTACTCGGGCCATGGCTGGGGAGGCCCCTGGAAGGGTTTTCTATTTTAGCCTTCGATCGAAAGTGTTTCCCGGCACCTATCTAGACGGAGATGATCTGGTTTATGCCGATGGAAAGAGGCAATTTATTTTCGCCAAACGGTCAGAACTAGCTTTGCCTGGTGAGCACAATGTGGCAAATTTCTTGGCCGCGGCCGTGCTCAGTTATGTGGCAGGGGCAAGCGTAGAGGCGATTCGACAGGTTGGAAAAAGCTTTGCCGGCGTGCCCCATCGTTTGGAGTTCGTGGGAGAAGTCAAGGGAGTGCGCTATTATAACGATTCCATCGCCACCACCCC
>DHNI01000118.1:45269-53858 GCA_002409455.1 Firmicutes bacterium UBA5420 | reverse complement strand
ATAACGATTCCATCGCCACCACTCCAGATCGAACCCTGGCAGCCCTTCGTTCTTTTTCGGGCCCGATAATTCTCATCGCGGGTGGATCCGACAAGCAGCTCTCCTTTGCCGAACTAGGCCAAGCCATTCAGGGCAGAGTCAAGCATTTGATTCTCTTGGGAACCACTGCACCGAAAATTCGCCAGGCAGTCGCGGACGCAGGAGGCGTTTCGCTAGATGAAGTCGAAGCTCTGAGTGTAGCGGTCTTTCGCGCACATGAGCTAGGGGAGCCAGGTGATGTGGTACTTTTATCTCCCGCTAGCGCAAGTTATGACCAGTATCCCAATTTCATCGCTCGGGGGACTCATTTCCGCGAGTTGGTGGCCAATCTAAGTGATAAAGAGTAGAAAGCAGGAGGAGATCGAGATGATTCACGTTACAACCCCATTGGAAACCGCAAGGACCCTGCGGGCCGGTGAAGAGGTAGCTATTAGCGGGGTGATTTATACCGCAAGAGATGCTGCTCACCAGCGGTTGGTCAAGCTAATTGAAGAAGGAGAGCCCTTGCCCTTTGATCCGGAGGGCGCCATTCTCTACTATGTAGGGCCGACGCCGCCAAAGCCAGGTGACGCCATCGGCTCAGCTGGACCTACGACGTCTGTGCGCATGGACACATTGACGATTCCCCTTTTGCAGCAGGGCATACGGGGCATGATCGGCAAAGGTGGCCGGAGTGACGCCGTGATTGAAGCTATGAAAGAGCATGGTGCAGTGTACTTTGCGGCCGTTGGCGGAGCTGCGGCCTTGATCGCCCAGAGCATCAAGGAAGTTGAGGTGGTGGCCTACCCCGATTTAGGTGCAGAGGCTGTGCACCGCATGGTAGTAAAGGACTTTCCCGCCATTGTAGCCATTGACAGTTTTGGAAATAGTGTCTATGAACAAGGGGTTGCCAAATACCGGAATTTTGGCTTGGAGGAGGCAAAATAAATGCAGTATACAAGGGCTGATGGACGTGCCCGTGATGAGCTTCGTCCTGTAAAGATCACCCGTGATGTCAACATGCACGCAGAAGGCTCTGTATTAATGGAGATCGGAAATACAAAGGTGATTTGCACCGCCACGGTAGAAGATAAGGTGCCTTACTTTCTGCGGGGGCAGGGCGAAGGATGGATTACAGGGGAGTATGCCATGCTCCCTCGGGCTACGGCTGTACGCAACCAAAGGGAATCCTCCCGAGGTAAGGTAGGAGGACGTACCCACGAAATTCAGCGTCTCATTGGCCGCTCGCTTCGATCGGTTGTTGACTTGAAGACGCTCGGGGAGCGCACGATTTGGATTGATTGCGATGTGCTCCAGGCCGATGGTGGAACCCGGACAGCATCCATAACAGGTGCCTTTATTGCGTTATCCGATGCCTTGCGCAAAATTGACGGAAATCCCGGTGTGAGGGAATACTTGGCCGCGGTTAGTGTAGGTATCGTAGATGGCGAACCTGTCCTTGACTTAGATTATGCCGAGGATTTTGCTGCTGAAGTTGATTGCAACGTGGTGATGACCCAAAGCGGAAAGATCGTTGAGGTACAAGGCACGGCCGAAGGGCAGCCATTTACTCGTGAACAACTTGGTCAACTTATGGATCTGGCTGAAAAGGGCATTTTTGAGTTATTGGACAAACAAAAAAGCTTACTGATGGAAGATTTAGCGAAAAAATTTGGTGGTAAGTAGATGAGTGCGAAGCGTCTAATCGTGGCCAGCCATAATCAGCATAAGATACAAGAGATCAAGGAGCTTACTGATCACTTAAACTTCGAGGTGGTCGGTTTACCTGAACTAGGAGACTATGCTCCGGTTGTGGAAGATGGCGACACCTTCAGGGAAAATGCACGCAAGAAGGCGGTGGAAATAGCGCAGCTGTGCGGTGAACTTGTTCTAGCTGATGATTCGGGTTTGGAAGTAGATGTTCTAGGTGGGGCCCCGGGTGTCCATTCGGCTCGCTTTGCCGGAGAACCTCCTAGCGATCAGAGGAATAACGAACTGCTCTTAGAGAAGCTAGAAGGCATTCCCTTGGAACGCCGAGGTGCTAGGTTTCGCTGCGTAATGGCCTTAGCGGGGCCCCAAGGTCAGGTAGAGTTTTCCGAGGGTATCTGCCGCGGGATCATCCTCTTGGAACCGCGGGGCACAGGCGGCTTTGGTTATGATCCCCTGTTCTTTGTTCCTGAGGCGAGCCTGACCTTTGCAGAATTAGGCTCTGCTGTGAAGAACACAATCAGTCATCGCTACCGAGCTATGCAGGGAATGCTTCAGGTAATGGAACGTATAGAAGCGAAGAAAGCTTCAGAAAAGCAGTTGACATAGATTAGTTTTGTGTGGTAAGATTGACATTGTCAGTCGGGGCGTGGCGCAGTTTGGCTAGCGCGCCTGCCTTGGGAGCAGGAGGCCGGAGGTTCAAATCCTCTCGCCCCGACCATTTTTTGCGGGTGTAGCTCAATGGTAGAGCACCGGCCTTCCAAGCCGGCTATGTGAGTTCGATTCTCATCACCCGCTCCATTGACCCTGAATAGGCGCCTGTAGCTCAGGGGATAGAGCATCGGACTTCTAATCCGAGTGCCGCAGGTTCGATTCCTGCCAGGCGCGCCATATAATACGGTGGGTATAGCTCAGTTGGTTAGAGCGCCAGGTTGTGGCCCTGGAGGTCGCCGGTTCGAATCCGGTTACTCACCCCATTATTGTAGAAAGTAGCAGCCTTCGGGCTGCTTGTTTTTTTTATCACGCATTAGCAGAGAATTCCTCCATAGATTTGGCAGGATAATTCGTTAGGAGAATGGAAGAATTACGTGAAGAAAAAATTGTCTTACTCTGGAGGGGTAGCAAGATGTCGAAGACGATGAAAGCAGTAGCCAAAACGGAGGCTGCTGCGGGTTTTGAATTTATTGAGGCCCCCATTCCAAAGCCTCAGGCAGGCGAAGTATTGGTAAAAGTGCGGGTGAGCGCTATTTGCGGTACTGATGTTCACATTTACACCTGGGATCAGTGGGCCCAAAACCGCGTTAAGCCACCGCTGATTTTCGGCCATGAGTTCTGTGGTGATGTTATTGAACTTGGCGAAGGCGTGAAGGGTGTTAAAGAGGGCGATTTTGTCTCGGTAGAAACCCACTTTACCTGCGGTGTTTGTCGCTTCTGTCGCACAGGGCGGGGTCATATCTGCGAAACCGTGAAGATCGTTGGAGTAGACCGTCATGGCTGTTTCGCCGAGTATGTTACAGTCCCCTATGAGAATCTATGGGTGTGGAACTATGACGTAGACCCTGAAGTTGCGGCCATTCAGGATCCTTACGGCAATGCGGTTCATACCGCCTTGGCCTGCGATTTGGTTGGCGCAGATGTACTGATTACTGGCGTAGGGCCCATTGGCTTAGCTGCGATTCCCATTGCAAGGCAGGCGGGGGCAAAACGGATCTTTTGCTCTGATGTGAGCGCCTATCGGCTAGATCTGGCCAAACAGTTTGGCGCTGACTATACGATTAACGTAGCGAAAGAAGATTTATGTACTGAGATTTCCCAAGTCACCGGCGGCGCTGGTGTTGATGTACTCTTAGAAATGTCAGGTAGTGAAGTAGCCATCAATGACGCCTTTAAATGTTTGGCCAATGGCGGAACAGCATCTTTGCTTGGTATTCCCTCCAAACCAATTACCATTGATCTTGCTACAGCTATTGTATTTAAGGGTGCTACTATACATGGAATTAATGGTCGGAAAATGTTTGAAACCTGGTATCAGGGTCAGGCTTTACTGCAAGGCGGGCTTGATCTCACGCCTCTTATTACCCACCGCCTACCCTTTGAGCGTATTGGTGAGGGGTTTGAGCTCATGAAAGCTGGGCAGTGTGGAAAAGTTGTTATCTATCCAGATGGGAGTGATTTGTAGTGGATGCACTGAGTTTCTTGGAACAAGAGCTACAAAACTTAAAGGATCAAGGGTTGTATCGAGAACCTCGCACGCTCACAGGTGACCAGAAGCCGAGATCGGTCTATGATGGCAAGCCGGTTGTGAACCTGTCTTCCAACAACTATTTAGGGCTAGCCAATCATCCTCGCCTAATTGAGGCAGCTATTAAGGCGACCGAAAAGCTCGGTGTGGGTCCTGGCGCTGTGCGAACAATTGCCGGACAAATGGACTTGCATAGGGAATTCGAACATAAGCTGGCGAAATTCAAGAACGTTGAAGCTTGTTTACTGTTCCAATCTGGGTTCACAGCCAACTCCGGCACCGTGAGCTGCATTATGGGCAAAGAAGATGTTATCATCAGCGACGAGCTCAATCATGCTAGTATAATTGATGGATCCCGCCTGAGCCGAGCCCAGATAAAAGTCTATCCCCACGCGGATATGGCAGGATTACGTTCTATATTAGAAGAAGCGGAGGGGCGACGCAAGATTGTGGTAACCGATGGTGTTTTCTCCATGGATGGGGACATTGCCCCTTTGGATGAAGTGGTGAAACTAGCCCAAGAATTCGAGGCCATTGTCATGGTTGACGATGCTCATGCCAGTGGCGTTATGGGGCGTAATGGACGAGGAACCGTCGATCACTATAACCTCCATGGGCAAGTTGATATTCAAGTGGGTACTCTATCGAAGGCCATTGGTGTGTTAGGTGGTTATGTTGCTGGGCCTCAAAAGCTCATTGATTATCTCATCCAAAGAGCCCGGCCCGTACTTTTTAGCACCTCGCTTCCTCCTGCGGTTACGGCGGCAGGGATGGAGGCCGTCGATATGCTAGTTGAGCAACCAGAGCTGATCGAGACGTTATGGAAGAATGCGGAGTTTTTCAGGGATGGCTTGCGGGCCCTTGGATTTGATACCGGTGCTAGTGTCACCCCCATTATTCCCGTGATGGTGGGCGATGAACGTAAGGCGATGCAATTAGCTGACGAGCTCTTTGAGGCTGGCGTATTTGCCCAGGCACTTGCTTTCCCCACAGTGCCCAGGGGCAAGGCCCGTGTACGCACTATCGTTACCGCTGCCCACACAGTTGAGGATTTGCAGTTTGCCTTGGATGCCTTCGTCAACGTTGGAAAAAGACTTGGAATTGTCTAGAAAGCGAAACCCCGGCTCCTTAAGGCGCTGGGGTTTTTGGAATTCGCACCCGCACGGCCTGGGGCACGATTTTCGTATGAAATGGTCTGGGGCGAAAAATATCTCCATCAACCATAATAGGCAGGGGATCGCCATAAACGGTGATCTCCTTCCCTGTTACGATATGTACAGCAGGATGTGTGATGTGTTTACCAGTATAGATCTTCGGGAGCGTGAAGGCCAAGTCGAGCCTTCCAATGGCCTCAATGAAAAGTAGGTGGAAATGACCACTGTCGTATCTGGCCTCGGGAGCAAATTTCATGCCACCACCGCCATAGGGCATGTTCAACGCAAAGAGTGCAATAATCTCTCTTTCCATGACTTCTCCATCTACAGTGATCTGTACAGGAACGCTTTTTAGATGGCGGATGGTGGCTACAACTCCGGCCAGAAAGGCTGCAGATCCCTTCCAGATTCCATCGCGATGTGTATTAACATACTCGAGTACGTCAACAGAGAAGCCAATGGAGGCCATCTGCCCAAAGATCAAGTCATTTTCGAATCCCACATCAAAAAGGGTGTCTTTACCATGGAGTAAAACCTCAATGGCTTGTTTTGTTTCGTGCGGAATTCCAAGACCCCTGGCATAATCGTTGCCGGTACCCCCTGGGATGATTCCTAAGGTCGCCGGGCTTTGCCATGTTCCCTCCAGGACTTCCCGAATGGTGCCGTCGCCCCCTAGTGCGACTACTACGGGGTGATTCTTGCTTGCTCGGTGCGCTAATTCGATGGCGTGTCCTGGATACTCAGTGTACATGAGCTGAAAATCCATATTGTGAGCTTGCAGGACCTCTTTGGCTAATTGTGCGGTCTTTTGTCCCCGGCCTCTGCCCGCAAGGGGGTTAGCGACGATGGCTACGCTCATTTTATTGCCTCCTTCGTGATTCATCCTCTAAAATTCGCCATCATAAATCAAAACTCCTTCGTCCATACTAGGGAGGAAGGAGGTGCTAGAGAGTGTCGCAAGACAAAAAGAAGAAACGAAACCAAAATAGGCCGCAAAATCAAAGAGCGGCTGGATTAGTCAACGCCAATCATTTTTACGAAACAGCTGAGGAGCTAGCCAATCGCCATTTGCAGCAACATCAGCAGCAACAAGCTCAGCAGGGGCAGCAAGGTCAGAGGCAAAAGCAGCAAGCTAAGCCGGTTAACCAGAATCCGGAAAACCCAGAACAACATTGATGATTGCTGCAACCTATGGCTGCAAGCATCGATAGATCAAAAAAGGGAGCAGTTGCTCCCTTTTTCTAACTTGCTAGCCGACTGAGAAGAACAGTCAGCTGTTGCGCAGTTGTTAGCACGGATTGTTGATCCCGGGCCCAGACGTTATAGTAGAGGTTTTGAATGGTCGACTCAATTTCTTTTTCCGTTTCTAAAGAACTTTGGGGGCTGAGGGCTTGCCAAGCATCGTCAAGTTGTTGTACCGATCTGGAGGCCGCACTCCACTGTTCTTTCATCGCTGCTTCCGAGACGCGGTCAACCATGGTTTGAATCTGAGCCAAGGGTGAATCGGAGGTTCTAAGTTGGCTGATAGAACCGTGTTCCACAAATTGTATTTCCAGACCAGGAGGATTTTCACTAGTAAGCCTTTCGTTAACAAAGAATCTCACCCCCAGGGCCAAGATTCCCACCACAACGAGGAAAATAAAGATCATTCGGCGCACAAGATCTCTCCCTTCTGCTTGTAGCATACCCCGTATTGATTAATAAATTTTGCCCAAAATAAATGGAGACATAGGGGGAGAGTTGTATGAAGATAATTTGGGTGGTTCGCCCAGCCGAAGGGGGAATCTTGCAGCACCTTCAACAATTACTCAAGGGAATTCCCGATTTGGATATCGTGGTGGTTGGACCACCAGATTTGCAGAAGTGGGCTGGCCAGAGGCGATTTATTCCCCTGGACTTAGTAGATGGCTTAAGTCTAAAGCGCGACTTTTCTGCCAGTAGGAAGTTAAGACGGCTTCTGCGGGAAGAAAAGGCCAGTGTGGTGCATGCCCATGGCCTGAAAGCTGCCCTAATTACAGCAACGGCACTGGCACCCGCTCGGCACCCTCATTTTTTGTTCACCGCCCATAACTCGTTGCCCCAGAGTCCATCCAAGCTCACCCAATGGGGAGCGAACAAGATACAGCGCTGGATGTTCAATGGCATGAATACCATTATCAGCGTCTCTGACGCTGTGCGTTCGCAGATCATCCGTTATGTGCCTGAACGTAAAGTACTCACGATCTACAATGGTATTGCGTCTAGCAATTTCGGTGACTATCCGCCTGATACATCTCGGGTGCCCTTAGGGCTCGCTCTGGATGATCATGTTGTGGGCACAGTAGCACGCCTTATTCCGGGCAAGGGACTGAGCACTCTCCTTGAAGCCATGTCCCTAATCGTGAAACTCATTCCCCGGCTCCATCTCGTGATCGTAGGCGATGGTCCGGAGCGATCGAAACTAGAGCAATATTCGCAGGGGCTGGGGCTAGACAATAAGGTAAAGTTTCTAGGGTGGAGGGATGATGTACCTGCTTTAATGGCGGGGTGGGACTGTTTTGCCCTGCCTAGCCTCAGCGAGGGTTTCAGTCTTAGTGTGTTAGAAGCCATGGCCAGCCGTTTGCCAGTGGTAGTTTCGGATCTGCCTGCCTTACGTGAAGCGGTGGTATCAGGCCGTGGTGGGCTGCTGGTTGCGCCTGGTAATGCCCCTGAATGGGCTGCCGCCTTGTTACATGTGCTGAAGTCGCCAGATAAGGCCAAGGCCATGGGAGAGTATAATCGGCAACGGGTTGACACCTTCTTTGGAGAAGACCGGATGGTGCGCTGTACAAGGGCGCTCTATGAGGGCCTGATGACATGAAACGGCAGCTCATCGCAGTGTTATTGTGTTTGAGTATGGCCGTAATCGGGCCTTTCACTTACCCAGCCCTTGCTGGAAGTGAAGTAGTTGAGCAGGTTATTCTGGTGCTGTGGCATGGCCTAGATTGGGCTACAGTTCATGCTCTACAGTTTGGCGCACCTCTGGCTTTGGGGTTTTTGAACACCCGCTCGGCAGGTGGGGAGGCGTTATCCGCATCGTATCTAAGTATTGGAGCCGGTGCGAGAGCAGTAGGCTTCGGTAGCGCGGCCGTCTTCTATGCAGATGAGGTGGTAGGTAAGGAACTATACACGCTTCATACTGGGCTTGAGCCCACAGCCTTGGTACAACCGAAGATCGCCCAGATGCAGGCAGCTCAAAATGTGAATTACAAGATGGAACTCGGTGCCCTAGGAAATGCTTTTGCCGAAGCAGGAGTACCCTTGCGGGTTTTGGGCAACAGCGATGGTTTAGACGTTTTCTCGTGGGCTGCCCTAGTTGGTATGGATGGGTGGGGCAGGGTATGGCTGGGAAGTGTAGGCTCAGAGTTTACAATCATGGATGCGGAATACCCTTATGGTTTACGAACCGATTATACTAGGTTGTATGCCGAGGTAGTAGAAGCGGAAGAA
>DHNI01000118.1:26222-45139 GCA_002409455.1 Firmicutes bacterium UBA5420 | reverse complement strand
AGGTAGTAGAAGCGGAAGAATCATTGGTTGTAGTTGATTTGGGAGATCCCTTCCGCTATGATCAATACCAGAATCAATTCGTGCCTGCCCAAAAGGAAATCATAGGCCAGAAGATAGCAGAAGAGGCTCGCCTTTTTTTAAAAAGCGTTGTGGAAAGTAGATCACCACAAACAGTAGTCTTGCTGGTGAGTCCCTATCCCTCGCAGTTTTTGGCAAGCCGCGGGTATTGGCTTACTCCTATTTTGTCCTGGGGTCAGACAGAGGGCCTGGTCATATCAGGAACCACGCGCTGGCCTGGGTTGATTACCAATATGGATATTGCCCCAACAATTTTGGATATCTTAGCAATAGATCATAACCAGCCTTTTGTTGGGCGACCTGCTTCCATTGAGCCCCTACCACTGGATGAGGCCATAGACTGGCTGGAAACCATGGGAGAAATGATCAGCGTTCTCTCGCAGTATCGAGGCCAAGTTTTGCGGGCGCTGGTCATCGGCCAAATCCTAGCCTACACCGCTGTGCTCATTGCCTTGATCGTTAATGCGACATTGCCCCAGTGGGCGGTACGCCTATTGCAGGTGGCGCTGCTTTTGCTTTTGGTTGCACCTCTTGGTTTATTGCTATGGGAGAAAACACCACTTGGGGTTCTGACCCTAATGTTTGGCATCGTTATGCTGAAGTACAAGATGACTTCGTCAACGCGGCTCATTGGTGCAATCTCCATCACCACCGCCCTTACCATCATGATAGATGTCTTTCTTGGAAGCTGGCTCATGCGCTACTCTTTTCTGGGTTATGACCCCATTGGGGGTGCCCGGTTTTATGGCATAGGCAATGAGTTTATGGGTGTTTTAATTGGTTCTGCCATTATGGGGTGGGCTACGATGGTAGAAGGGGGACGGTTTTTGCAGCACAGGAGAAATGCTCTAGGTCTTTTGTTCTTTGGGATCTTGACAGTTGTAATTGGTGCCCCCTCCCTAGGAACGAATGTGGGCGGAGCTATCAGCGCGGTCTTCGGTTTCGGTTCAACTTGGATAGCTTTTGCAGGCAAGAAGGTCAATTTTCGCACGGTGCTCGTCCTAGGTGCGGTTACTGTAGTAGTTTTGGGAGCGCTCATGCTTGTTGATGGCGCGAATTCACAAGGAGAACAATCGCACATCGGGCAGACGGTGGAGCTTGTTCGCCGTGATGGTCTGACCGCCCTATTCTTGATTATCACCCGCAAACTGGCCATGAATCTCAAACTTTTGCGTTACAGTATGTGGAGTTATGCCCTGATCGTGGCTTTGGTGGGAATGGGAGCTTCCTTTATCTGGCCCTCGAGTTACATCGCTTGGCTTAAAGAAAACCACCCCTTCATCGCCAAAGGAATCGTTGGGGTGGTAATCAGTGCTTCTGCAGCTTTCATCTTCAATGATTCGGGTGTGGTGGCCGCGGCCACCTGCTTAAGCTTTGCTTCTTCAACACTTCTCTTATTGGCCCTAGAATCAAAACATAATCTTGTTACGCCTCAGTCCCACATTAAGGATGATGGCTACAGCAATGAGGCTTGTGAGCATGATGCTTCCTCCGGCGGTAATGAATAGTAGCGGAAGTCCCGTTATGGGCATGAAACCAAGGGTCATACCTACATTAATAATGAGGTGAAAAAAGAAGATACCGGTAGCTCCCGCTGCCAAAAGCGTACCATAGTTGTCTTTTGCCACCGCCGCAATGTGCAAGCCGCGCCAAATGACAACAACATAGAGGGCTAGAACGACTACAGAGCCAAGAAAACCAAACTCTTCAGCGATGACCGAAAAGACGAAGTCAGTGTGGTTGGCTGGCAAGAAGTGCAGAGAACTCTGGGTGCCGTTTAACATCCCCTTTCCCAAAAAGCCTCCTGAACCGACAGCGATGATGGATTGAATAATGTTCCAGCCTGCTCCACTAGGATCCGAATAGGGATCTAAAAAGACCAAAATACGGGTGAGCTGGTAAGGCTTGATCACACTAACCCAGCCTTTAAGTGAAACGATAACGACGGCTATAGAGACGACAACTAAGGACAAACCCGCGATGACAATGTGCTTCGTCTTGCCATGGCCTACATACCACATGGTAAAAAAGAGTCCAATGAAGATCGCTGCCGTTCCTAGATCGGGTTGTTTTAGAATGAGAGCCATGGGAATTAAGACCATAACAAGAGCTTTAGCCACTCCCTTGAGGCTTTGGGTATGCTCTTCTTTCTCAAAAGCCTTAGCTAGCACCAAGACAAGAGCGATCTTGGCCAATTCTGATGGTTGAAGACTCAATGGCCCTATTCGAACCCAGCGCTGTGAGCCAAAGACGGCTTGGCCGATCAAAAGTACACCACTTAGGAGAGCCATCGTGGCTATGTAAATGAGCTTTGACCAGCGTGCCCACGCCCTGTAGTCGATGGACACAATAATAATCGCGGCGACTAGGCCTAGACCAAAAGCCACAAGCTGTGTCTGAACATGATGCCAGGGGCTTAAACCTGCAGCGACGAGCTGCGAATAGGATGCGGAATAAACAACAACAAGCCCGATGGCAGTCAGTGCTAAAACCGCCAGGATTAACGGCCAATCTAGATTACGCCAGTAGCGACGGGGTATTTTCACAGGCGTTCCCTCCTGCTTTTATTATACAGGTTTTTCGTCTTTTTTCCAGACAAACTGACCTCGACATTTGCAGTAAGTGGTAGACAGAAACCTCTGGAGCACCGGGCAACAGGAGCTTTTGGAGGTTTTGTCGCGTCCGAAATGGGTTGTATATTCTAAAATTCTTTTTTGCTGTCGGCCACAAGTTGCCGAATGGAGCCCACAGTCAAAAATCTCCGGTTAAGGGTAAGGCTTAGCGCAGTGGCGACATCGCGAATAATCGGGTCATAATAGGCCACTCTAAATACATTATCCTTGATATAGCAGGCCTGATAGCTCCTGAGAGACTGAATGATTTGTTCTGGAGCGTGCTCTTCCCCGAGTCGTTTGCTTAACAGTCTCAAGATCAATAGTGCAATNNTGGCAGACGCGCTAGACTTAGGATCTAGTGGGCAACCCCCGTGAGAGTTCGACTCTCTCCGCCTGCACCATTTATTTTCATGTACATAAGTTTAGTTACACTACAAAGTGTACTTTTTTTGCGTTATGGGAACGAAAGGAGATTGGGTTAGATTATGGCGGTAAAACAGGAGAAATTGGAGAACAGCAGAGTTAGACTGACGGTCGATATAGACGCACAAGTTCTAGAAGAAGCAATCGAAGAAGCGTATCGCAAGAATGTCAAAAAGATCAATATTCCAGGCTTTAGAAAAGGTAAAGCGCCACGGCGGATCATTGAGATGAACTATGGTCCTGACGTTTTTGTGGAAGATGCGGTAGAAGTCTTGTTGCCGCGTCTATACCAGGAGGCTCTTGCCGAAACAGAGATCCAGGCAGTAGATCAGCCCGAGGCTGACATTGAACGCATAGATCGTAGTGAAGGAGCAACTTTCACCTACACAGTGGACGTTTATCCTGAACTCAAACTTGGTACGTACCGCGGTCTTGAAGTCCAGCGGGAGATTGTTAGGGTTTCAGACGAAGATATCGAAAACGTACTCAAGCAGCAGCAAGAGCAAAATTCTGAGCTTGTTGTTGCTGAACACGAAGCTGTGCAGGAAGGCGATTTTGCGGTCTTTGATTTTATTGGGCATATAGATGGCAAGCCTTTTAGCGGTGGAGCTGGTGAAAACCAAACCTTAGAGATTGGCGCCGGGCAATTTATCCCCGGTTTTGAGGAACAGCTCATCGGTCTTAAGGTTGGTGAGACCAAGGACATTCAGGTCACCTTTCCCCAGGAGTACCAGGCAGCAGAGTTAGCTGGCCAAGAAGCCACCTTTACCATTACGGTCAAAGAATTGAAAGAGAAATTCCTTCCAGACATTGATGATGAATTTGTCAAGGACATTAGCGAATACGACACCCTGGACGAACTGAAGGCAGAGATTCGGAAAAACTTAGAAGACGAGGCCACCCGCAGAACCACTGAGCAAATGGAGAATAAACTATTAGAGCTGATTGCTGATGATAGCTCCGTTGAGATTCCCCAGTCCATGATTGAACATCAGGCAGCACATCTCCTTGACTACTTCTTTCAAAACATGCAGAGGCAAGGGATTAATGAGGAAATGTATCTGCAAATGACCGGTCAGAGCAAAGAAGAGCTGCAGGCCCAATTTGAACCTCAAGCGAAGAACCATATCATCCATGATTTGATTCTGGAGGCAATTCATGAGCAGGAAGGAATTACCGCCAGTGAAGAAGAAGTAGATGAGAAGATTGCAGAGTATGTGAACGCCAGCGGTGAGCTTAACGCTGAATTAGAAGAACAAATGCGGGAATACTGGAATGGTCAAAGGCGCGGCATTGAAGCCTCTATTGTAAGAATCAAGGCTCTGCAGCTAATTGTGGATAGCGCTACGATTACCGAAGTAGAGTCTACTCTTGAAGCCGCAGAGCAAGAGGAAAACTAAGTATAGAAAGGCGGGGAGACACTTGAGTGTTTTAGTCCCAATGGTTGTAGAACAGACAAATCGAGGAGAACGGGCCTTCGACATTTACTCCCGGCTCCTCAAGGATCGCATTATCTTCATCGGTGGTCCCATCGATGATCAGGTGGCTAATCTTGTCATTGCGCAGCTGCTATTTCTAGAATCAGAGGATCCAGACAAGGACATCCACTTGTATATTAACAGTCCAGGTGGGGTAGTCTATTCTGGATTAGCCATTTATGACACCATGCAGTATATCAAGGCTGATGTTTCCACGATTTGTGTGGGAATGGCGGCTAGCATGGCCGCCCTGCTCCTTACGGCAGGGGCTGCCGGAAAGCGCTATGCTCTGCCAAATTCACGTATCATGATTCACCAGCCTTTAGGTGGGGCTCAAGGCCAGGCTAGTCAAATTGAAATTCAGGCCAAGGAAATCTTGCTTCTGAAGACACAGGTTAACAAGATCTTGCAAAACCATACGGGTCAACCCCTCGAGAGGATTGAGCAAGACACCGATCGCGATTACTACATGTCCGCTCAAAGTGCAGTGGAATATGGCTTGATTGATGGTGTCCTAACCAAGCATCAGACTCAGGGCAAAGACGACAAACAGCAGTAAGTGATAGTTGAGGTGGGGTGATTAGATGTTCAAATTTGGCGATGAAAAAGGGCAGTTAAAATGTTCTTTTTGCGGAAAAATGCAGGAGCAGGTAAAAAAGCTCATCGCCGGACCAGGGGTCTATATATGTGATGAATGTATAGAGCTCTGTAACGAGATCATCGAGGAAGAGTTCACCGAAGAACATGACATTGAACTAGATAGCATTCCCAAGCCTAAAGAGATCAGGGAAGCTTTGGACGAATATGTGATTGGTCAAGAGGAGGCCAAGAAGGCGTTGTCTGTGGCTGTTTACAACCACTACAAGCGCATTAACAGCAATGAGAAGTCCGATGACGTTGAGTTGCAAAAGAGTAACATTCTCATGCTGGGGCCTACGGGAAGCGGAAAAACGTTTTTGGCCCAGACGTTGGCTAGGATTCTCAACGTGCCTTTTGCCATTGCCGATGCTACAAGTCTGACTGAAGCTGGTTATGTGGGAGAAGATGTGGAGAATATTCTTCTGAAACTGATTCAGGCGGCCGATTATGATGTAGAACGGGCTGAACTGGGCATCATCTATGTGGATGAAATTGACAAGATTGCCCGCAAGTCCGAGAATCCGTCTATTACCCGGGATGTATCTGGCGAAGGAGTGCAGCAGGCGCTCCTGAAGATTCTAGAAGGAACGGTGGCAAGTGTTCCTCCACAAGGTGGACGTAAGCACCCCCATCAGGAGTTTATCCAAATCGACACGACGAACATCTTGTTCATCTGCGGTGGTGCCTTTGATGGGCTGGAGAAGATCATCGAACGGCGAATTGGGCACAAGACGATTGGCTTTGGGGCCGAGGTTTTGACCCGAGAAGAAAAGAAAATTGGCGATATTCTGCGTCAAAATATGCCAGAAGATCTGTTGCGCTATGGGTTAATACCTGAGTTCATCGGCCGGGTACCGGTGGTATGCACCCTCGACGCCTTGGACGCAGAGGCACTGATGCAGATTCTCACTGAGCCCAAGAACGCCTTAGTCAAGCAGTTCCAAAAGCTCTTGCATATGGATGGCGTTGTCTTGGAGTTTGAACCTGAAGCTTTACGTCTAATTGCTGCCAAGGCTTTGGAGCAAAAAACGGGGGCTAGAGGGCTGCGCAGTGTTGTTGAGGGGATTATGCTCGATGTGATGTACGATGTCCCGTCGGAGGATCATGTTTCCAAGTGTGTGATCACTCGAGCATCTGTAGAAAAAGAGGAGCAGCCCTTGGTTGTACGCAGCAAGGCGAAGGGCAAGGGCAAAGAAGAAAGTGCCTAAGACATGTAACATCGAAAAGTTCACCAAAGGATAAGTTGGAATCCCCGACTTATCCTTTTTCCATCCCCGGGCATAATAAGGTGTAAGTCTCGGAGAGGAGTGAGAATGATAATGGGAATTCTCGGAGTGATCAATCTCTTTTTTGCTATTGTCATTGGCCTTTACTTTTGGAACCTCCTCCGGCAGCAGCAGGGAAACAAGTCCGCTGTTGATCGGGAGTCGAAAAAAGAAATGGATAAATTGAACCGTCTCAAGAGCATATCCCTTACCGAACCATTGTCAGAAGTGACGAGGCCCAGGGATTTTCATGAGATTATTGGGCAAGACGACGGGCTCAAAGCCCTACGGGCAGCCCTGTGTGGCCCGAATCCTCAACATGTGATCGTTTATGGCCCCCCGGGGGTAGGCAAGACGGCTGCGGCGCGCGTTGTGTTGGAAGAAGCCAAGGCAAACCCCTTGTCACCTTTTCGAAAGGACGCCGTGTTCGTAGAAATTGATGCAACGACAGCTCGTTTTGATGAGCGAGGGATTGCTGATCCACTCATGGGCTCCGTACATGATCCGATTTATCAAGGGGCGGGTCCTTTGGGGGTGGCAGGAATTCCCCAGCCTAAGCCAGGGGCAGTGACGAAAGCCCACGGTGGCGTTCTTTTCATTGATGAAATTGGGGAGCTTCATCCCACGCAGCTCAATAAACTGCTCAAGGTGTTAGAGGATCGCAAGGTGTTCTTGGATAGCGCCTACTACTCTTCGGAAGATACCAATATACCTGCGCATATCCATGAGATTTTTGAAAATGGTTTGCCGGCAGACTTTCGGCTGATCGGGGCCACAACTAGGGTTGCATCTGAGTTACCACCGGCTCTTCGATCCCGTTGCTTAGAGGTGTTTTTCCGGAACTTGAACCCTGAGGAAATCGGGGTTATAGCCTCAAATGCTGCGCTAAAGATCAATTACCCTATGAGCCTGGATGCGTTAGGAGAGATTAAGCGTTTTGCCAGCAACGGTAGGGACGCGGTCAACATCGTGCAAATCGCGGCAGGCGTTGTCACTGGCGAGGGTCGCCAGGCGATTGAAAAGGGTGACATTGAGTGGGTACTTAACTGCGGCCAGTATACGCCAAGGCCGCAAAGTCAAGTGAGGCAGGAGCCTACCATAGGAGTGGTCAATGGTCTTGCTATGTATGGCCCAAACATTGGCACGGTAATTGAAGTGGAAGCTACCGCTATTTTGGTTGAACCTAATCAAGGCCGCATGCAAGTCACGGGCGTAATGGAAGAAGAAGAATTCGGGCGGCAGGGTAGAACTATGCGCCGCCGATCGCAGGCGCGCTGTTCGGTAGATAATGTGCTGACTGTCTTAAAGTCTTGTATGGGGCTTAGACCGCAAGATTATGATATCCACATCAACTTTCCAGGCGGGATCCCTGTCGATGGACCCTCGGCCGGGGTGAGCATGGTAACGGCAGTGGCCTCAGCCCTAACCACTCGCCCAGTAACAAGTCATGTGGCTATGACTGGTGAAGTCACGATTCATGGTTTGATCAAGCCTGTTGGTGGCGTAGTGCCTAAGGTGAGGGCTGCGGCTGAATCAGGCATTACAAAAGTACTCATTCCCGCGGACAATTGGCAGGAAATTTTCGAAACCTCAAATGGGGTAGAGGTTGTGCCCGTGAAACGAATCTCGGACGTTGTTGAAATTGTGCTCTTGGATTCCGTGGAAGAGAAAACCGCCGCACCCCTGGCACACCGCACTCATAGCGACTTATTGGGAGCATCTCCTAAAATCTCTCCAGGGATAATTCCCTGATTTTCCAAACTATGATACAATGAATGTAATTACGAATCTGGAGGTGTAGAAATGGTACAATCAATCATGGCAAAATCTGTTCCGTTGCTACCTCTCCGTGGAACGCTGGTGTTTCCCCATATGGTGACACCACTTGAGGTGGGGCGTGAGCGCTCCATCGAAGCCGTCGAGCAAAGCATGCTCAGGGACGGGCGTATTGTCTTGGCAGCACAGCATCAATTGGCTGTGGAAGATCCGCAGCCTGAAGATATTTATGGTGTCGGCACTTTATGCGAGATTAAGCAGCTTCTGAAAGTGCCCGAGGGCCAGATCCGAGTTTTAGTTGAGGGGCTCCAAAGAGTCACTTTAGAACACATTGATGATGCTGATGGCTATTACGAGGCCTTTATAACAGCAGTTCCTGAGACAAACGGAGAAATGGGTAGTTATGAGCGGGAGGCGTTAATGCGTGCCACTCGCGATGAGTTTGAGAAATATGTGCGCCTTAGTAAGAAGATTCCTGCAGAAGTATTGATGTCGGTGAGTAGTATTGAGGATGTACATCGTTTTGCTGATACCATCGCCAGTCAGTTAAATGTGGGATTCAAGGAGAAACAGAAGCTCCTGGAAGTATTTGCGGTTGATAAGCGCCTAGAAGCCATCTTAGGATTGCTTTATCGCGAGGGAGAGATTCTGGGGCTCGAGAAGAACATTCAGCAGCGTGTACGCAAGCAGATGGAAAAAGCGCAACGGGAGTATTATCTCCGCGAGCAAATTAAAGCGATTCAGGTAGAGTTGGGCGAACGAGATGAGAAGGGCGGCACGGAGGCTGAGGAACTTAAAGATAAGCTTGAAAAGGGCAAGCTTCCCAAAGAAGCCAAAGCCAAGGTTCTCCATGAAATTCACCGTCTAGAACGCATGGCTCCCATGGCAGCTGAGGCCACAGTCGTTCGCAATTATATTGACTGGATGCTTTCCTTGCCTTGGTCTAAACGGACAAAAGATCGGTTAGATCTGAACTTGGCTGAAGAACTCCTCGACCGTGACCACTATGGCTTGGAGAAGGTCAAGGAGAGAGTCTTAGAGTTTCTGGCCGTCAGGCAACTGACGAAATCATCGAAGGGGCCTATCTTGTGCCTCGTTGGCCCCCCCGGGGTTGGTAAGACTTCTCTAGCACAATCGGTGGGGACAGCTTTGAATCGCAGCTTTTCTCGCCTTTCACTGGGTGGTGTGCGTGATGAGGCTGAAATTCGCGGTCATCGTCGAACATATATTGGATCCATGCCCGGACGGATTATTCAGACTATGAAGACGGTAGGAAGTCTAAATCCTGTCATTGTCTTGGATGAAGTGGATAAACTGGCCTCGGACTTTAGAGGTGATCCGGCTTCCGCGCTCCTTGAGGTACTTGATCCTGAGCAGAATCATCGCTTTGGCGACCATTATCTCGAGGTTCCCTTTGATCTCTCCGAAGTGCTCTTTATCACCACGGCCAATGTCCTACACTCCATTCCTCCAGCTCTGAGGGATCGCATGGAAGTGATCGAGATCCCTGGCTATACAGAATATGAGAAATTTGAGATTGCCAAGCGGCATCTGTGGCCCAAACAACTGGAAAACAATGGGCTCAAAGCCGATCAGCTCCAGATATCTGATAATACCATTTATAGGATTATCAATGAATACACGAAGGAAGCGGGTGTGCGCACCCTCGAAAGGCGCCTAGGTACTGTATGTCGAAAAGTGGCCACAGAGATTGTAAAGGGACAGGTCACAAGTGCCCGTATTACCGTAAGCAATCTGCATAAGTACTTGGGCGTTCCTCGCTATCATCACAGTGCGGTGAATGAAGAGGATAAAGTTGGCGTTGCCACCGGTCTAGCCTTTACCCAGGTAGGAGGGGAGACCCTCACCATTGAAGTGACAGTGGTCGATGGCAAAGGAAAACTGACCCTGACCGGAAAGCTTGGAGAAGTAATGCAAGAATCAGCGCAGGCTGCCTTAAGTTATCTTCGCTCGAGGGCGGTTGAACTGGGCATTGATCCGAAGTTTCATGAATCCTGCGATATTCATATGCACATTCCGGAAGGTGCCATTCCTAAAGATGGGCCTTCGGCGGGTATCACCATTGCTACGGCCCTAGCCAGCGCTTTAACCAATCGTCCTGTCAGGCATGAGCTTTCCATGACCGGTGAGATCACGCTGCGTGGAAGGATCCTGCCCATCGGCGGAGTAAAGGAGAAACTCTTGGCAGCTCATCGTGCAGGCATCACCCATGTTTTGCTGCCGACAGAAAATGAGAAGGATCTAGAAGAGATACCGGCCAGTGTCTTAGGAAAACTTCAGATCTCCTTTGTAGAACACATGGATGAGGTTTTGGCCCGTGCTCTCTACCCAGAGGCTGTTAGCGAGTCTTCGTTGCCTTTCCTGGTTCCGGAGGTACCCATTGCTAACGATGAATCATGGATGGGAGAACAATAACATGGGGTTGAATGTACACAATGCCGAGTTTCTTACCAGCGCGGTAGATGCCAAGGGCTATCCTGTCCATGATCTCAAAGAAATTGCACTGGTTGGTCGTTCTAATGTGGGCAAGTCATCTTTGATCAACACGATTGTGGGACGAAAAAAGTTTGCCCGTACATCCAATCAGCCGGGGCGAACCCAGACAATTAATTTTTATCGGGTCGATACCCTTTGCCTGGTGGATTTGCCTGGCTATGGGTTTGCCAAGGTTCCAGAAGGCGTGCGCAAGAAGTGGGGTCCCATGATTGAAAGTTATCTCACGGGCCGACCCAACCTCGTGGGCGTACTTCACCTCGTTGATGTAAGGCATAAGCCTACCGAAGATGATCGGATCATGAACTCGTGGCTCCGCGAAATGGACATGCCCCACATTCTGATCGCTACAAAACTTGACAAACTGAGCCGGGGAAAGTATGGACAACATGCCAGGGTTGTGCGAGAAACCCTTGGAGCAGAACCCTTGCTTTTTTCCGCTGAGACTCGGCATGGGCGGGATCAGATTCTTGCGATAATTCAGCAATTCATGTCCTAAGAACATGGGGGAGGGGGGTGTTCTTTTGCAGCGCGATACCGAACGGCAAGTGTATTACAACATGTATGCTGTCATCATAGTCACCGTGGTTTTGGCTGTCGCCCTTCACCGTGGATTTGCCCGCGGAAACTGGCTCGTAGTGTTGTTTTTTGCCGCCCTGCAGGTATTTCTCGAGGAGAACATGGTGAGCGTAAACGAGCGCCGCCATATTTCCTTAAGGATCGCAGTCATCCTCCCCACGATTTACCTCTGTGGTGCTACACAAGCCATGTTACTTTCGGCATTTAAGGGACTTTACGATGGGGTAAAACATAGAAAGCCGTGGAGGCGTACCATGTTTAACTCCTCCCAGTTCGCCTTATCCACACTTTTGGCAAGCCTTACTCGCGAATATTTGGGCAATGTGCTCGAGATGACTATGTTTGGTACCGTTGTGGCTCTAGCAGGCGCCACAACAGTCTACATCTTCTGCAATACAGGGTTGGTAAGCCGCATTGCTGCTGTCCGGAGGAGAACCTCTTGGTGGATCGAAATGAGAGCAATGATGGGGCGCAGCTTTTACACTCAGGTGAGTAGTGGATTTCTCGGGGTTCTCTTCACCTTGTTTATCATGAGCTATGGTTATTGGGGCCTGGTGGTGTTTTCTGCGCTTGTGGTCAATCTATCCTTATTACTAAAGGCGGCGGCCCAAGTGGGCATCGAGCGGATCCAGAGGAAGAAACTGGAGGAAGAACTACTCGTTGATGACATGACTGGAGCCTACAATTTCCGGCATCTGAACAACTGGCTGTGCAATCCATCCGACGAAGTCATGGCTGTGCTTTTTATGGATATTGATGATTTTGCTGTTTTCAACGATACCTACGGTCATGCCGAAGGCGATCAGATCCTTAGGAGACTAGTGGAGATAATCAACCAAAGTGTCAGGGATGATGATCAAGTGATTCGTTATGGCGGCGATGAATTTGTTGTTCTTTTGAAAGGGATGGACGCTGAGGGAGCCCAGCATGTTGCTGGGCGGATTATGGACAATCTGGCTCTGCTGAAAGGTTCTAGATGGGTCGAACCTATTACTGTTTCTTTAGGCATTGCAGCAATGCCTGAGCATACAGACGACAAGCGCCAGCTGTTACTCATGGCGGATCAAGCGATGTATCAGGCCAAAGAACTAGGGAAGAACAATACCAGGAACTGGAGCGCCATGGTGGATCTCGCATAGGGTTAGTGTCTTTTTTCATAAACCGGGCCCCAAAAGGAGCAGGACATTGGGATTCTGTAAAGAAAATACCCATATTGAGGAAGTCGGGGCTGGGGGTGTTTGCTTGTTATCCAAGGATATTGACCGAAGGTCAAATAGGAGCATATACTGTATAACAGTTATTACTGTGGCCATGGGGATCCTTTTTTATAGTGGTGTTCGTGAAGGAAGCTGGCTACACTTACCGGTTCTTGTTGTTCTGCAAATGTACTTACAGGGCGTTTCGGTACGCATTAGCGAACGCACCGATATTTCCTTGGGAACGTCTACGGTCGTCCCGATGATCTACTTGACGGGCGCGACACCAGCCATGATAATTTCGATACTACTTGGGATTTATGACGGTATCCGAAACAAGAAAGAATGGCGGCGCACCATGTTTAACGCTGCCCAATTTGCCTTGTCCGCTCTTCTTGCATCTTTGAGTCTTGAATATTTGACCAGTGTCCTTGGTACGACAGGATTTGGCTTAGTTGTTGCTGTGACCGTTGCCACAGGGGTTTACATCTTCTGTAATATTGGCTCAGTATGCTACATTGTGGCGATTTGGAAGGGCGTTTCATGGTGGGCCCAGATGAGGACTGTGCTCAAGATGAGTTTCTTTAGTAGTTTGAGCAGTGGATTCATCGGAATCATCTTTACCTTTTTTGTCATAAGCTATGGTTTTTGGGGCCTGATTGCCTTTGCGTTGCTCTTGGTCAATCTTTCAGGATTGTTAAAAGCGGCCGCAGAAGTCAGTGCCGAGCGGGCCCTTAGAGAAGAGCTAGAAGAGGAACTTATCATTGATGAGATGACGGGAGCTAACAATTTCCGTTATTTAAACAACTGGCTAAGTGAGCCTTCGCAAGACGACATTGCGCTACTTTTTATGGATATTGATGACTTTGCTGTGTTTAACAATACCTACGGACATGCGGAAGGTGACAAGGTTCTGAAGAGGTTGGTGGAGACCATTCACCACAGCGTGCGTTCTGACGATCAAGTGATTCGCTATGGTGGCGATGAGTTTGTGGTTTTCTTGAAGGGGATGGACTCTAGCGGGGCCCTGCGTGTTGCTGAGCGCATTATGGATAATCTGGCTGCATTAAAGAATCCGAAATGGTCCGAGCCAATTACTGTTTCCTTGGGGATTGCTGCCACCCCACAACATACGCAGGATAAGAGGCAACTTTTGCTGTTCGCGGATCAGGCTATGTACAGAGCAAAACGCTCAGGAAAAAACAACATTCAGATGTGGAACACGATCAAGGACCCTGCCTAGGGTTCTTTTTTCAAGGGCAGGATTTTGGGTGCATACATAGAAGTTATTTCCATATCATTGGGGCTGACACAGCCTAGCTTTTTGTGCGGGAGGTAGCGATGTGAATTCGGCATTTGATTATGGCAGGCTTTTAGAGGAGACTGTGCGAGAATATAGAAAAGACGCTGAACGGGGTCAGTTAGCTAGTTATATTCCCGAATTAAAAAAGGCAGATGCAAAAATGGCCGGGCTAGCTCTCATGACCACAAGGGGGCTCTTTGAAGCAGGCGATACCGACGTTTACTTTTCGCTTCAGAGTATCTCCAAAGTGCTGAGCCTCTTGGTGGCTTTAGAGCACCGTGGACCCGAGGCGGTTTTTGCCAAAGTTGGGTCGGAACCAACGGGAGATTCTTTCAACAGTATCGTTAAGCTGGAGACCTCAGAGCAAAAACCCCTGAATCCTATGATTAACGCAGGGGCGATAGCGGTTTGTTCGCTAATTCCTGGCCCATCGGTGGAGGAAAGATTTGGACTTATTGCTGGGCTGCTAGAGAAGATTTTGGGTCGGCAGATAGAAATAGACGAATCTGTTTATAAGTCTGAGAAGGAGACAGGCCACCGCAATCGGGCCTTGGCTTATTTTCTGAAGGACATTAACGGCATCGAAGGGGATGTGGATGATGTACTCGATCTTTACTTCCGCCAATGTTCAATTTTGGTAAATTGTGCCGATTTAGCCCGCATAGGCATGTTTCTGGCTACGAAAGGTATAAATGAAGCGGGATCTCCCATTGTGTCTGCCAATGCTGTACGTTTAGTATCGACATTTATGGTTACTTGTGGTATGTACAATGGCTCGGGTGAATTTGCCATCCAAGTAGGGATCCCTGCAAAGAGTGGAGTCGCCGGTGGCATCCTAGGAGTGGTTCCTGGACAATATGGTGTGGCAACCTTTGGGCCCGCTTTAGATCGTAAAGGAAATAGTGTCGTTGGTATTAGCATGTTGAGACGCTTGTCCGAGGTTTTAGACTTCAGCATCTTTTAGAGGGAGAGTGCCATGGGTAGTGAACGCATAACTTTTTCCACGAGGAGATTTTTGGTGGGTAAGGCAGGTCCCTTTCCGCGTTTAGTTTTCCGTGAGGAAGTCATGCTTGCCTTGGATCAATTCTCTCATCTTCACTCCCAGGGAGAGCATGGTGGATTTCTGATTGGACGAAAGAAAGATCTAAAGACGGCGGAGGAATATGAGATCATTGTGGAACGTTTTGTTCCGATTCCGCAAAGAAGCGATGCCTCACGCTTGGTTATTCATGCTGATCACTATCGAACAGTCGAATTGGCACTCAAGGCCGGCGAGGAAATCGTAGGCTGGAGCCATACTCATCCTGGCTTTGGCGTATTTTTATCTGATTTTGATAAGAAGCAACACGAGCGGTTTTTCCCGGAACCTTGGCAGATAGCCTATGTCATGGATAACCTAGCCCATGAGCGTGCAGCTTATCATCTCGTTCAGGGCCAGTGGAAGCGGCTTAAAGGGTACTATGTCCTGCGCGATATGGCTGAAAATGAAGTGGGAATTACCGCCGAAGGTCACCCTGGCCCGTGGCTGCGAACTGTCGTAGTGGTATTGGCTATATGCTTGTTGGCAGCCGGGGTAGCCGTTGGTTTTCCCATTATCCGCGAGCTATTCCTGAGCTCAGAGCCTGTTGGTCAACTTGTTTCGGAGGTGCCCCCCGTCCAGATCGAGGCAGAGGCGGAGGCAGACACTGCGGTTCCAGAGCCTACGCCTACTCCGCCAGCAGTTGAGCCAGGAACCACCACGATTGCTCCACCATCGACGGTTCCTCGCTATATGGATTATGTGGTAGAGCACGGAGACACCCTCTGGTCTATTGCGGGAAAACTGTGGGGTGACCCCAGCTTGTTCCGCCTCATTGTTGACGAAAACCAGCTTGAAAATCCAAGTGTTCTTCGGACTGGCACGGTTTTGCGGGTTCCTGTTGATCCCAGACAGAAATAACCGAATTGTCAGATAGGATGCTTCAAAATTCATAAAAATAGGAAAATAGGCAGGATTTCACAGCTCCGCCTCGAATAGCAATAAAACCAGGGAGGGGTTGAGGAGGTATGCTTATTAATCGTTTAGATCCTTTGTATGTACAGTCATCATTGCAGTTTTTGGGTAAGGCTTGCGAGGGACACCCGCATTTACGAGTGAAAATAGCGGTGGATTGCGTAGAAAAAGGTTATGCGAGCCATGATCAAGTTGCAGAATTTTTGGGCTTACGTACCGAGCGCTGGAGAGAGTTTTATAACCACTTCCAGGAGGGCGATGTTGGACGGATACCGCACGACCTGCGCAATGTTGTCCCAGCCCGAGATCTGCGCTTTCTAACAGGATTCACAGATGACCAACTGAACATATTAGAACGAGCGTTGGACACACCTTTCTTAATGGCCGAGGGAGTAGACGAACATCACCCCTTGCTGCAGGAATTGCGAGTCCTCATGGTCTTTGGCGTATTACTCGTGGGTAAACATAATCAGTTTAAAAGCTACTCCCTGAGGGTTATCTGGTGAAAAAAGAAGAAGGAGTCGATTTGCCGTAAGGCGAGTCGACTCCGCTATTTTAGTCATGCGTTTTTTGAGTAATCTCTTCCTTGATTCTGCTTAAAAACTCCCCAAGATCCAGGGAACCTAAATCTCCTTGGCGTCGGTGTCTCACCGCGACCTGACCAGCATCCCTTTCCTTTTGCCCCACCACAAGCATGAACGGGATTTGCTGCAACTGTGCCTCGCGAATCTTCTTGCCAAGTTTTTCGCTTCTGCGATCCACTTCGACACGTATGCCCTCTTGGAAGAGAGTTTCTTCCACTTGATTGGCATAGTCAAGGTAGTCGTCGCCTACCGGAATCACCTGGACTTGAACTGGTGCTAACCATGTGGGAAAGGCACCTGCAGTGTGTTCCACTAAAATGGCCATAAAACGTTCTAACGCCCCATAGAGCACACGATGAATCATCACAGGCCGCTTGCGTTCATTGTCTTCATCAGTATAGGTGAGATCGAAACGCTCTGGCATGGCAAAGTCTAACTGAATAGTAGCACATTGCCAAGTCCTTCCGATACTGTCTTCCAAATGGAAGTCAATTTTCGGCCCGTAAAAAGCTCCATCACCTTCATTGACCACATAGGCAAGCTTTTTCGCTTCGAGTGAATGCCGGAGGGCCTCTATGGCCACATCCCACATCGCATCGTCACCAATGGCATTTTCAGGCTTAGTAGAAAGCTCCACATGATATTTGAATCCAAAGGCCTTGTAGACTTCGTCAACGAAATCAATGACTCCTTCAATCTCTTCTTGGATTTGGGAGGGGAGCATGAAGATATGGGCATCATCTTGTGTAAAGGCACGGACACGCATGAGTCCATGGAGTGTTCCAGACAATTCATGACGGTGTACCAAGCCCATTTCTGCCATGCGGATCGGCAGATCTCGATAGGAATGGAGTTTACGTTTATAAAGGAGCATGGCCCCTGGGCAGTTCATGGGTTTAATGGCAAAGGTTTGTTCATCAATTGTGGAAAAGTACATGTTATCTTTGTAGTTATCCCAGTGCCCTGAGCGATGCCACAGATCCTCATGGAGCATGATTGGTGTCTTGATTTCGACATAGCCGTGTTTGCGATGTTCTTCGCGCCAGTACTCTTCTAGTACATTGCGCAATACCATGCCCTTTGGATGGAAGAAAGGAAACCCAGGCCCTTCTTCTTGAATGCTAAATAAATCAAGCTGTCGTCCGAGAACTCGGTGATCCCTTTTGGCTGCTTCTTCCAGCATACGCAGATGTGTACGCAGATCTTTGCCATTTAGGAAGGCCAAGCCATAGATTCTCTGTAGCATAGTCCTTTTGGAGTCGCCGCGCCAATAAGCGCCCGCAATGCTTTGCAACTTGAAGTGCTTGACCTTGGAGGTAGACTCTAAATGGGGCCCGCGACATAGATCGATAAAATCACCTTGCCGGTACACACTGATGTCGCTGTCGAGTCCCTCCAAAAGTTCAAGTTTGTAATCTTGGTTTTGGGCAGCGAATAATTCCACAGCCTCATCATTGGTCAGTTCTTCCCGAACAATAGGAAGATCCTCAGCGATAATCTTTTCCATTTCCGCTTCAATCTTCTCTAAATCTTCTGGAGTAAACCGGTGCTCTAGATCAAAGTCATAGTAAAAGCCGTTTTTGATCACAGGTCCAATCGCGATCTTCGTCTCAGGCCACAACCTCAACACAGCCTGTGCCATGATATGGGCTGCCGTATGGCGCATGACCTCCTCTTGGTTAATCATTCCAATGTTTTCATCCACGATGATTCGCTCCTTTCTTTGGGAAAATATAAAACAACCTGCATCCACATGGGACGAGGTTGTCGCGGTTCCACCCAAATTGATTGTCTCAAATAGTACATTGGAGACAAATCCACTCTTGCAAGCATATAACGGTGCCTCCGGCCTCACTTACTTTGAGGAATCTGTGTTCCGCCAGTTCAGTGGGCAACTCCTAGGTGGTCTTCACCAAAACGCGCCAGGGGGAGCTTTCAGCCAGGGAATTACGCAGTAATTGCCCAGACTCCCTTTTCTGTCAGGTTAGTTGTGGCTACTTTTCCTGTTCATCGTCTTTGTCTATTGTCATAAGAATAATTCTCTTCAAGGCTTTTGTCAAGGGTGAATTGCTGAAAAAGCTTGACAAACACGTCCAAACACTTCTTTAATGAGGTAGGGGGCGGTTTGTATTGTTAACTGTACGTAGAATTGAGAAGATCGAAGGTCGGATCTCTGTTCCAGGTGATAAATCCATCTCTCATAGGGCTGTGATGCTCCTGAGCATTAGCCGGGGTAAAGGCCAGATTAAGGGCTTTTTGCCTGGGGCAGATTGCTTAGGTACGATCAAATGCTTTCGGCAGCTGGGTGTACAAATTGAGAGTCTTGGTACATCCATCGTTGTGCATGGGCAGGGGCTGAGGGGCCTGAAGAGGCCAACCGGTGCACTCGATGTAGGAAATTCGGGAACTACGATGCGACTGATCAGCGGGATACTGGCAGGGCAACACTTCACTTCCACCCTTACTGGCGATGT
>DHNI01000118.1:0-25966 GCA_002409455.1 Firmicutes bacterium UBA5420 | reverse complement strand
TGATCCAGGGCCGAAATGGTTGTGATTTGGCCCCCTTAGTTATTCAGGGGCAAAATCTCAAAGGAATAGACTATACCCTTCCGGTGCCTAGTGCACAGGTGAAATCAGCTGTCTTGTTGGCCGGGCTGTACGCGGCTGGTAAAACAAGTGTTCAAGAAATAATGCCTGCTCGTAATCATACCGAGCTTATGCTTGAATCTCTAGGCGCCCCGATCGAAGTAGAAGACGGGAAGACTACGGTGACATGTTCGGAGCTTGAGGCCAGGGAGATTAGGGTACCTGGGGATATTTCATCGGCTGCCTTTTTCATGGCGGCAGCAGCTGCATTGCCAGGCTCGCATCTGGTAATGGAGCATGTCGGCCTAAATCCGAGCCGAACGGGGATTATCGATGTCCTTAGAAGCATGGGAGCCCATATTGAACTGGAAAACATAGTGCTACAGGGCGGGGAAGTCTGTGGTGATGTTATAGTTAGAGGCACAAGACTCCATGGTACGACTATTAACAAAGAGATGATCCCAAGGGTGGTCGATGAAATCCCTGTTTTGGCCGTTGCAGCGGGTCAAGCCGAGGGGATCACGACGATTAGCGGTGCCGAGGAGCTGCGGGTGAAGGAGTCCGATCGAATTCGGGCACTCGTAACCGAACTTGGCAAACTTGGCATCTGCATTCGTGAACTTCCTGATGGCTTAGAAGTAAAGGGACCAAACAAAGTGATGGGCGCTGAGGTGGAAAGTTACGGGGATCATCGCATGGCTCTGGCCCTTGCCATAGCAGGCTTATTTGCCCATACTCCTGTGAAAATTAGGGGTAGTTCTTGCATCAGCATATCCTTTCCAGGATTTGAGCGAGCGTTACAGAAGATCGTTACGTGACGAAAGAAGGTGGTACGCGCATGGAAACCTTACAGATTGATTTGGGATCTCGTGGTTATACGATTTATATCGATCGAGGACTCTTAACCAATCTTCCATTGTATCTGGGCCCTGCAGACGCTTGGGTTGTGATTACAGATGAAACGGTAGACAACCTTTATGGCAGAGATCTACTGCGAAACTGGAAGCACAACAAGGTGCATAAAATTGTCATTCCTGCAGGGGAGGAATCAAAAAACCTGCACATGGTAGAGGCGATCTTACGAAAAATGCTAGATTCTGGAATAACCAGGAGCTCATGCGTGCTTGCTTTAGGCGGTGGTGTGGTGGGCGATCTGGCAGGCTTTTGTGCCTCCATTTATATGCGAGGCATTTCTTATATACAAGTTCCAACGACCTTATTGGCCCAGGTAGATAGCTCTGTAGGGGGAAAGACAGCAGTCAATTTGCCCCACGGGAAGAATGTGGTAGGAAGCTTCTATCAGCCTCAAGGGGTGTTTATTGATACGCACACTCTAGGCACTTTGCCTAAACGACAGCTCATCAGCGGCATGGCTGAAGTGATCAAGTATGGAGTAATCTGCGACTATGCCTTTTTAGGCTATCTCCGTAGGAACTTTACAGATATACTCGCGCTGGAAGAAAAAGCACTAAAAAAGGTAATCACACGCTGCTGCGAGACTAAGGCCCGGGTAGTGGCGGAAGACGAGAAAGAAGAGGGAATGCGGAAAATCCTAAACTACGGCCATACCATAGGCCATGCTTTGGAGATTGCCACTGGGTACCAACAATATACCCATGGTGAAGCGATCCTAATTGGTATGCATGTGGAAGCCCTTCTAGCACGAAAATTGGGGCTCATTGATCAAGAATATTGCAGTGAAATTCTGGCACTCATACAAGAGACGGGGATCAATCTTCAGTTGAAAGATACCTTGCTTGAGGGTCTGATTGAGAACATGATGGGGGATAAGAAAAACAGGGCTGGCAAGATATCCTTCATTCTTCCGAGCAACAAAGGAGAAACCATCGAGATGCTCTTGACAAAAAAAGAGGCCTCGGGCTTGATTCAAGACCTCTTGAATATGTCATAACTTGCTTGAGCTATAGAAACCTAGCTTCTCGGTCTGCTTTTTCCAGTAGCGTCTGAAGCGTAAACTGCCCTTAATTTCCCCGGCATTGGGTCTACTATGTATAACCGCTGTGTGCACAAGTGTGTGTTCTTGCCGCCAGGCCTCAATCATGATGGATTCCAATGTTCGAGGATTTGCATCAGCGCCCAAAGAAGCCACTTTCTCTACGCTTTTTCTTTCCAGTTCAGCACCTTCTCTAAGGTGCTCTTTTAGTCCAAATACCTTGTCTTGTAGAACAAGACGATGGAACTCTTCCCGGAGCATCCAGTAATCGAGTGCTTCTTGTTCTTGCTCTTCGCGGAATAGAAATCCATTGTCTGCCATCCAGTAAGGCTTAAAGATAGAGATGCAGGGCGTGGAGCCTCCGGTAAGCCAATAGGTATCTAATGTACTGCTAAGCGAGGCTACGTAGCTTCCTGTTGTGTGATCTCCAACCAAGCCTCCACCATGCATGCATACGCTACTCAGTGCGTGGCGATCAAAGGGCCTTTGGTCGCCATGCTTTGGATCATGGGAGCGGAGGATCTCCATCATCGTTTCAACAGTAATCTGTCCCTTTTCTGTCTGCAAACGGAGGGAACAGGCCCGGTGACGGCTCTCTGATCCACTGAACCTTGTGATTAGGTGATTGGAATAACAGCGGGCGAAGTCAAAATCGTCTTTTGATCGACACCACCTCTTTTTGATGGCGTGATTTATCAATTCGGAGTGGGCGAGATCGAAGTCTTTCCCAATACTGAGGCGATTTGAGATCGCCCGTACGTCTTGCACTCTTTCTGCAGCCCAATATGGCCCAGCTGTTTCTAACACCCAGGCAGAATCGCGATCGGCGATTAGGAAGGAATTGTGATAGACAAATTGCTTCTCATATCCACAATTTCCACCCTGGCCATGTTTCTCCAAGAGATCTGTGATCAGGTGGAGGGCCTCTGTGCTCGTTTTGCAGCGTTCTAAAGCAAGGCGCACTAGATCCATGCCCAAAAGGGCCTCGGGCCCTTGCTTTACCTTGGTAAATACTGCCTCATTGCCGATGTTGAGTCCAAATTCGTTGGCCCCCATTTCGGCACCCCACATCCAGGAAGGCTTGAGCAGCAGCACATCATAGGTCTCTCTGACTTGGTCTATGGTTATGTAAGTGCACTTGACTTGAGCACCATCGTCGTGGCTGTGGCGCGGTATGCGTATCATCAGCAGAGGCTCGTTCGGTTGACGGTCGCTGTTTTTGGCGAAGATGACGTTTCCATCTTTAGTCGAATTACCCAAAGCAACCATAGTATCACACATCAATATTCCCCCCTCAAAAAAAGGATTATCTTTATTTACTTCTCCTCTTCCGTATGAACTCCTTTCGCGGTCTGGCAGTGCCAAAATAGGCTAGGGGTGCCCATTTCTGGAAAGCACTACATAACAGGAAGGAAAGCATTTTGACGCTAATCTTCGATAAATGACGAGCTTGTGACCTAAACTGGCTGAAACACCAGATTAATCATATTGATAAATGATTGGCAAAGGAATATAGTATTAGACGTAATGCGCCTATATAGGCGTTTTAGCTATGTGACATACGAGGTGAAGAAAGTGCGGAAACGCCAGATTGTTCTTTTTATGGTTTTATTACTGTTTTGGCTATTGCTGTCATCGGATTATGATGCGCAGCACATTATTACGGGCTTAGTATTATCAGCCCTAGTGACTTGGTTTTGGCGGGATCTTTCAGATTTGCTCCCCAGCAAGTCGTTGACAGGTAGGCTTCCGAATACAATTCGATATGGTCTAACTCTCCTTTGGGAAATCATTTTGGCCAATATTGCGGTCGCCAGAAGCTTGCTCTCCAGCCAATCTAAGTTAGACTCGGGTTTTGTCTCTTTTAAGCCCGATCTGCAGACCTCCTGGGGCCAAGTTCTTTTGGCCAATTCTATCACGATCACTCCCGGCACGGTTACCATAGACGTGAACCCTGATACAGGGGTTTTTCTGGTTCACGGCCTAACCGAGAGCATGCGTGAAGGTTTGGAGGATGGGCGGTTAGTTAGATGCATACAGCGTTTGGAAAGGAGTAGATCGAAATGAATGTTGTTTCTATCGTGATCATTCTTATTGGTGTTTTGGCCTTGCTAGACTTTGTGCGAGCTGTACTCGGCCCTACAGCCGTCGATCGCCTAGTAGCATCATCTGCTATTAGTACCAAAGGCATGGCCATAATTCTGCTCCTGGCTTATGCCAACAACAACATGAGTTACATTGATGTTGCTCTTGTTTTGGCCTTGTGCGGATTTGTGGGCCTTTTAGCCCTGCTACGTTCGCTTTTACCAGTTGATGCTGATGCTTTGACGCAGGAATTGTTGGATAGGCCAGCTGCGCTAATACATTTTGTTGGCGGGGAGGATCAGCAATGAATATATCCTACATCTTGTTTTTTCTCGGCATATTTTTCTTTGCCCTAACCAGTTTTGGGCTTTTGCGCATGCCTGATGCGTATTGTCGTCTGCATGCTGCATCGCTTGGCGATACCCTGGGATTTGGATTGATTGTCTTAGGTCTACTGTTTCTTGCACCGAGCTTAGCCAATGCTGTCAAGCTACTAATGGTGCTCGGAGTTATCTGGATCATCAATCCCGCTACATCCCACTATGTGGGTAAGGTGGCCTTATTGCGCGGTAACTGGGTTGTGCTTACACAGCCCGGTTCTAAGGAAAAATAGAAGGAGGTCGTTGGCAGTGCATCCGTATATGGCTGACGCATTAAACATTGTCTTTTTGAGTTTCTTGGTTGTTGTCGCCATTGCCGTTTCTTACGTAAAAGATCTCCTTTACGCGGCAATTCTCCTGGGAGCCTATAGTGTAACGATTGCCTTGATCTGGCTACTTATGAGTGCTCCTGACTTGGCCATCACTGAAGCAGCGGCCGGAATTGGCATGACTACGCTAATGATTGCGGTAATTAGTAAAATCGGGCGGAAGGGGGAATAGGCTATGTCGAATAAAATAGCCATAGTTCTGCTGGTATGTATCGGCGTGGTTGTGCTTTTGGCCATCTCTGAACTTCCTTTATATGGGTCGCCTGACACTCCCGCCCAAAATTACGTGGCGGAACGCTATATCGAGGGTGCTCTCAGTGATACGGGCGCCTTAAATATGGTAGCAGCCATTGTTATTGACTATCGCGCCTACGATACATTGATTGAAACTACAGTTTTATTCACTGCGATTATTGCAGTTTTTCTGGTGCTGAAAAAAGGAACGGATCGAAGGGGTGAGCATAAGTGACGGATTTTATCCTAAAACGCATGGTATCGCTAGTGCTTCCCTTTGTGCAGATGTTAGGCCTTTATGTGATTTTCCATGGCCATCTCTCGCCTGGGGGAAGTTTTTCGGGAGGCATCATTACAGGACTTTCCCTCATTGCCTTTAGTCTAGTCTTTGGTCTCGAACGCGGTCAAGAGAAAGTCTCGGAGCGCATGATGAGTCTTGTGGAATCATTTGGGGCTCTATGGTATGGAGCCATGGGATTAGTGGGAATTCTGCGGGGTACAACCTTTTTGATGAATAAAGGGGCAGGGGTTCCTTTGGGCGCACCCGGCAAGTTGTATTCAGGGGGATTAATTCTCCTTATTACGCTAGGTGTAGGTCTGAAAGTAGCCAGTACAATGGTGACTTTATTTGTAGCCCTAATGGAAGAGGAGGAGTAGAATGGGCGAGTTATGGAGCCGAATATTACAGAATTATCCTTATGTTTTTGCCTTAGCACTTTTTGCCATTGGAATCTATACGATCTTGACCCATTCCAACCTCTTCAAGAAGGTAATTGGCATCAATATTATGGAGGGCAGCACGTATATTTTGTTTATCGCCGCAGGCAATATCAGAGGCGGGGTAGCTCCCATTTTAGATATGGGCGACCCAGAACTAGTATATGTTCATCCATTACCACAGGCACTGATGCTTACGGGTATTGTTGTTAGTGTGAGTGTTACTGCTCTTTCACTTGCTTTGATTATGAAGCTATATCGGTTTTATGGAACGGTGGATGCGAAAGAGATTATGAAAATTCGAAGTGAGGTGAGAGCCAATGCCGGGCGCAATCAGTGAAAACCTAGCAGTTCTAATTGTGGTAGCATTGCTCTCTACAGCTTATATCATGCCCCTTCTGACTAAGATCAGAAAATTTCATGTGGCAGAATTCTTTGCAGTTTTCATGCTCGCCCTGGCCTTATCGGGCGGAGTCTACCTGGCTCGAGAGATCTTACACAATGGCGCTTTTACCTATGCTGTGGGTGGCTGGCCTGCTCCATGGGGAATCGAGCTCTCCTTAGATGCAATATCAGGTCTGTTCTTGATTACGGTCGGGCTTGTGGCCACACCCATTTTGCTCTATGCTTCTGTTGATTTGGTGAAAGACGTCGGCAGCAGATCCCGGGCTGCCTGGTTTTTGACTCTCTTCTTGCTCTTAGTTGCTGCTTTGTGTGGCCTCGGCATCACAGGGGATCTATTCAACATTTATGTCATGGTGGAAGTGGCCACCATTGCCAGTTGCGCTATCGTGGCTGCCAGAAATGATGCTGTTGCGGTCGAAGCAACCTTTAAGTACCTGATGCTGGCCACCATCGGCTCTGGGTTCGTGCTTTTGGGTATTGGGTTTCTCTTTGTACTCACGGGAAATCTGAATATGGCTTTCATTGCCCAGGAGCTTAGTGCTTCATGGCAGAATTATCCTACTGCCCTTTGGGTTTGTCTAAGCTTTTTCTTGGTAGGCTTTGGAGTAAAATCTGCCCTCTTTCCGCTGCATGTATGGCTACCTGATGCACACTCTTCAGCCATCGCGCCCTCGAGTGCTATGCTTTCGTCTTTAGCCATCAAAGGCTATATTATCGCTTTGTTGAAGGTATTTTATGTGGCAGTCGGGGCTGATATTATTACGAGGCTTCCTATTACCAACATACTCACCGTCTTAGGTATGTTGGCTATCATTGCCGGAGCCCTTTTTGCCCTAGCCCAGGATGAGCTGAAGCGCCGACTGGCCTTTTCAACCGTATCGCAGGTAGGATACATTTTCTTAGGTATTGGGCTAGGAAACATTCAAGGCCTTACCGGAACGTTCATGCACATCCTAAGCCATGCGGCAACAAAGTCTCTACTTTTCTTAGCGGCTGGGGCCATTATCAAGCAGACAGGGAAATCTAGAATTAGCGAGATGGCAGGTGTGGGTTTCGAGATGCCTGTGACTTTAGGCGTATTTGCGGTGGGCTCTCTATCCATGATTGGCATTCCCTTATTCTCGGGGTTTGTGAGCAAGTGGCAACTGCTTTTGGGCAGTCTGGCCAGGGGTAATTACTTGGCAGTCATAGTCTTGGTGGGCGGAAGTTTGTTAGCTGCAGCCTATCTGCTCCCTGTGCTGCGCAAGGCGTTTTTTGAGCGCCCTACTCAAAGCGCAGCCGTAACAGAAGTAGCCTATGTGCAATTGGTTGCTATGTTGTTTTTAGCCGTTGTCATCATCATGATAGGCACATTTCCGGGTGTGGTTTTACAACTGGCTGAGCAGGCAGCAGCGACATTGTTGGGTCTGGAGGTATTGCTGTGAGTACAGTTCTTGTCTTAATCGCAATTTTTAGCACAACCTTTGGAGCCATTTGGATAGCCGTGACCCCGAATGAAGCCAAAACCGAACGCAATAGTGTAGCGCTGGGGGCTTTGCTGGGGAGTGCGGCCATCGTGTGGTGGCTTTTGAGCCTAGGTTTGCATTCTGGGGTGTATCCTGCTTTTAATATTGGCGTAGCCTCGCTCAGTCTGAGTTTTTCCCTTGATCCCCTAGGTCTAACCTATGGGGTGCTTGCCTCCACTTTGTGGGTCTTTGCTAGCGTCTATTCTTTTGGCTATATGGATCAAGACCGTAAGCAGAGGCAGTATTTCTCGTTCTTTTTACTCTCAGCTGGCATCACCTTGGGTATTGCCTTTGCGGGCAATCTGTTCACCTTTTACTTGTTTTATGAGTTGTTGACGTTTGCAACCTACCCCTTGGTAGTGCATGCTGGTAACAAAGAGGCTCTCGAGGCAGGAACAAAGTACATCAAATACAGCCTGACGGGTGCTAGTTTTATCTTGGCGGGCATTGTGATGCTGTGGAGGGTGACAGGTGGCGTTTTAGACTTCGGGAGTCTACCAGCCGCTTTGGGTTCCGCTTCGCCCAGCCAATTGGTAGTTTTACTCTTTCTGTTTCTAATTGGCTTTGGTGTGAAAGCTGCAGTCATGCCCTTCCATGGTTGGCTGCCATCGGCGATGGTGGCACCTACCCCGGTCAGTGCTCTTTTGCATGCAGTGGCTGTGGTCAATGCAGGGGTGTTTGGAGTTCTCCGCACGATCTATTCCGTTTTTGGGACCGAAGTGATCCAAAGTATGAATGTTCGGCCGATTCTACTTGTGATTTGCTCAATCACAATCTTAATGGGGTCATTTATCGCCCTGAAACAAGATGTTCTAAAACGGCGGCTCGCCTACTCTACTATAAGTCAATTGGCTTATATCTTGCTTGGGGCCTTTATGCTCCATCCGCTGGCCTTAGCAGGCGCTATCTTGCACATGATCTTTCATTCTACATTGAAGATTGTACTGTTCTTCTCTGCAGGGATCGTGGCGGAAGAAACAGGGTACCTAAAGGTTAGCCAACTGAAGGGTGTAGGGCGGATCTTGCCGCTAACTTTAGGAAGTTTTGGCATAATCAGCCTTGGCATGATTGGCATGTTGCCTTTAAGTGGTTTTTGGAGTAAGTATTACCTAATGCGGGGCAGTCTGGCCACAGACTCCTGGATTTTGCTTGTGGTTTTACTGTTTAGCGGCTTTCTCAACGCCTTATACTTCATTCCGATTACGATTTCTGCTTTCGCAGGTAAATCAGAACTAAAACCGCGTCAGAAGACATCTGTGCTGTGGTTGATGCTCGTTCCAACCCTAGCTCTCGCCGGTATAGGTCTTGTCTTTGGTTTGTGGCCTGGTTTAACCTTGCCCCTGGTGGATGCGGTCGTTGCTCAATTCTTTACTCTGTAGGGAGGTGAATCACGATGTATTGGAGTTTGATTTTAATTTTGATTCCGTTTCTGGGTGCGCTGGCGTTAACCCGCTTTAGGGATTTGCGCGGTCAATCCGTAGTGGGGATAGGTGTGGGCGCCATAACCCTTCTGGCCAGCATCATGAACTTCTTGGCCTTGCGGGGAGGGGAGGTGCTAAACTGGCAGCTAGGATCTTTTGGCATTTTTGAACCGTGCTTCCGCCTTGATGGTCTTACGGCGCTTTTTAGCCTATTTACTGCCTTTGTGTGGTTGGCTTCGGGAATTTACATGTACACGTACATGCAACATGAAGAGCGCACCTTAAGTTTCTATGTTTTCTATTTGATTACCTTAGGTGCGGTACAAGGCGTGTTTCTAGCTGGTAATTTCCTGACCCTTTTGGTCTTTTTTGAAATCATGACGGTGACGTCTTTCTTTTGGGTGATTCATCGCCAGGATCGTGAGTCGCTACGGGCGGGGTATTTTTATCTATTCCTAGGAATCGCCGCTGGTCTTTGCCTTGCTGGGGCCATTGCCTTACTTGTAGCCTCCGGAACTACAATCGAAATTGGTATGGGTGCCATCATGCCCACAAACAAGGCTATGCTAGGTTGGGCTGTTTTTCTGCTCATCCTTGGCTTTGGAATTAAGGCTGGTATGGTTCCTGTGCACATCTGGCTGCCTATGGCACATCCCGTTGCTCCAACCCCAGGTAGCGCCCTACTCTCCGGTATCTTGATCAAAGCAGGAGCCTATGGCCTGATTCGTACAGGACAATTGGTCAACTGGGGTTTGGCAGACCTTGTGCCTTGGCTTGGGACGTTTGTTGTTATTGTTGGTGTGGCAACCATGCTCCTTGGGGTGGGACTAGCCCTATTGCAAAGTAATGCTAAACGTCTTTTGGCTTACCACAGTGTAAGCCAGATGGGCTACATCATCCTTGGTATCGGCACTGCTTTGGTACTCAAAGGTCAGGGGGGCTATGGAATCTCAGGTGCCATTTTCCATGCTCTGAACCATGCCCTATTCAAATCAGCGCTCTTCTTAGGTGTCGGCATTATTTTTCTGGGAACGGGCGAGCTGAATCTCTACAAGCTTGGCGGTCTATGGAGAAGGTATCCCTGGACAGCACTTTGTATGCTCATCGCAGCCTTTGGTATTACGGGAACACCTGGCCTAAATGGCTTCATCAGTAAGAGTTTGCTCCATCATGGAGTCTTTGAAGTAGCCCTTTCTGGAAACCCCGTTATGGTGTGGGCAGAACGTTTCTTTAATGTGGTGGGCGTGGGTACGGTCGCGTCTTTTGTGAAGTTGATGGGACTAACTTTTCTAGGCAAGCCGAAGACTACAGTGCCGAAAGGGACGGGCGAAGATCCATTTTTGGCTACGGCGATGGGCCTTTTGGCTATCGTGATGCTGATTATTGGTATACAGCCACAGCTTCTCATGGATCTTTTCATTAAGCCTGCTGCAATTAGTACCGGGCTCGTAGACTTGAGTCATCTCGGTCATGTCGATTTCTTTGCGGCCTCGGCTATCTGGGACATGATCATTACTCTAGTGATTGGCGCAGCCTTTTTTGGCTTCGGAATGAAGACAAATCTCTTTCATTATACGCCGCCCCAATGGCTCAGTGTGGAAGCCGCGGGACGACAGATCGTGCGGGCTTATGCTTGGCTTGACGGTGGCGTGAGCAAAATCTATCAGGCTGTTTCCTTACGCATAGTATTTAATGCCAGACGTCAGTATAAGCGGATGATGACGCTGAACCGCAAACTGGATTTTGAGGGCGGAGGCATTTTTACAGTCTTAAACTTTTCGAACCTCAATTCCAATGCGTTTCTGATTCTCACAGTCCTGGCAGCACTAGTTTTATATTATTTTGGCTCCTATATGTTGGGGGCCTAACGCAAATCACATGAACCGGGTTGATCCAAGGCGGATCACCCGGTTTTTCTGATCTGTGCATCTATGTAGAATCACGCTTGACGAAATGGCAGGGGCTGATTATACTGTATATGTGGTGACAAGTACAGTGTAGGGGTGAGAACATGAATATCATCCTATCTAATGGTTCGGGCGTACCTATTTACAACCAGATTAAGGAACAGATAAAAGCACAGGTTCTCTCGGGGGAACTGGGCGAAGGTGAGATGCTTCCGTCCTTACGTCAACTGGCTAAAGATCTGAAGATCAGTGTGTTAACCACAACTAGAGCCTACAATGAACTAGAGGCAGAAGGATTTATCCAGAGCCAACAAGGTAAGGGCTTTTTTGTCATGCCCAGCGGTTCTGAGCTCATCCGAGAGCAGTTGATTCGGGAAGTAGAAGAGAATCTCACAAGTGCTATTCAAGCGGCCGGGCGGGCATCGCTGAGCGAAGCTGAACTATATGACTTGCTTCGTCTATTACTGGAGGTGGAGAAGAATGATTAACGCTTTGGAGCTTGCTGACGTAAGCAAACGGTTTCCCGGTTTCTATTTAGAAAGACTTGGTTTCACCGTGCCACAGGGATACATCATGGGGCTCGTGGGGCCAAATGGTGCGGGGAAGACCACAACCATCCAGTTGATTCTCAATATGTTAAAACCGGATAGCGGACACATCAAGGTATTCGGTCTCGATCCAAGAGGGCATGAAATGCAGATTAAGGAAGATGTGGGCGTTGTCTTTGACAGCTTGATGTTTGTGGATGGTTGGACTGTTGATGATACAGAGAAAGCTATCTCTAGGTTCTATCGCCACTGGAACACGAAGGCCTTTGCTGGGTTGATTGAGCAGTTTGAGCTCCCTCGAAAAAAGAGGATTAGTGACTTTTCCCGAGGCATGCACATGAAACTGATGTTAGCCACTGCCTTGTCCCACGAAGCCAGGCTGCTAGTTTTGGATGAACCAACGAGCGGTCTTGATGCAGTAACCCGTGATTTGTTTTCCGAGATTCTGCAAGATTACATCAAGGATGGCGAGCGGAGTGTTTTATTCTCGACGCATATCTCCAGTGACCTAGAGAGAATTGCTGATTACATCACCTTTATCAAGGACGGGAAGCTGTTTTATACCGGAAGCTTGGAGAACCTAATGGAGAACTTTTGCCTGATCAAAGGGAAGCCCGGGCAACTAACCGATGATCTAGAAACCGAGATCCTAGGTCTAAGGGTAACCAACATGGGCTTTGAGGGCCTGATCAAAACAGAAAAGGCTCGGAAGTTTGGAGATATTTTAATTGACCAGCCTTCCTTGGATGAAATTGTCGTCTATGCCAGCAAGAGAGAGGGGAAAAATGATGGGTGTTTCAAACATGGTCAGGCTTGACTACTTCACCATGAAGCCCAATTTAAAGACCTTTGGGGCTGTGATTCTATTTGTTGTCGCCTTTTGGCTCATGAGGACGTCTTTAACACTTCTTTTGATAAATTGTGCCTGGTACATGGCACTCATTTCTACCAATGTCTTCGCCGTGGAGGAGAAAGATGGACTGCGGCGTCTGTACGGGATCCTTCCGCTGAGAACGAGAGCCATGATTCTAGGGCGATATGTCTTTGTGATCCTCATCTATGTGGTGGCCACTTCTGTGGTCCTGGGCTTGTCCCTTATCGTCCCGGGTAGGGAGCCTATCACTTTAGGTGGAGCTTTTCTGTCAATGAGCGCATCCCTTTTGATTTTTTCCGCGATTGTTGGTGCCCAAATGCCCTTCTTTTTTCGACTCGGCTATAACAAAGGACGATTCTATGCCATGATACCCTTTTTCACAGTGATGGGTTTGGCTGCGATTCCATCGTTGATAGGAGAGACCCTAGCCCTGTTTAGTTGGGCGATCAACAACCAGACCATGGCCGGACTCCTCATGTTTGCTTTGAGCATCGCCATCTTAACCCTATCGTGCGTGGTTTCTCTTTTTCTTTACGAGGCCCAAAGGTAATGCTTGGAAAAAGCGTTGACAAGAGAGGGGAATATGGTATACGATATTAGTGCACTAGACATCTAGGGCACGGTTGGGGAGGGGTATACAAGTGGGGTCGCCCAACCAGGGAGATGTGCAGGAGGCTGTAGATTTTGCACGCCGATTGCAGGAAAGATTGTGAAATATTGAATGAAGCTACGTACTAGGGTATACTTATGACACTAGGGCAAAAAGGGAGAGGATCAGATGGCCATTGTTGAGCTGGAAAATGTAAAGAAGGTCTACACTCTAGGGAAGGCAGAAGTACATGCTGTGCGGGGTGTGACGTTTACCATAGAAAAAGGCGATTTTGCTTCCATCGTGGGGCCATCGGGTTCAGGAAAGTCAACGATTCTCAATCTGATTGGTTGCATCGACCAGCCGACAGAAGGAATTGTGAGCATTAACGGAACTTGCACCGAAGGTTTGAAAGACAAAGCCCTTACTACGCTTCGGCACGAAACTTTAGGTTTCATCTTCCAATCGTTTAATCTGATCCCCGTGCTCAACGTCTACGAGAATATTGAGTTCCCGCTTCTTTTAGGTAAGAACAGACCAGGCAAGAAAGAGACCAAAGAGTGGATCGAATTCTTAGTAGAAGCGGTGGGACTTGCGGACCACATGCATCACAAATCAAATGAGCTTTCGGGGGGGCAGCGCCAAAGAGTAGCTATTGCCCGGGCTTTGGCCACGAAACCGGAGATCGTTTTGGCCGACGAACCGACAGCCAACCTTGATTCTAAAACCGGACAGAGCATTATTGAGCTCATGAAGAAGATGAATTCGGATTTAAATACCACATTTGTCTTCTCGACCCATGATCGAACCATCATGGAAATTGCCGATCACGTAATTGAACTCCTTGATGGTCTAATTGTGAAGAATAGCAGGACGAGTGCGGAGGCGGGGAACATATCATGAAGATCATCCTAACCATTGCCCTGCGCAACATCCGTGAACATAAGGTGAAGACTACTATTATCGGTCTGATCATGGTGATTGGGATTATGGTTTTAGTGGTGGGCAACTCCTTTATGGATTCGGCAGCAGCCGGCATTGAACGTTATTATATCCAAAACTATACGGGTCATTTGATGGTCACTGGACAAAGTAGGGGGCAGCTGACCTTGTTCGGCTTTCAAGATATGACAGCCATGGAACGGGCTGTGCCGCGCATTCCCCAGTATGCAGAAATTGTAGAATTTGCCAACTCCCTTCCTTATGTTGAGAGCATCAATCCCCAGGTGTCGGCCACGACAATGATTTCTAGAGGCGATAAGATGCTTGGAGCTACTCAACTTTTTGGGATTGTACCGGAGCAGTATCAAGCAATGTTTCCCGACAATGTCGAAATCATCGAAGGCGATTTTTGGGGGCCTGGCAGTCAAGGCATACTCCTGAATAAGTCTGTGGCTGATCTTATGGAACGACAGGTCGGGTTCACCTTCAAACCCGGTGACAAGATTTTGCTTACTGCGGCGAGTACTATTTCTGGCATGCGCATTCGCGAAGTGGAAATCACTGGAATCTTTGAGTTTAAGCAGTCCAATGTGCAGCTTGACATGGTGTCACTCATGGATGTTTCCAATGTACGGGCTTTGGCCGGTATGGTGGTAGGTCATACGGAACCAGCCGATTTGAGCCCCGAAGAACAAGCTTTTTTAGGCGAGATTGACGAAGGGAGCATCTTTGATTCCTTTGATTCACTTTTCGCTCCTGCAGAAGTAGAGCTAGATGTGGCGGGTGATGATTATTGGTTTTCTATTCTTGGAGATACGGAGTCCCGAGACCTTTCTAATGTAGAGGATACGGGGGCGTGGCAGTATCTCTTGGTTCGTTTGACCGATGAGAGGTACCTGCGGCAGGCACAAGCTGATTTTGCCCAGTTTTTCTCGGAACAAAAGATTCCGGCCCAGACCAGAGACTGGTTGCAGGGAGCTGGTGCCATGGCAGAGCTATCTTATGGTATCAAGAACATTTTTAATGGTGTTGTCTTCATCATAGCCATTGTAGCCATCATCATTATTATGAACACCTTAGTGATTTCTGTGACGGAGCGCATGGGTGAAATTGGAACGATGCGGGCTGTTGGCGCCCAAAAGAGCTTTGTACGCCGTATGGTCATGTGGGAGACTTTACTGCTTTCTGGAATCGCAGGCACTATAGGGGTTCTTTTGGGAGCGTTGATCTTATTCATCTTAAATAGGGTGGGTCTAGAGGCCAGCAACATGTTCTTTGAGATCATCTATGGAGGCCCTGTCTTGCGTCCTGAATTGTCTATGTCATCCGTTCTTATATCTTTTGTGGTAATTCTCATTGTGGGCATTGTATCTAGCACGTATCCTACAGCAATTGTAATGAAGACTTCGCCTTTGAAGGCTATGGAAAGTTCGAGGTGATCGAATGTTCTTGACAATGAAGGTCGCGTTTCGAAATATTTCGAGACAGAAAAAACGCAGCTTCCTCTTGGCGGGAGCCATCGCCTTTGGGATGCTTGCCATAACATTGATGAATGCTCTTACTGGTGGCGTTGTGGGAAATATTCGTGATAACTTCTCCCATGCCCTAGGCGGACATGTGTTCATCACAGGGCGAGAATGGACTGATGCTGGCCAAATGATCATGAAGATCCGCTCTGACGCCAATTTAGATCGGCTTTTGGAGGAAAATGCCTCCCAGATTGAAGCATTTACCAGGCGCAGCCAGGCCATGCCCTCATTGATTTTTGGCTCACAGCAGACGATGCATATGGTATATGGAGTGGATTTCTCTGAGGAGGATAAACTCTTAGATAGTCTTGTGGTCACTCACGGTTCCCTGGATGAACTAGGATCAAAAGATGACTTGATCATTTTGCCTCAGCCGGTAGGTGAGCGTCTTGGGGTAGAGGTAGGTGAGACCATCCTAATTCGTCTGGAGACCTTGACAGGACAGCAGAACGTTGGCGAGGTCAAGGTGGCTGCTTTTATCGAAGACCAGGAAGAACTGGGCCTTTCTGCAGCGTACACCAGCCGGGCCTATCTTAATACTCTTTTGGGCATGGACTCCCACGAGTATCAGATGCTCAATATGTTTGTCACCGATTTAGACTTTGTCGAGGGCTTTGCACGCACCTTCCGAGAGGGGCTTAGAACACTCGAAGAAGAGGAAGAAGAAGAGGCCGAGCCTGCGGTAACGGTTACAGTTGCTGGTATGCCCCTAGATCCCATGGGCGAACAAGAAGAGCTCACTCCCTGGGAAGGCACACGCTATCAAGTGATGAATATTAACCAAATTATGGAGGCCGTGGAGCTTGTTGTGGGTGTTTTGAATCAAGTGGGCTTAGTGATTTTCCTGATTTTGCTTGTAGTAACCATGGTGGGGATCACCAACACCTTTAGAATGATGATGATTGAACGAACCAAGGAAATTGGCACAATGCGCGCCTTTGGTATGCACCAAAAGCAGGTGAAACGCATTTTCCTCTGGGAAGCAGTTCTTCTAGGCCTCTTGGGCTGTATGGCCGGGCTCGTTCTCTCAGGTGTGTTTGCAATGGTTGTGGGTAGTTTGAGTCTCAATACTGACCCGTCTCTACAGTTTTTCTTAAATAATGGAAAGATCACGTTTAGCCTACCTATAGGAAGCGTCTTTCTCAATACCGCGCTAGTTGTTTTCACGAGCCTCTTGGCAGCATATTGGCCGGCACGGGCTGCCGCAAAAATGTCGCCTATGAAGGCACTCAGTTCTCACACATAGGGGGTTTTTTGGATGAAGAAGATACAACGCATTTCAGCTGTAGTGCTGTTTATTCTGGTAACAGGTTTTGCAGCTCACGCCCAGGATTTCAGTCATATCGAAGCGATTTTAGAGCGTATTGACGATCAGTCGCGTTTTGATGGTTCCGATTTCTCGGCAGTACTCACCATGATTGTTGAGGATTCCGAAAAGGGCATTGAAAAGATGGTGGTACGTCAATTTAGGCGTGACGATGGAGAACGCTTCTTGCTTTTGATTCAGGAACCGGTCACAGAAAAGGGACAGGGATATCTCCTAGAAGGAGACAATCTGTGGTTTTACGATCCTTCCAGTCGTCAATTTGCCCACACCTCTCTCAAAGAGACCTTCCAGGACTCCGATGCTCGTAACGCTGATTTTGGCTCCAACACCTACGCTTCGTCCTATGAGGTAGAAGGCTATCTAGAAGATACGCTAGGGAACTTTGAGGTGTACATCATCGATCTCAAGGCAGTGGACGACACCGTTCCCTTCCCGTACACGAAGATTTGGGTTACGAAAGATACGGACTTGGTTCTAAAAACAGAAGAATATAGTTTGACCTACAGGCTGATGCGCACGGGTTTATTCCCTAAATATACCAAAGTCGGCGATGTAGTGATTCCGGTGCAGATGATCTTCGTCGATGAGCTGGTTGAAGGCCAGAAAACCCAAATCGCCGTAAGCGAGATCTCTGTGAGTGCGATTCCGGATCATGTGTTTACCAAGGCATATATTGAAAGAGTGAACCGTTAGGAGGGGCAGTATGTGTAGAAGGATCCGATTTTTGACTGTACTCGTGCTTGTGTTAGCCTTCAGCAGTACAGTCTGGGCCATGGATTTTGATTTCGATGATCTTTTTAGTGATGAACTGTTTATGGAGCTTGAAGAAGACGTGACTACCATTCCGCCCGAAGAAGCACTTTTGAGGCAGGATGGATGGGATATAGGTGGAAACTATCGTTTTTCCATCAACGCAAGCCGAACTTTTATTGAAGGAATGGATCCTTTGGATTCCTTAGGAACATCTTTGGGTGGACAAATCTATTTGGATGCTAGGCCTGATCCAAATTTCAGGGTATTTGGTAAGGTGGGCTTGAATTACGCAGTGCATAAGCAGCGCGGTGCTGATGGAAGCGTGCAGGATCCTCTGAAGTTAAGCCTGCAGGAGTTTTTTTCGGACTTTAACTATGACAACAAGGTGTTTTTTCGGGCGGGAAAGCAAAATGTGAAGTGGGGTGTGGGTTACTTTTTTAGCCCAGCCGATGTGATCAGCATTGGTCGCATTGATCCTCTTGACCCTGGCGTCGAGTTAGAAGGTCCCGTGGCTCTAAAAGCCCATTATCCTAGAGGTAGCACAAACTACTATCTCTACACCCTTTTTGATGGGGTGGACGCCGTAGATAAAGTTGCACTTGCTCCCAAGATGGAGTTTGTGATGGGAGGAACCGAAATCGGCCTGGGCGGCTTTTACCAGAAAGACAAGGCCCCCCGAGCAATGCTCACTGTCTCTTCGTCTTTAGGTAACCTCGCGGTTTTTGGAGAAGCAGTGGTCAGCAAAGGTTCTGATAAGGGATTTGCGGATGCACTGCCCCCAAATTACCCTATTTACAAGCAGGATGATCTTTTCTTTCATGCCACAGCTGGTGCCAGGTATAGCCACAGTGATCCCGATGGCCTTTTCAACCTGACCGGGGCAGCCCAATATTACTTTAACGGCGAAGGCTATCAGACCCAAGAACACGTTCAGGACTTTCGCAAGTACTATGCCACGTTACTTGCGATGCAAGCACATGAACTGGAAGCTATTCGCGAGCAGGCAAAGAAAGAGCTGAAGAGGCTGAACGTTAACCAGGCAGATCTAAGTTCCACCGGGCGGCATTACTTGGCTGCCATGGTTGGCTGGAATCATCTTTTGAACACCAAGTTATCCGTTTCGGCGTTTGTTAATGCTAACCTTTCCGATCGATCGGGTCTGGTCACTAGCACTTTAAGTCTCCCAACCTTCAGCAAAATCTCACCAAGTGTTGGAGTGAGTTTTAATTATGGTGATCTGGCTACAGAATTTGGAGGCGTAGGACGCAATACCACAGTATTTGCCGCCATCACCCTAGGTAGCGGATCATTTTAGAGTAAAGCGCAAGAAAATGCCCAGGCAGGTGGAGAATCTTCACCTAGCTTGGGCTTTTCTAAGCTATTTTCCATGTAGCGAAATACTAATCTCCAAGGTTCCGATGTCGGTAACAAGGGGCAGTACGATTGCTTTTTCGGTTGTCATAGCCAACGTACCATTACTACCCACAAAGACCTGGGGCGGGGAGATGTCACAGGTTAGGGAATTCTTAGAAAGATACGTTAAGGCATTACCGCTAACGATGTTGGCCACCTCACTTAAGGCTGAGGTGACAAAGGCATCGAGCTTCGTCATTTCCATACCCGACATGATGCGCACCATATCAAGGGCCATGGCTTTGGGGAAACTGAACAAGAGTGACCCTCGCAAGTCGCCGGTAACACCAATTCCCACATTGGCCTCACTTACGGGAACAAGTTCCTGAACCGCCCTTAACGTTCCTCTTGTTGGTTCCAGACTCAGCATCACGCGAAACACATCTACAGTGGCTTGATAGAATGGATTTATGTACTCAACTCTCATTTGTGACCTCCCCTAGACCGCAGGAACTCACCAATCTTCTGATCTTCCCTTCCTACATGCATAATCAGCCATGTCATGACTTTGGCGCTGAATTCCTGTACTTTCTCTTCATCAAAGCCTTCACGCTCCACTGTCTGGGCGAACTCCTGAATTTCAGCTTTAAAATCCTCGTGAATCTTGGTGTGTCTCGCCAATTCAGGGTAGCCTATCTCTTTTTGCAGATTTTCTTCGTCGGCAAAGTGGATGATGACATAGTGTTGCATGAAAACAAGGGTCTCTTTCACTTGCTCCAGGCGTTCCTCCCAGGGCCCTTCGCTTTGTACCACTCGAATAAATCTCGATACTCGCTTGAAGAGCTCTTGGTGTTGGGTGTCGATTAAATCGGAACCAACCCGGTAGTGTTCTTTCCACATAGACATCGTTCACTCCTTTCAAAAATGAGTTTCTCCGTCGAAGGGGGAGTTCCTGCCAGCGAAGTGTGGTATAATGAATCCTGGTGAATACTAACATTCATCCAGAAATAGATGGAGGTCGATTAAATGGATTATGCAAGTATAATGGTTGTCGCGATTCTTGTAGCAGCGCTGCTTATAGGGCAGACAAGTTTGGTCTCTGCAGACGAGGGGAAATCTTCAAAGAATCCCCTGGTTACGATGGATTTAGGCGATCTTGGAGTAATCAAGATTGAGCTTTACCCAGAGATAGCCCCAAACACGGTAAACAATTTCATTTCTTTGGTCAAGCAAGGATACTATGATGGGGTGATCTTTCATCGCGTCATCCCTGGATTTATGATTCAGGGAGGAGATCCTACAGGTACAGGCGGTGGTGGATCAGGTTATAGTATCAAGGGTGAATTTAGCCAAAATGGATTTGAAAATGACCTTCTGCATAAACGGGGTGTTGTCTCCATGGCCCGTACCAACATACCTGATTCGGCCGGTTCCCAGTTTTTTATCATGGTAGCCGATTCTCCCCATCTAGACGGAGCCTATGCGGCCTTTGGTCAAGTTGTAGAAGGCATAGAAGTGGCTGACTCTATTGTGGCTGTTCAGCGTGACAGAATGGATAAACCAATTGTGGATCAACGCATAGAGAAGGTTACTGTGGAGACCTTTGGGAACTACCCAGAGCCTGACAAACTCTAAATATTCAGGGAGGATGTGTAGCATGAGCTTGCAAATTGTCGGTCAAAAACTGCCTAATATACCTTGGGAAGAGCGCCCCGCTGGAAACAGTGATGTTCTATGGCGCTATTCGCAGAATCCTGTTATTCCCAGGGACTTAATTCCTTGTGCAAATAGTATTTTTAACAGCGCCGTTGTTCCCTATGGCGATGAATTTCGCGGTGTCTTCCGTGTTGACAACAAAGCTCGGGAAATGCGCATTCACGCTGGAAAAAGTAAGGATGCTCTAGACTGGATGATCGAACATGAGCCCATATCCTTTGTCTGTGCTGACGAGGAAATTGGCAACTTTGTCTATGGTTACGATCCTAGAGTGGTCTGGATTGAGGATCGCTACTATGTGACTTGGTGTAATGGGTATCATGGTCCGACCATTGGCGTTGCTTACACGGACGACTTTAAGACCTTCCGGCAGATGGAGAATGCTTTTTTACCCTTTAACCGCAACGGCGTGCTTTTTCCCCGGAAAATAAACGGCAATTTCGCTATGGTCTCGAGGCCAAGCGATAATGGGCATACTCCCTTTGGCGACATATTCTACAGTGAAAGTCCTGATATGACCTATTGGGGTAAGCATCGCCATGTGATGGGGACGACGGTTGGTTGGCAATCGACGAAAATTGGGGCCGGCCCCATCCCCATTGAAACCTCCGAAGGATGGCTGATGATTTATCATGGTGTACTTACATCCTGTAATGGCTATGTCTATAGCGTGGGGGCCGCGCTTTTGGATTTGGATCAGCCTTGGAAAGTGCTCGCCCGCACTAGCCCATACATTTTGTCACCCCAAGTCTACTATGAATGTGTTGGTGATGTGCCTAATGTGGCCTTTCCCTGTGCAGCCCTAGTTGACGCCGCCACGGGGCGTTTAGCTCTTTATTACGGTGGAGCTGATACAGTAACCGCTGTGGCCTTTGGATATGTTCAAGAGTTAGTGCAGTTTGCAAAGGACAACTCCAGTATATAGTGGAATAAAGTCGCATAATCAGGAGGGAGCATATGCTTAACTTTACGTTTTCAAACACCACAAAGATGATTTTTGGTAAGGGCGTCGAAACACAAGTTGGTAAAGAGGCAGCTGCCTGGGGCAAGAAGGTCTTACTGCACTACGGTGGGGGACACATCGTGCAGAGCGGCCTTAAAGATCGGGTGGTAGAGTCTTTGGAGCAGGCTGGTCTGGAGATCGTAGAATTTGGCGGAGCTCAGCCTAACCCTAGGCTAAGCTTGGTGCAGGAAGGCATTGCTTTAGCCCGCAAAGAACAGATAGACTTGATCTTGGCGGTAGGTGGCGGAAGCGCCATCGATTCTGCCAAAGCTATCGCCATTGGTGTACCCTATGATGGTGATGTGTGGGACTTTTATGCCGGAAAGGCTAAAGCTGAAGAAAGTGTACCTGTAGGCGTAGTTTTGACGATTCCTGCGGCTGGTAGCGAGTCAAGTTCAAGTTCTGTTGTGACCAATGAGGATGGCTGGCAGAAAGTAGGCTATGGAGCACTTGTGATGCGCCCCAAGTTCGCCTTGCTGAACCCTGAGTTGACCTATACCCTGCCCGCGTATCAAACCGCTTGTGGTGTTGCTGACATGATGGCTCATATTATGGAGCGTTACTTTACCCGTGAAGCAGACGTGGGTTTTGGCGATCATCTCTGTGAAGGGGCCATGCGCAGCATTCTTCAAGAGGCACCCAAGGCCATTTCTGAGCCAGAAAATTACGGGGCCCGGGCCAATATTATGTGGGCTGGCACCATTGCTCATAATGACATCTTGGGTGTGGGCCGCAGTGAAGATTGGGCCTCCCACAATATTGAGCATGAGTTAAGTGCATTGTATGACATTGCCCACGGCGCTGGTTTGGCCATTGTCTTCCCGGCTTGGATGAAGTATGTTTATAAGCAGGATCTTGATCGCTTTGTGCAATTTGCAGTACGTGTTTTTGGCGTGGAGCAGGATTTCCACAATCCAGAGCACACAATTCTAGAGGGAATTCGGCGTCTCGAAGACTTCTTCCGCCGCATTGGACTGCCTACAACCTTGGCAGAAGCCGGCATTGCGGCAGATCGTCTTGCTGAGATGGCCGCGAAGGCCACCCATGGCGATACCATAACATTAGGTAACTTCATGCCTTTAGGTCAAAGGGACGTATTGGCCATCTATGAGCTCTGCCAAGGCTGAAGCTAGAGTCGGCGTAACACGGTGATGGGGCGGACAATTTCGCCCCTTCCTTCTCCAAGAGGTCTCTCCCAATTCCAATCATCCCACCAACCTAGAAGCTCAAAGCCATTGAGCTTGGTCGCAGCCAGCACAAATTCCTGGGGAAAGATGGCCCGCCTGATGCCGGTATGGAGCAGCTTTTTTTGCTTACCATGATCCTTGATTGTAAAGAGGATGTTTTCTTCATAGAGTTGCTGTGCCGCATTAAACAGGCGTGTAGAGTAGCGAGTTGTGACGGTGATCCCGCCCCGGCGCATCACCCAGCTGTCTTGGCTGTTATCGAGGGGTGAAAAATCAACGCACCAATCTAGGAAGTAAAGGCCACCAGGTTTGAGGGCTTTATGGACGGTTCTGAAATGGCTCAGGAGTTCTTCGGTGTCATTAACGTAAAGAGAACCGAGCATGATGTAAATAAAGTCCATGGGTTCCTCTAGCTGGAAATCGATGAAGTTGGCTAAGTAAAACTGCACATCAATTTGGTGTGCGTCCGCCTTGTTTTGGGCAAACTCTAGCATGGTTGGACTTAGATCCAACCCATAATACTGATAGCCCCGGGTGGCCAGCTCCAGCATATGGGGACTGTTACCACAAGCTAGTTCTAATACGGTATGTACCGGAATCCTCGAATATTTGCGGATAGCCTCTTCCATCACATCCACTTCCGCCGCGATATTCCGGTAAGAATAGGCTATTTCATAGTAGTTGGGAAATCCATAAATCGAATCCAAGTAATCACCTTTTCTAAACAATAATTTGAAGGGACGAGAAGCATGAATCACTCCGTGGCCACTTTTGGTGGAGGTTGTTTTTGGTGTCTAGAGGCCATTTTTAAGGATCTAGCCGGTGTAATCAGTGTTGTCCCCGGTTATAGTGGGGGGCATGTTCAAAACCCTACGTACAAACAAGTCTGTACTGGTGAAACCGGTCACGCCGAGGTCATCCAGATTTCCTACGACGGCAGTGCGATCAGCTACAAGGAACTCTTGGAGGTCTTTTTTAGCACCCATGATCCGACGACGTTAAATCGGCAGGGGGGCGACATTGGTACCCAATATCGTTCGGTCATCTTTTATGAAACCCACAAGGAAAAAGAAGTCGCCCAGGAAGTGATGGCCAGTATGGCTAAGTTGTGGGATGATCCAATCGTCACCGAACTTGCGGAGCTCATCATCTTCTATCCAGCGGAGGACTATCATCACGATTATTTCGCAGAGAATCCTAGGCAGGGCTATTGCCAGATGGTGATTGCCCCGAAGGTGGTCAAATTTCGCAAGCAGTTTCAAGACAAGTTAAAGGCTTGATGATCGCACCGGCAGCTTCAGGGTGGCGAAATAGTCTGCGGGAGTTTCGGCCCGGCGAATCAGTTCGCAACTTCCGTCGGCCTTGAGCAAGACTTCCGCTGATCGAAGTTTCCCATTATAATTATAACCCATAGAAAAACCGTGGGCACCTGTATCATGAATGATGACTATGTCTCCTAGTTCAATTTCTGGTAGGTGCCTATTTATGGCGAATTTATCGTTGTTCTCACATAGCCCGCCCACCACATCATAGATGTGATCAGGGGGGCAATCCTCTTTTCCAGAGATCGTAATGTGATGATAGGATCCATACATGGCGGGACGCATAAGGTTGGCTGCAGAGGCGTCAAGGCCGATGTAGTTCTTATAGATCTCTTTGCGGCGAATTGCGGTTGCAATCAAATGACCATAGGGTGCGAGCATAAAGCGCCCTAGTTCAGCCATGATGGCTAGGTGGCCTAGGCCCGCGGGCACGAGAACGTCATCGAATGCTTCCTCGACGCCAGCGCCGATTACCATAATATCTGCCGGCTCTTGGCTCGGATGGTAAGGAACGCCGATGCCGCCAGAGAGATTTACAAAGGCGAAGTGGGCTCCTGTTTCGGCGTGGAGATCTCGCACTAGCTCAAAGAGGATCTTAGCTAAGGTAGGGTAGTAGTCGTTTGCCCTGGTATTGCTAGCTAAAAAGGCGTGCAAGCCAAACTCACGGACTCCAAGCTCAAGCAATTTCTCGATGGCCTGGTTGAGCTGGGGGCGAGTCATACCATACTTGGCCTCCCCTGGGGTGTCCATGATTTCGTTACTAATAGAAAAGTTGCCGCCTGGATTATAACGTAAACAGATCGTTTCAGGAATGCTCGGAAGTCGTTTGATGTATTCCACATCGGTAAGGTCATCAAGGTTGATGATCGCCCCGAGCTTATGGGCTAGCTCAAAATCTTCTAGGGGAGTCATGTTCGACGAAAACATAATCTCCTGGCCCGAAAACCCCAAAGATTCCGCGAGTAAGAGCTCCGTCAACGTTGCGCAATCAACTCCACAGCCTTCCTCTCGGAGAATCTCAAGGATGGCCGGATTGGGAGTCGCCTTTACTGCAAAATACTCCTTGAACCCCGGGTTCCAGGCAAAGGCCTGGTGAAGCCTGCGGGCGTTTTCGCGAATACCCTGTTCATCGTAAAGATGAAAGGGGGTGGGATACTCTGCTACAATGTTGCGAAGTGTTTTGGCATCTACAAAGGGTCTTTTCATGGGAACCTCCAGAATAATAAAATAACCCAACCCAAGGGGGTTGGGCTTGTTTTTCTAATGATCTAAAGACAAATAGCCAGTTCTAAGGCGATCTCCATCATTTTTTTAAAGCTTACTTGACGATCATGGGCAGGTAGTTCTTTCCCGCTGTGGAGTTCATCGGAGATCGTGAGCATACATAGGGCATTTTTCTTGGCTTGAGCTGCATTCATGTATAGGGCTGCCGCTTCCATTTCCACAGCAAGAACACCCATCTCTTTCCAAGGTGTGCTGCCAAGGGGATTATAAAAGATATCCGCGGACAAGATGTTACCTACAAAGTACTTCTGCCCTTTTTCTTTGGCTAGTTCCACGGCCTTTTCCAAAAGCTCATAGGTGGCGATGGGGGCGTAGGTTCCTGGCATGCCATATTGATAGGCGTAATTCGAGTCGGTGCAGGCACCCATACCAAAGATCAGATCCATGATCTTGACATCCTCCCGGATGGCACCGGCGGAACCAATACGAATGATGTTGTCTACATCATACATATTATACAGCTCATAGGTGTAAATTCCAATGGAAGGCATTCCCATACCATGGCCTTGTACAGACACAGGTTTGCCTTGGTAAAGCCCGGTAAA
>DHNI01000143.1:13632-20364 GCA_002409455.1 Firmicutes bacterium UBA5420 | reverse complement strand
GCTCCAAGGCCTTTAGCTCAGCAATCCGCTTCGGATCAACAAAATGAGTAGCATACCATCTTTCGACGTTTTGGGCCCCACTTTTGCTAAAGCGTAGCTGTCTTGGGGTCTGGCCACCTTTCTTTTTTCCACCCCATTGTTTGTAAAAACAAAAGGAAGGCTTAAGGCCATTTTGCTGCGCATATACCCGTATTTGGCGCATGATGAAAGAGAGCTTACCAAGGTTAACCGTGCATACCCTCTCTAGATAATCAACGCGGCCAAATCTCCAATCCTCGTATTTTTGCTTGGGCAAGACCCCAATATCCATAAGAACATCAACTGGCGTAGAAAACCCGCATCTTATGCATTGGTGATACATTGCAGAGTGCACTTTACCAACTAGTTGTTTGTCATTCACGCTCTATTTCTCCTCCGCCACACTCTTCCTCGATCCTCTTTGGGGACCAAGGCCATATTCCAGGCAATACAGGCAAGGCTAATTAGTGCTTCTGCTCTTTGTTTATTGTGAATTATCTCAGGGAACATGCCCAGAACGGGATCGATAAAATCGAGTAAAACCTGGGACATCTTCTCATCACTGGGGGATTCATACAATAGAAGCTTGTCATCTCCCAGGCGTTCCCTGGCCTCCTTTATCAACTCAGGGGAGTAGCCGGATGCATAATCGCGAAGTAGACAGCATTTCTTAAACTTCAAGCCACTTCCGCACAAAACGCACCTCATCCAAACAGCAGATTATAGTATCTCTCTATCCTCTCGCCTAGATCTAGAAAACTCATGTGCCGAGCTTCCCTGATCACTTCTTTGCCTTCAGCAAAAACCAAAATGGCAGGTAACGTAAAAACGCTATACATCGCGGACAATTCTGGAGATGCACTAGCATCGATATAGGCCCCTTCCATGTTCGGGTATTCCGCAAGTAGCTTGTCCACCTTGGGCATCATGTCTCTACAGACACCGCAGTCTGCGTTTCCAAAGTACAAGATGGCCATGCCATTCTTGCCGATTAACTCTTCGGAGGCCCCATGGCTATCTATTCTATTCATCAAGGTTAGCCCCATTTCAACATCTTGTATGCATCTTTAATTCCAGAAACAGAACAAAAACCCTCCCACTAGCTATTTAAGGAACGGAAAGCGTAGCGCAACCCCCCAGCGTAGTTGACAGTTTTTCATTGATTATATATACTTTGTTTAACAGAACATTACAACATTAACTATTACCAACACATTAGTGGATGCCCTTTTTCTGTTGAGAGACGCGCAGTGTTCGTGGGAGCGGGTGTTTTTCAATTCTATCAAAGGGGGAACATGTATGAAGAGAACGATTGGATTGTTGTTGCTGGTATTAATGTTGGCTATTGCGTCGTCTGTTTCTGCTGAGGTAATCAAAATCGGTGTCTTTGAGCCAATGACAGGGCCTAACGCCGCAGGGGGCGAGATGACTGTCGAAGGAATTGAATTGGCCCTCGAACTCAAAGGGGAAGTATTAGGAAACAAAGTAGAGATTATTGTAGTTGACAACAAATCGGATAAAGTAGAAGCGGCCAATGCTGTTTCTAGGCTGATTGAGAAAGACAAAGTAGTGGCCATTATCGGAAGCTATGGTAGCTCATTGTCTATGGCTGCAGGGGACATTGTCAATAAGGCACAAGTACCTACAGTAGGGTGCTCGCCAACAAACCCCCTAGTCACACTGAACAACCCTTATTATTTTAGAGTGTGTTTCATCGATCCTTTCCAAGGAACTGTAATGGCAAATTATGCAGTAAATGAGTTGGGTGCCAAGACTGCAGCCGTGATTCAAGACGTCACCCAAGACTATTCGGTAGGACTAAGCAAGTACTTTGTTGATGCCTTTAGAGAATTAACTGGTGACCAAGGTAGTATAGTCGAAATGTCCTCTTACAACACAGGGGATCAAGACTTCACAGCCCAGTTGACTAATGTAAAGAACAAGAATCCAGATATCGTCTTTGCACCAGGTAACTATGGTGAATCGGCTTTGTTGATTAGGCAAGCTCGAGAGCTCGGCATTGATGTTCCCTTCCTTGGTGGAGACACTTGGGAAGCGCCAGAGTTCTTATCAATCGGCGGCGTAGCAGTGGAAGGAGCGGTATTTAGCACGCACTTCACCGCTGAAGCGCCAGTTACCGAAGAATCAGAAATATTCTTGGCTGCGTACAGAGAGAAATTTGGACGCGAAGCAAATGCATTCGCAGCCCTAGGTTACGATGCATATATGCTGATTCTAGATGTCATCGAAAAAGCGGGCTCTGCTGATTCGCAGGCTATTCGAGATGGTCTAGCCGAAACAACAGGATTTGTGGGCGCCACAGGAGTGATTACTTTAGACGTCAACGGTGATGCCGTTAAATCTGCCGTTATCAACCAAGTAGATGATGGAAAATTCATCTATCTAACGACAGTCGAGCCGTTTTAACCAATTTGAACATTAGGAGGACCTGACGTGGGGGACGTATCGATTTTCCTTCAACACTTGACCAACGGCATTTCGCTGGGTAGTTTATATGCGTTGATTGCCATAGGCTACACCATGGTGTACGGGATTTTGCGGCTAATCAACTTTGCCCACGGCGACATATTCATGCTTGGTGTGTATCTCACGTACTATGGAGTAGTCTACACGGCACTTCCCTGGTGGTTGGTGTTTCTGCTCGCCCCGGTATTGACCGGATTAATCGGCATACTTTTGGAACGAGTTGCCTATAAACCATTACGGGGCTCTGCCAGGATTACAATTCTAATTTCAGCAATAGGCGCCTCCTTTCTTCTGCAGAACTTGGGGATCGTCATTTTTGGGGGAAGGCCTCGAGCCTTCCCCGTTCCTCAAATGCTCAACCGCGTGATCAGGCTTGGAGGCGTATCCATTAATATTGTCACCTTTATCATCCCCGCCGTAACCATACTACTACTCATAGCACTCACCTATTTCACAACCAGAACCAAGACAGGATTGGCCATGCGAGCACTTTCCAAAGACTATGAAACTGCGAGTTTGATGGGAATCGATATAAACAAGATTATTTCCATCACGTTTTTTATGGGTTCCTTTTTGGCCGCTATCGGAGGAATCCTCTGGGGATCCAGATACCCGCAGCTCATGCCATTGATGGGTAGCATGCCTGGACTAAAGAGCTTCATCGCTGCAGTTGTGGGAGGTATTGGGAACATTACAGGAGCAGTAATGGGCGGATTTATCTTGGGACTTGGGGAGATTATGCTCGTTGCTTTCCTTCCGAGATTGTCGGGATACAGAGATGCTTTCGCCTTTGTACTTTTGATTATCATTCTCTTAGTTAAGCCTTCCGGCTTAATGGGTGACAAAGTAACAGAAAAGGTTTAGTACTTCGGGAAAAAACTGCAGGAAGGTGTAAACCATGAGGGAGAAAAGCAAGACGCATGTTACCCTAATCATCCTTGCGCTAACGATCCTAGGGCTATTCCTGGCAAACAGGTTTCTAGATGCCTACCAAGTGAGAATCATTAATCTTTCCGGTATTTATGTCACGTTAGGCCTCAGCATGAACTTAATCAATGGCATGACTGGAATGTTCTCCTTGGGACATGCTGGATTTATGGCCATTGGTGCCTATACTGTAGGCATACTTACGATGCCGGTTTCCATGAAAGAGATGAACTTTTTCATGCAACCAATCGTGCCGTTCCTGGCTCAGGTGGAATGGGGCTTCCTTCCCGCCCTATTCGCTGCTGGGCTCATAGCAGCATTTTTTGGTGTGTTGATTGGTGCTCCCGTTTTGAGACTAACAGATGACTACCTGGCTATTGCAACACTAGGCTTTGCAGAGATCATTAGGGTGGTATTCACCAACACGCAATCCTTAACCAATGGTGCTCTGGGTCTGAAAGGGATACCAAACTACACAAACACCTGGTGGAGTTGGGGCGTTGCCCTAATTACGATTTGGTTTATCTCATTTTTAATGAAGGGCACGTACGGTAAGGCCTTTTTGGCCATTAGAGAAGATGAAGTTGCGGCTAGGGCCATGGGTATTAGCCTTTTTAAGCATAAGGTCATGAGTTTTGCCTTTGGTTGCTTTTTCGCTGGGGTAGCCGGAGGACTTATGGCGGCTCTACTTGGCACCATCGACCCCAACATGTTTCGGATCACCCTCACATTCAATATCTTGCTCATTGTGGTGTTAGGTGGCTTAGGTAAGATAGGGGGTACCGTCATTTCCGCCGTCATAGTGACCGTTATGATGGAAGCGCTAAGATTCTTGGATGAATCGATTGATCTCGGTTTCGTGCAGCTTAAGGGGATACCAGGAATGAGAATGGTCGTCTTTTCAATCATCCTAATTTTCGCGGTCATCGTCCGTGAAAAAGGGCTTCTGAAAAGGGCAAAAGGGCGTGAGTTGACCTATGTTAAAAATTGAAAATTTGCACATGCGATTTGGTGGAGTTGTAGCCTGTAATAATTTCAATGCGGAAATAGAAAAAGGACAAATCGTGGGCTTGATTGGCCCCAACGGGGCCGGGAAGACGACGATCTTCAACGTAATCACAGGTGTATATAGACCTACGGCAGGCCAAATCATATTTAGCCCAACTGGTAAAGAACAACATCCATTAGCGGGCCTCAGTCCTGATACGATTGCAAAACTCGGAGTGTGCCGAACGTTCCAGAATATTAGGCTGTTTGGCGAGTTATCGGTGCTAGAAAACGTCTTCATTGGAAACCACTTGAGAGTAAAATCTGACGTCTTTTCCACTGTACTAAGGCTTCCCCATTATGTTGCTGAAGAGAAAAAGTTGTATGAGAAATCTCTTTATTTACTGGAGAAAATTGGGCTTCAAGATACGAGAGATGAGAAAGCTTCTTCCCTACCTTACGGAATGCAAAGAAGATTAGAGATTGCCCGGGCGCTAGCTACGAATCCAACGTTGTTACTGCTTGACGAGCCCGCGGCGGGCATGAATCCCCAAGAAACCAGGGAACTCATTCAGTTTATCCGAGAGATTAAGCAAGAATTTGATCTCACGATCTTTTTGATTGAGCACCACATGGATGTGATCATGGAGATCAGCGAGAAAATCTATGTTCTCGATCATGGAGTTTTAATTGCGGAAGGCAACCCACACGAGATTCAAAGCAATGAAAAAGTTGTGGAAGCCTATTTGGGGGTGGGTTAATGCTGGAAATCATCGATTTACACGTCAACTACGGTGGTATCACTGCCCTAAGAGGAATTAACCTTACAATCGAAGAAAACCAGATCGTGACGCTAATTGGTGCCAATGGAGCCGGGAAGTCTTCTACTCTCAGGGCGATAATGGGCCTGGTGGCAAAATCGGGCGGCAGGGTTTTGTATAAAGGCGAGGACTTTACCAATTTGCCAACCAAGGATATTGTGGCCCGAGGAATTGCCATGGTGCCAGAAGGCAGAAGGGTATTTGCTGACCTCACCGTAGAAGAAAATCTCATCTTGGGTGCTTATACCCGGTCAGACCAAAAAGCTATAGCCAATGACATAAAAAGCGTCTACGACACGTTTCCCAGGCTCAAAGAGAGAAGCTGGCAAAAGGCTGGAACCCTTTCTGGAGGCGAACAGCAGATGCTCGCAGTAGGGCGGGCTCTGATGGTGAACCCTAAGATTCTCATGATGGATGAACCCTCCTTGGGTTTGGCCCCCCTCTTGGTAAAAGACATATTCGAGATCATTGATATCCTCCGGGAGCGAGGTAACACAATCTTGCTTGTGGAGCAAAATGCTAGAAAGGCTTTAGAAATTGCGGATTACGCCTATGTGTTAGAAACGGGGCAGTTGGTGCTCGAGGGGCCAGGAAAAACCCTCTTGGAGGATCAAAGAGTGCAAGAAGCGTATCTTGGAGTCGCACGATAATCGAAAACTCCTTGGCCCTCCTGAGATTTTTAGCCTACAGGAGGGTTTTTGACTTTATATCATCTCTAAGGGGGTCAACGCCATGAACCAGAAAGATACAAGATGGAGGCAGCGTTTTGCGAATTTCGAGAGAGCTTACAAACAACTCTCTACAGCTGTCGAGCAGTATGACGAATTAAACACGCTAGAAAAAGAAGGGCTGATCCAGCGATTTGAATTCGATGTCGTGCACTACGAAACTTTGGAAAACCGCGAGTTGAAGAACCACATCGACTCGGAAGGTATAGAGTTCTACTGCAACTAGCTCACTAGCCTTCGCGCTGATCGCGCAAGTCTTGAATGCGATCTGCGGCCATCCGTTTGTAACGAGGGTCGCCCCCGCTCATGGTGGTGGCTGCGCGGAAGTTCTTAAAGGCGTCAGCTCTCTCCCCAAGACGCAGAGCGAGCTCACCTAAGACCAGATAAAGTGCCTGATCACCAGCCGAACTTCGAGATTTAGTGGACATCGCTTCAGAAAAGTATTTCTGGGCCTGTTCAGCGGCGTTTCGGGCCAGCTCATCTTGGCCTAAATCCTCGTAGATCCAGACCAAACGTAGCCAGAGATTGGCCCATTGCTCAAGAGTGGCCCCCACTCGCTCAAAACTGGCCATGGCTAGATAATACGACGTAATCACCTGATCAATCGTTCGGGGCGTATCAAAAGCAAACGAATTAGTAGAAGTGTTTTCTTGCCAAGCCCCCCTCCCCTTGGCAATGGCTGTCTGCGATAGCCTATTATACTGTCGCTCAGGATAGGCAAACAAGCACTTGGGGCAGACCCAGATGTAGAAAAAGTTCGGTTC
>DHNI01000143.1:12916-13300 GCA_002409455.1 Firmicutes bacterium UBA5420 | reverse complement strand
TCTACCTGGGTTACGGGCTTTTCTTCTATCCCCTGGAAAAAGACCAGCTCATCAGCCTTGGCCTTGTGGGCTAATTCGCATAACAAAGAGAGGGCAATGCGTGGCTGACTAGACAATACCTGCGAGCCATTGTCCTTCGTAATCGTAAGCGTCTTCACCTCGGTGGCACAAATAGCATGATAGGTGTGGGTACCTTCTGTGAAGAAAGCCACATCGCCTATAATTCCACCTGCCCCCAACGCCACTTGCTCATCACCCTTGGAGGCCACAATGGTGCCCTCTAACACAACATAAACGGCCAAAGCCGCATCGCCTGGCGAAAACAAGATTGTTCCCCTAGAATAGCTTTGCACCTGATTTACCGCCAATTGCTTTCATTCCTTT
>DHNI01000143.1:12223-12639 GCA_002409455.1 Firmicutes bacterium UBA5420 | reverse complement strand
CAGTTTCGCCACAACGCTCTCGTCATCCGCTAGCGTGGGACGATCGACTTGATGTTAAAGGTCTGCATAATTTGTCTCCTATTTCTCACCGGCTAAAAGGACAAAAACTTAGCCTTGGGAGCGTTACAGATAGGACATTTGTCAGGCGCATCGCCCTCATGGGTGTATCCGCACACATCACAGACTTGAATGGTGCCGATGGTGATATCACTCTTCTCCATCACTGTCTTCTTTGCATCATCATACATTTTGGCGTGAATCTTCTCTGCTTCCAAAGCATAGTGGGTAGAGCGAACGGCCCCCTTTTCTCCCTGTAGCTCGGCAACGGCTTTGTAAGCCGGATACATTTCTTCAATCTCAAAGGTCTCACCATCAAAAGCGTCTTGAAGGTTAGCTACAGAGTCAGCAATTCCACC